>NZ_JBSWYX010000006.1:0-300331 GCF_056161345.1 Salipiger sp. ABF4_146 | reverse complement strand
GATACAAACGGCGCAACCGGATCGAGATCATGTTCGGCAGGCTCAAGGACTGGAGGAGGGTTGCGACCCGGTACGACCGCTGCCCACAAGCCTTCTTCTCAGCAATCGCACTCGCTGCGACCGTAATCTTCTGGCTTTGAAGGAGAACGAGTCCTGAGCCTAGGCGATGGTTCGGGCTTGGCTAGGAGATCCCGACGGTCAACACCCTATTGGGCCGCAGACGCGCGGATGGCGCGTCTGCGGCGGTTTCTCCCGAAAGATCATCGCTGCTTTCGCGGTGAGCACTGGCCGCGGTAAGAACTGGCGGGTTGCGCGCAGCGGTATCGTGATCAGACGCGCAGGCCTGCGTTGCTGCGCCGCGCCCGTGCACGAGTTCGCGGGCAGATGTGAAGTCGGCCTCGGGCGGCTATCAAGCGGGCACCCAAAGCTTGTCTAACGCGTTGATTTCCAATGGAGGCCTGAGCCGCTTGCCCCATCGCACGGCGCGCCTAATGGATTGCGTTGACCCGCAGAGCAGCGCGAGCGCGACGCGCGCCTGTTGACAGCTCTGCTCTTAGGTTGTCTTTTGTAGGACAAATAAGGAGGAGAGTCGGATGCGGGTCACTGCTGCCATCCATCGCGCGTTTGAAATCGCACAGATCGACGACAGGCTGTATGCCGCGTTCATCGAACACATGGGCCGGGCCATCTATTCCGGTATATACGAGCCGGGGCACCCACAGGCGGACGAGCATGGCTTCCGCCGGGACGTGGCGCAGATGGTGCGGGATCTGAAAATCCCCGCCATCCGCTACCCGGGGGGCAACTTCGTTTCGGCCTACAACTGGGAGGACGGGATCGGGCCGAAGGAGGATCGTCCGGTGCGGCTCGACCTTGCGTGGCGCAGCAAGGAAAGCAATCAGGTCGGGATCAACGAGTTCGCGGTCTGGGCCGAAGATCTTGGCATCGACATGATGCTGGCGGTCAACCTCGGCTCGCGCGGGATCTCGGACGCGCGCAACTTCATGGAATACGTCAACCACCCGTCCGGGACGCATTGGTCCGATCTGCGCCGCAGCCACGGCGTGGAACAGCCCTACAACGTGAAGATGTGGTGCCTTGGCAACGAGATGGACGGCCCTTGGCAGATCGGCCACAAGGAGGCCAAGGAATACGGCCGCCTTGCCGACGAGACCGCCAAGGCATTGCGCCAGCTCACCCCCGGTGCCGAGATGATCGTTTGCGGCTCGTCCAACGACGAGATGCCGACCTATCCCGACTGGGAGCGCGGCGTGCTCGAAGAGTGTTACGAGAACGTCGACTACATCTCGCTGCACAAGTATTTTGGCAACTCCAGCAACGACACGCTGAACTTCTTCGGCAAGGTCGAGGAGACGGGCCGCTATATCCAGTCCATTGCCGGGGTGATCGACTTCGTGAAGGCCAAGAAGCGGGCCAAGAACGACGTCCACATCTGCTTCGACGAGTGGAACGTCTGGTACCACAAGCGTCAGCAGGACTCCGAGAACTGGAAAAGCTGGGACTGGCCGGAAGCGCCGGAACTGCTGGAAGAGGATTACAATTTCGAGGACGCGCTGTTCGTCGCCTGCCTGCTCAACGAGTTCATCCGCCGCTCGGACCGGGTGAAGATCGCCTGTATCGCGCAGCTGGTGAATGTCATCGCGCCGATCCGCGCCGACAAAGGCGGCAAGGCTTGGCGGCAGTCGATCTACTGGCCCTACCAGCTTGCCTCGCTTTACGGACGCGGCACCGCGCTGCGGGTCTCGGTGGACGGGCCGACCTATGACTGCGCGGTGGCCGACGATGTGCCGTATCTCGACGTGGCGGCGACCCATGACCCGGCGGGCGGCACCGTCACCCTGTTCATCGTTAACCGGCACCTGACCGAAACCGCCGATCTGCGGCTGGCGCTGACCGGCTTCGAGGGCGCTTCGGTGCTGGATCATCAGGTGATGGCGGGCCACGATCTGCGCGCGACGAACGGGCCGGACAGCGAGGCCATCGCCCCGGCGCAGGGCAGTGGCGTTGCGGTCGAGGACGGCACGCTTGGCGGCTCGCTCGCGCCGCTGTCCTACCATGTCGTCCGGCTTAAGGTGTAAGCCATGTCGGGCGTGAAGCTAACAGGCGTGAAGAAATCCTTCGGGGCGCATGACGTCATCAAAGACGTGTCGCTGGAGGTTCCGAAGGGGGAGTTCGGGGTCTTCGTCGGCCCCTCGGGCTGCGGCAAATCCACTTTGCTGCGCATGATTGCCGGGCTGGAGGAAAGCAGCGGCGGCACCATCGAGATCGGCGGGCGCGACGTGACACATGTGGAGCCCGCCAAGCGCGGCGTCGCCATGGTGTTTCAGAGCTACGCGCTCTACCCGCACCTGTCGGTGGCCGAAAACATGGGCTTCTCGCTGCGTCTTGCCCGTGCGCCGCGCCACGAGCGCGAGGAAAAGGTGCGCGAGGCGGCGCGGATCCTGCAACTGACGGATCATCTCGACAAGAAACCTTCGGCGCTCTCGGGCGGCCAGCGCCAGCGCGTCGCCATCGGCCGCGCTATCGTGCGCGAGCCCGAGGTGTTCCTGTTCGATGAGCCGCTGTCGAACCTCGACGCCGAACTGCGGGTGCAGATGCGGCTCGAACTGACACGGCTGCACCGGCAGATCGGCGCGACGATGATCTACGTCACCCACGATCAGGTCGAGGCGATGACGCTGGCTGACGACATCTTTGTGCTGAAGGGCGGCCACGTGATGCAGGCAGGGCGTCCGTTGCATCTCTACGACGATCCCGACAACCGCTTCGTTGCAGGGTTTATCGGCTCTCCGGCGATGAATTTTGTCGACGCCGTGGTCACCAGCAGCGACACCGGCTCCATCACCGCTCAGGCCGAGGAGGGCGTGCTGCGCGCGGCGCTGCAAGGGCCTAAGCCAGCCGAGGGCAGCCGCGTCGTGCTGGGCGTCCGGCCCGAGCATCTCGTCCCGACTGAAACCGGCGGCTTGCCGGTGACGGTGGAGGTGGCCGAGGAGCTGGGCGGCAACTCCTATCTCCACACGCGCTCGGCTTCTGGGGCGGACATCGTCTTCGAGCGGCGCGGCAGCCGCGAGCGACTCGAAGGCCAGCGGCTCAATATCGGCGCAGACCCGGACAAGGTTTTTGCCTTCACGCCCGAAGGGCAGAGGCTTCGATAGGGTCTGCTGGAGGGCGGACCCAAACAGGACGAGGCGCCTTTCGCCTCACGGTCAAGGAGGAGGACCGAATGAAACTGAAGACATTGGCACAGGTCTCTGCAATCGCGGCGCTTGCCGGTATCGGCATGCCCGCCTTCGCGCAGCAGACCGTCACTTGGTGGGATTTCTTCGCCGGTGGTGACGGCGTGCGCATGAAGGCGCTGATCGAGCAGTTCAACGAGGAACACCCCGACGTGCAGATCGAGGGCACCACGCTGGAATGGGGCGTGCCCTTCTACACCAAGGTGCGCACGTCCGCCGCCGTGGGCCGCGGCCCGGACCTGATGACCTACCACCTGTCGCGCATGCCGCTCGGCCTCAGCGAAGGGGTCCTTACCCCGATCACCGACGCCGATCTCGAGGCCGCGGGCCTCAGTGAAAGTGATTTCTTCGCCAGCTCGCTCGACGCGGCCAAAGGGCCCGACGGTACGCTCTACGCAGTGCCCTTCGATATCCATTCCATCGTGCTCTACTACAACAAGTCGTACCTTGAGGGGACGCGTTTTCTCGACGAGGAAGGCCAACTGACCGGCATCGAGAGCCTTGCCGACTTCGAGGAAGCCATGCAGGCCGCCGCCGACAATGGCTCGGAAAGCCCGGTCACCTATGCCACCGGCGACGACGGCGGCACCTACCGCGTGTTCTACACGCTGCTTTCGCAGCTTGGCGGTACGCTGATCTCGGACGACGGCGAAGTGCTGCCCGGCGACAGCGCCGAGAAGGCCGTGCAGGCGGTCGAGATCATGACCAATTGGCACGAGCAGGGCTGGCAGCCCGAGCAGGCGCTCTACGAGGCTTCGGTGGCGCTCTTCACCGCGGGCAAGTCGGCGTTCCAGCTGAACGGCGTTTGGGAAGTGCCGACGATGAAGGACCTCGAAGCCAGCGGTGACCTCGGCTTCGAATGGGGGGCGGTCGAGATCCCCAAGCTGATGGACACCCAGACCACCTGGGCCGACAGCCATGCCTGGGCGATCCCGGTGCAGGGCGACGAGGAGATGGCTCCCGAGAAGCGCGAGGCGGTCATGCAGGTGATCGGCTGGATGGAGAAACACGCGATCCAATGGGCCGATGCGGGTCACATCCCGGCCTACAAGCCGGTGGCCGAGAGCGACGCGTTTAAGACCATGGAGCCGAACGCGACCTACTCGTCGCTGGCCGATGGTGCGACCTATGATCCGCGCAGCGAAGTCGCCGGCGTGGCCTCGCCCGCCTATGACGCCGCCGTCAACATCATCTCGCCGGCCATGCACGGCTACCTGTCGCCCGAAGACGCGATTGAGCAGGTGAAGTCCGAGCTGGAAAGCCGGATGAACTGAGGCGCCCCCCGCGCCACGGCCCCCGCGCGCGCATAGGCGCGGGGGCTGAATACCCCTCTGGGAGGAGAATTGACGACATGGCCATGATCCGGAACCGGTCACGGCACAGGCTGGTGGCATATTCGCTGATCCTGCCCTTCGTGGCGATTTTCGCGCTGGTCTTCGCCTATCCGGTGATCGAGGTGGTCCGCATGAGCTTCACCGACGCGCCGCTGATCGGCGGCGGCGAATGGGTGGGCCTCGACAACTACGCGCGGCTGCTGTCCGACAAGCTTTTCTACAAGTCGCTGATCAACAACGGTTACTTCGTGCTGCTGACGGTGATCCCGACGACGGTGATCGCCCTGATCATCGCGCTGGCGGTGAACCGGCTGTCGGGGCGTATGCAGGCGCTGGCGCTGGTGATGTTCTTCATGCCCTATGTGCTGCCGGTCTCGGTCGTCACGCAGATCTGGGCTTGGATGCTCGACTTTCAGTTCGGCATCCTGCAGCCGGTCATCGAGTTTTTCACCGGCAAGCCCGTGCCCGTCTTCAAAAACCCCTTCTGGGTGATGCCCGCGGTTGCGGTGGTGACGATCTGGTGGACCAACGGCTTCAACGTGCTGCTGTTCCTCGCCGGTCTGCGCAACATCCCCGAAGAGCTTTACGAGGCGGCCAAGCTCGACGGCGCGACACGCAAGCAACTGTTCTTCAAGGTGACATGGCCGCTGCTCTGGCCAGTGACCGCGCTGGTGCTGACCCTGCAATTGATCCTGCAGCTGAAGATTTTCGACCAGATTTATCTTCTGTCCGAAGGCGGGCCGTTCAACTCCAGCTACGTGCTGCTGCTGATGGTCTACCGCGAGGCCTTCCAGCTGAACAATGGCGGCTACGCGGCGGCCATCTCGCTTGTGCTGTTCTTGATCATCGTGGTGATCTCGGTGCTGCAATTCCAGATCCTGCGCATCGGGGGGAAGGACAAATGACCCGGCAGAGACGTTTCGAAAACCTCGCCCTCACGGGCACGACACTGGTCGCCGGGCTGATCTGGATCTTCCCGCTCTACTGGGCCTTCGTCACCTCGATCCGCTCGGAGAACCGGGTGGTGTCGGACGCGGCGGGGTTCTTCCCGGATGAGTTCAATCTGTCGTCCTACGTGGATGCGCTGTTCAATACCTCGCTGGTCGATTGGTACATCAACTCCATCGGCACCTCGGTGATCATCACCGCGGTGGTGCTGCTCACCGGCATGATGTGCGCCTATGCGCTCAGCCAGATGCAGTTCGCCGGTCGCCGCCTGCTCTACGGCGTGGTGCTGGCCAGCTTCATGGTTCCGGCGCAGGCGCTGGTGGTGCCGCAGTTCGTGCTGATGAACGATCTCGACCTGATCAACCGCTGGGGCGGGATCATCCTGCCGCAGCTGGTCGTGCCGGTGGTGATCATTGTCTACAAGCAGTTCTTCGATGCGGTGCCCAAGGAGATGAAAGAGGCCGTGGTGCTCGACGGCGGCGGCGACTACACGCTGCTCTTCAAGGTCTACCTGCCGCTCAACTGGGGCATCACCACGGCGCTCGGCATCATCACCTTCATCATGAGTTGGAACGCCTTCCTTTGGCCGTTCCTCGTCATCACCACCGAGGACATGATGACCATTCCTGTCGGCATCACGCAGGTCAACGACGCCTTCGGCGTGGCTTATGCGCGGATCATGTCGGTCGCGCTGCTGGCGGCCGCGCCGGTGGTCATCGCCTATCTGATCTTCCAGAAGCGGGTGACCGAGGCCGTGATGATCTCGTCGGGCGTGAAGGGCTGAAGCATTCCGTATCCTCCCGGGTGCCGCGGTTCCCGGACTGTGCCCCCGCCGCTTGTCGGTGGGGGCTTTTTTCCGCGTGGGCTCGCGGTTCGGACGCTGACCTGCCGATCGGCGCCAGCCTTTGGGCGCGCCGGGAGCGGGGGGGCAAGGTCGTTGGTGAAAGAGAAGGGCGGCTCAGACCTTCAGCGTTGGCAGCCCGAGATCGAAGACGGTTGTGCCCTTGGAGTCGAGCAGCGCCGTGTCCACCAGTTCGGTCATCAGGCGGCGTGCGCCCACCGGGTCGCGGTTCTCGATCCTTTCGAACACGGCCGCATGTTCCTCGACCGGGTTGCGGGTGTGCGGATTGGACATGTCACGGTACCGAAACGCGGTGGTATGCGCGACGGCAGCGGTGATCCCTGCCGCCAAAGACAGAAGAACCGGATTGTGAGAGCTGATCAGGATGGCGCGGTGAAAACTGGCGTCCGCATTGTGCCAGCTGTCCTCGGTCATGTCGCAATACCGCATGGCATGCAGCGCGTCGCGGAAGAGTTGCAGATCCGCGTCGCTGCGGCGCTCGGCGGCGAAGGCGGCGGCGGGCGGCTCGATCATCGCCCGCATCTCGTAGAGCGCACGGATATACCAATCGGGCGGCGTGCCGCTCTCGAAGCTCCAGCGCACAACGTCGGGATCGAGAAGCGACCATTGCTCGTGCGGGGTGACCCGGGTTCCGCTGCGGGTACGCGTCACCAACATGCCTTTGCCCGCCAAGCGCCGCAGTGCTTCGCGGTAGGCGCCACGCGAGATACCGGTCTGGGCCAGAAAATCCATCTCTTTCGGGATTGGCTCGCCCGCGGCGAAGACACCGCTGACGATCTGGCGCCCGAGCCAATCGGCAATGGACTCGTTCTTGCGCTTTTCAGGCGCAGCGAGCGTGTCAAAGGCGACCTCAGCTGTGTTTGATTTGTCCGACATATCGAGAGTCTAGCCTGCGCCCTCGCCGTGTCAATTGAGCATGAGGCGAGCGTGCTAGAAATATTAGACAACTGAAATATGTTGCGCCGGACAGCCTCATAACCTGTGGCGCTGCACGTCTTCGGTATTGTTGTGCAAGGCGGGGCGGGGGGGCTCGGCAGGATACCGAAGCAGGATCCGCAACACCGGCGCGGCGGCCGCGGGCCACTGGGCGCACTGTGGCGTTGCAGATCGCTTGTTCCCGTCATCCATAGCTGCAAAACGCTGTTCGCCCTGAAACGCGCAAGGCGTATCAGGGCAGGGTTTGTGCGCTCTTAGGCGGTCGGTCAGGGCGTCGGCGGAACGGGGATGGTCTCCCCACTCTGCGCCGCGCGCAGGATCGCGTCGAGCACCGCCAGCGTGTGAAAGCCCGCCTCGCCCGAGCAGGTCGGCCCGTTGCCCGCGTCTAGGCCGCGGCACATATCGGCCAGACCCATGCCGCGATAGTCGGCCAGATCGGGGTAATCGACCCAGCCGTGAGGCGCGCCGAAGGGCATGTCCGACGTGTCGATCTCTTGCCAGACCATCGGCTCGGTCGCCATTTTCACCGTGCCGCCGAAATAATTCGGATCCGGCACCTGCACCGAGCCTTCGGTGCCGTGCAGTTCGAGGTGCGGCAGATCGTGGTGCTGCACGTCCCAGCTGGCGGCAAAGATCATCTCGGCACCGCTTTCGAAGCTCAGCAGCGCGTTCACATGCGTCAGTGTCTCGACCGGCACCATCTTGCCCTGCATCGGGCCGGGGGCGGTTACCCGGCGCTCGGTCTTGCCCTTGCGGCCGGTGGCGCGAACGGATCGGACCGGACCGGCCAGCGTGGTCAGCGCCGCGATGTAATAGGGGCCCATGTCCAGCACCGGCCCGCCGCCGGGCTGGAAAAAGAAGCCGGGATTGGGGTGCCAATCTTCGACGCCGTGCGACATGAAGAAGGCGGTGCCGCCGGTGATCTCGCCCAGCCGGCCTGCGTCGATCAGCGACTTTGCGGTCTGCACCGCCGGACCGAGCACGGTGTCGGGCGCGCAGCCCAGGTGCAGCCCGCGCGCGCGCGCCAGCTTCAGCAGCGCGCCAGCATCCTCGAGCGTCGCGGCAAGGGGTTTTTCGCTGTAGACGTGTTTGCCCGCCTCCAGCGCCGCGGTGCTCACCGCCGCGTGCGCCGCCGGGATGGTGAGGTTGAGCACGATATCGACGTCGCCCCGCGCCAGCAGCGCCTCGGGGGAGTCGCAGGCGTCGCAGCCATGTGCCGCCGCTTTTTCGCGCGCCGCCTGCGGCGACAGGTCGGCCACGGCGGCAATGTGAAACTCTTCAAACAGCGGCGCATTGGCGAGATAGGTCTCGGAGATGTTGCCGCAGCCGATGATCCCGATACCGCGGCTCATGACGCCACCCCGGTCTCTGCGAGCCGCGCCACCGTAGCCTGGGCGTTGCGCGCAAAGCGCGTCCAATCTGAGGGCTCGTCATGCTCGACGATCATCAGCTCGGGCTGGGCGTGGCGCATGAAGGCGTCCCAGATCGCCGCCCAGGGTGCGATGCCGTGACCGGGATCGGCCCAGCCGTCCTCGGCGGTGGTGCCGGGCGCTGCGACGTCCTTGACGTGGCCGATGCGCACCTGCGTGCCGAGGCGTTCCAGCCACGCCATCGGGTCCTGCCCGCAGCGCACCAGCCAGCCCGCATCAAGCTCCAGCTTCAGCCCGGGGGCGGCGGCCAGATGCTCCATCGGCAGCGAGCCGTCGGGCAGCGTGTCGAACTCGAAGTCATGGTTGTGCCAGCACAACGTCAGCCCCGCTTCGGCAAGCGTCGCGGCGGCGGTCGACAGCCGTGCAGCCAGCGCCTGCCAGCCGGCAGCGTCGGCGGGACGATCTTCGGGTTCCAGCCACGGCGCGACGACAAAGCTGGCGCCGAGGCTACGGGCGGTGGCAATCACCGTCTCCGTGGCGTCTGTGATGTCGGCGACGTCGAAATGCGCCGAGGTGATTGCCAGCCCGGCGGCGTCAAGCGTGGCGCGGGCTGCGGCAGGATCGGCATGCAGGTCGGGAAAGGTCTCGACGTTGGTGTAGCCCAGCCCGGCGAGGGTCTTGGCCTGATCGGCCAGGGACCCGCCGTCGCGGGAGGAATAGAGCATGAATGAGTGGCGATGGCGCAGGGTCATCGTGCCTCCGTGGTCTTGAGTGTCGAAAGGATAGGGGCGGGTCAGTCGGCCAGCAGTACGCCGCGGTCTGCCGACCAGCCGGCCCATGCGGTGGCGCCTTCGGCGAGACCGGGCAGGGTGCCCGGCAGGCTGACCTGCAGCGGCTCGGCCAGCCCGTCGATCCGCACCATGCACAGCGCGCGTTCGCCCAAGTAGGAGCGCTGGAGGATGGTGCAGCGGTGGGTGTTGGCCAGATCAGGACGGTCCGGGGTCAGGCTGATCCACTCGGGGCGCAGCGCCAGCGCGCGCGGCGCGTCGACAGCCGGCCCCTCATAGGCGACGGGGCCCAGCCCCGCCACCTGCGGATCGTTTTGTCCGGCGGCGAGGTCGAGGAAGTTCATGCTGCCGACAAAGGCGGCGACATCGCGGCTCTGCGGGCGCTCGTAGAGACCTTCGGGGGTGTCCAGCTGGGCGATGCGCCCGCCTTGCATGACGCCGATGCGGTCGGACATCGACATCGCTTCTTCCTGATCGTGGGTGACGCAGATGAAGGTGATGCCCAGTTCGCGCTGCAAGCGCTTGAGTTCCAACTGCATTTCGTCGCGCAGGCGTTTGTCGAGCGCCGAGAGGGGCTCGTCGAGCAGCAGCACCTTGGGGCGGCAGGCGACGGCGCGGGCCAGAGCGACACGCTGCCGTTGCCCGCCAGACAGTTGCGCCGGATCGCGTTCGGCAAAGCTCTCCATCTGTACGAAGCTCAGCGCCTCCATCGCCCGGCTGCGCGCCTCGGCGCCCTTGATGCCATGCGCGCGCAGCCCGTAGAGCACGTTTTTCAGCACGCTCAGGTGCGGAAAGATCGCGTAGCTCTGGAATACCATGTTGGTGGGCCGGCGGTGCGGCGGCACAGATGTCATCTCGGCACCATCTATGGTCAGGCTGCCCTTGGTCGCGCTCTCGAAGCCGGCGATGATCCGCAGCAGCGTGGACTTGCCGCAGCCCGAGGCACCGAGCAGCGAGAAGAACTCGCCACGGCGGATGTCGAGATCGATGCCTTTCAGGGCGTCGACGAAGCCGAAGGATTTGGTGATGCCCCGGGCCGAGATGAAGCGGTTTTCAGTGTCGGTCGATGTCATGGAACTCTCCGGTATCATCGGGTGCCGCCGGGGCCGCGGCGGCGCAGCAGTTCGGCGCCGACCACCATGGCCACGGACAGGACAAAGAGGATCGAGCCGAGCGCCAGAAGGCCGGGCAAGGCATAGGAAAAGCGCATCTCGCCCATCATGTAGAGCGGCAGCGTGATGGCGTTCCCGGCGAGGAAATAGGCCAGCATGTATTCGTCGAACGAGATGATGAAGCTCAGCATCAGGCTCGAGACGATGGCCGGCATGGCCAGCGGCACGGTGATCCGCCAGAAGGTCTGCGCCGGGCTGCGGCCAAGATCACGCGAGGCTTCTTCGAAGCTGGCGTCGAGCCCCTGCAGCCGGGCGCTGAGGGTGAAGATGGCGTAGGGCAGGGCGATCAGCATATGCGCCAGCCCCAGCACCCACAGCGAGGGCTGGATATCCAGCACCTGCCGCACGAGGGTCAGCAGCGCCACCCCGAGGATGAACGTCGGCACCGCCAGCGGCACCATCAGCAGCCCCGAAAGCGCCTTCTTGCCGGGCAGCCGGTGACGGGTCAGCGCAAGCGCCGCGAGAAAGCCCACCAGCGTTGTCGCGATGGCCACGGGGATGCCGAGGCGCAGCGTCGCGAAAAGCGCCTCGAACATCGGGCCCTTGTCGGGCAGCGAGCGGTACCATTCGAGCGTGAAGCCCGACAGCGGGAAAGCGACAACATTGGAGTCGTTGAACGAAAACAGCACGATCATGGCCATCGGCGCGTGCAGGAACAGCACGAAGAGCGTGGCGACGAGCCCAAGAAGAATGACAGGCAGACGGGTCATGCGGCACCTTTGGCGCGCGGCACCGCGCGGTTGAGAACCCCAAGATAGAGCGCCACCAGAAGCGCGATCACCGTCATCGTCGCCGCCGACATTGCGGAGCCGAGCGCGACGTCGCCGCCTTGGGTGAAGATCTCGGAGATGTAGTTGCCGACCATCATGCCGGAGCGGCCACCGACGAGGCTGGGCGTGACGAAGTCACCGACGATCGGGATGAACACCATCAGCGAGGCGGCGATGATGCCGGGGGCCGACAGCGGCAGCGTGACGTGCCAGAAGCGGCGCAGTCCGGTGTCGCCGAGATCCGAGGCGGCCTCGAGCAGGTTCCGATCAAGCTTTTCCAGCGCGACGTAGATCGGCAGCACGGCAAACGGCGCCCAGGAGTGCACCAGCGTGATGATCACCGCCGCCTGACTGTAAAGCAGCCAGTCGAGCGGCTGCGCGATCAGGCCGATCTCCATCAGGCCCGAGTTGATCACGCCGTTGTAGCCCAAGATGATCTTGAAGGCGAAGACACGCAGCAGGTAGCTGGTCCAGAACGGGATGGTGATCAGCATGATCCACACCGCCCGCGAGCCGCCGGCGTGGCGGGCGATGAAATAGGCGGTGGGGTAGGCCAGCGCGAGGATAATCGCGGTAGAAATCAGCGCGATGCCCAGCGAGCGCAGGATCAGCAGCCGGAACACCCGGCCGTCCGGCCCGGTCAGCTCGGCGTAATTGGCAAGGCTCCACTGGCCGTCAAGCTGCAGGCTCTGGCCGAGGATCCCGGCCAGCGGCACCAGCATCAATGCGCCGGCCAGCAGCAGGGCCGGCGCCAGAAGCGCCAGCCCGCGGCCCGACCAGCCGCCGGGAAAGAAGCGGGAAAGGCTCATCACCGGACCTCGATCAGAAGCCCGACTTCACTTCCTGGAACGTCCGGGCGAAATCGTGGCCCGGTGCGAAATCCTGCAGGATCACCGCGTCGTTCAAGAAGCTCTGGATGTCCGACGGCAGGCCGGTCGTGGTCACTGTCTCTTCGCTGACCATATCGAAAGCTTTGGCGTTGGCGTGGCCGAAGCCATAGGTCTCGATCAGGAATTTGCCGGTTTCGGGCGACAGGATCGCGTCCATCAGATCATAGGCAGCCGCTTCGTGGGCGGCGCCGTCGATCAGCACCAGCCCGGCAACGAAGCCAAGCATCCCGGCAGAGGCGGGCATGATCTCGACCGGCGCGCCTTGGTTGCGGATCACGTTGAGCGAGCCGTTCCAGATCGGCGCGGCGGCCACTTCGCCCGAGACCAGCGCCTGTTCGACGTTGGCGCCGGCTTCCCAGAAGAAGCGGGTGAGGTCGCGCTGCTGGCGCAGTGCCTCGGTGATCTGCGCCATCTCGTCGTCGCTGGGGTTGAACGGATCGGACAGGCCAAGGTGCAGGGCGGCCATCGGGCCAGCGATGTTCGGATCGCCGATCATCGCGAGCCGGCCGGACAGTTCGGGGTTCCACATCACGTCCCATGCCGAGCCTTTGGGGCTGATCTGGTCGCTGCGGTAGGCCAGCGCCACCGTGCCCCAATCGACCGGGGCGAACATCTGCTGCCCGGCCTCGTCGCGCGCGCCGGGCACCCCGGTGAACCCCTCGATGAGGTCGCCCCAGTTGCTGAGCCGTTCGGTGTCGATGGGCTTGATCACCCCGGCGGCGTTCCACGCGGGTACGTTCGAGCTATAGGGGTGAGCGATGTCCGCCTCGAAGCCGCTCTGCAGCCGCGCGAGGTCTTCCTGCGGCGTCGAGATCAGCGGCATCTCCGGGGCGGCCCCGTATTTGTCCATGTAGCCGGGGAAGAACTCTTCGCGGTTGTAGCCCGACCACGTCAGCGACACCGGCTTGCCGCCGTCCTGTGCCTGCGCCCCGCGTAGCGGCATCACCGCAACGCCGAGGCCAGCCGCCGCGAGCGCGCGGGTAAAGCTGCGCCGGTCGAGGGTGCGGTCTGCAATACGGGTGCGAAGCTCTTGGGGGGTCATGGCGTGTCCTGTTGCTTGTGAGTCTGTGTTGGGCGGGTACTTAAAACGTTTGCATAAAAAGATCCACCCTGATGTCGCTTTTGATCCATAAAGCTGCGCATAGCGGCGTTTCTCCTTGAGAAAACTGCGTCGAGTTATTAAAACGTCATCATAAAACGGAGACATTTCCCGACTATGAGCACCATCAAGGATGTCGCGCGCCTCGCTGGCGTTTCCAACGGGACCGTGTCCCGCTACTTCCACGAGCCGCACCGTGTGCGCGCTGACACGCGCGACCGCATCCGCAAGGCGATCGAAGAGACCGGCTATTCGCCCAACGCGCTGGCCTCGAGCTTTCGCCGGGGCCATACCGGGCTGATCCTCGTGCTGGTGTGGACGATCGGCGACCCCTATTACGGCAAGGTCATGCAGGGCATCACCCGTGTCGCAACCGCCAGAGGCTACCGTGTGCACATCCGCGAGGTGGCGCCGGGCACCCTGTCGAACGCCGATCTCAACGATCTGCTGATGTCACGGCAAGCGGATGGGATCATCGTGCTTGGCGGCGATGCGCCGCATGAAAGCCGGGCGCGCCGGATCGGTGCCAGCGGGCATCCTGCCATCGTCGTCTGCGGCGAGACCGGCGATGCCGAACTGCTGCCCTATCCGCGCGTGCAGATCGATGGCCACGCGGCCGCCCGCGACCTGACGCGGCTGCTGGCCGACGCCGGGCATCGGCGCATCGCCTTCATGCGCGGAGAGGCGGACTCGCTGGTGGTGCAGGAACGTGAACGCGGCTTTCAGGACGAGGCGCTGGCGCGGGGGCTGGAGGTGGCGCCGGGCTGGCTTGTGCCGGGGCAGCTGACCATCGACGGCGCCCGCCGCGCCACCCGCGAATTGCTAAATGCGCGCCCGCGCCCGACTGCGGTGATCTGCGCCAACGACGAGATGGCGCTGGGAACGCTGGCCGAACTGCGCGCCAACGGCCTGTCCGTGCCCGGCGACATTTCGGTCGCGGGCTTTGACAACACGCGCTACGCCGAGATCTCGAACCCGGCGCTGACCACCATCGCCCAGCCCGCCGAAGAGATCGGCGAGACCGGCATGTACCGGCTGCTCAACGTGCTGAAGGAGCCCACCTCCGAGATCGGAGTGCGCTACCTGCCGCACCGGCTGGTGGTGCGCGAGTCGACGGGCGCCCCGCGCGCCTCGGACTGACGATGGGGCGCCAGCGCGGCCCTCATGTGCCTGAAAAAAAGTGGCGCTGCGGCGCCCTCCCTGCGAACTGGCCCTGCGGCTTGCAGCACGTGCTCCGGGGCATCAGTTTGTCGACAAAGCGCACATGTCGCCATGTGTCCGTCATCGAATACTTCAGGAGCCGAAATGCTCTGACGGTCAGGCGCGGCTGGCCTGTTCAGGTCTAGGGTGCCCCCCCCGAGGTTGGGTTGGGACATGGCGCTGGCGGATGGTGCCGGTCGGGCTCCCGTTTTCGCTCGCCCAAGATGCCCGTGGCAGCGCCGAAGCAGACGTAAGCCGGGTTGTTCCTGCAGGTCTCGGGTGGACGCTGTGCGTCGCCAATGCGTCGCCGAGTCCGGCGGCGGCACGATCCTCAAGGCGGAGGTCCCGAAAGCTCTCGACATCCGCAGCGCGCCGATGGTCTCGGGGTGTGAGGTCTGGGTTGCCGGTGGGGCCACGACGCGCGGCGGAGTTCGCCGAGCCAGACAAAAACGGCTGCCCGCCCGCTGCGGTGTGGCACGGTGGGACAGGCTTCCGCGCTTGGTGGCGTGTCGAACCAGCTCGCCAGCAACGGGCACAGGCGCACGACGGCGTGCCGGCAGAGCTAAGGCTTCGGCTGTGCAAATGCGGCCAAGGGCACGCCGCCCGGCCTTCGGCAATGGCCGGGCGGCGCGGTGTTTCCATCACTGCGCAAGCAGCAGTAGCTCTGCCGTGATGCAGGTGCGGTTTGCGCCGGGCACCAGAGTGCCGCTCTGCGGCACGCCGTCAAAGCCGACCGAACTGGCCTTGAGGTGCACCGACGTCCCCGAGATCTCGCCCGCATGCAGCAGCACCTCCGTGGCATAGCTGTCCTGCGCTGCGCCTTCGAAGCGGGTGGCGATCAGGCTGCCGATGCCTTCGACCTGCGCAACGGGAAGAACCTGCACAAATTGCGCAAGCTGCGCGTGGGGATCCTCGTTCGGGGCCAGTTTGCACAGTATCGCGTTCGGGTTCGGCGTTGCGCGGCCCAACGCCACCGGGGTGAACAGGTCGAACTCGGTTTCCGGATCGGCGCGCACCTCGAAGCGCGCGCCGGTGAGGCCCCAGCCCTCGACGGTCACATCTTTGGCCAGCACCGAGTCCGGGGTCAGCAGATGCCCCATGCGCGGGGTGCCGTCCTCGCCGTGCCAGAGCCCGTGGCAATGCAGAAAGGCGGCGTCGCCCTTTCGGCCCAGATGCAGGCCAGCATCGACCAGCGTGCCCGGTGCAAGCACATGCGTTTCGCTGTACCATGCCGCCCGACCGTCGCCCGGCGCGGGGGCGGGGATCACATAGGCGAGCCGCTTAAAACTGGCCTGAGACAGCCGCAAGTACGCGGCCGAGTAGCCCGCTGCCGCGACAGCCTCGCGCACCGCGTGGTCGAAGGGCCGGCCGGACGCGAGCCGCAGTACAATCGGCTCTGCCCGGCAGGGCAGGGCGGTGGCCCGGGACGCGGCGCGCGGCCCGGGATGACGGAGAGGCGGTGGCAGGCTCATTGCGCCGGAGCCGCTTCGGGCAGGTCGCCGCGTGCGTGCAGTTCTTCGCGGATCAGCTTCTTGGTTATTTTGCCGTAGGCGCTCTTGGGCATTTCGTCCCAGAACACCACATGGCGCGGCATCTTGTAGCGCGCGATCTTCGGGGACAACCAGTCAAGAAGCGCCTGCGCCGCAACGCCCTCGCCCCGAGGCACGCAGACGGCAACGCCGATCTCGCCCCACACCGGGTCCGGCACGCCCAGCACCGCGACCTCGGAAATGCCGGGATGCTGCAGGATCTTCTCCTCGATTTCGCGCGGGTAGATGTTCGACCCGCCCGAGATATACATGTCCGAGGCGCGGCCCGTCAGGTAGACGAAGCCTTCGCCATCCATGTGCCCCAGATCGCCGGTGAGGAACCAGCCGTTTCGGAAACTCTTGGCGTTGGCCTCGGGGTTGTCGAAATAGCCAGCAAAGACCGCGGGGCCGATCACCGCGATCTCGCCGGTCTCGCCGGGCGCGGCCTCGTTGCCCTCGGCGTCCTGGATCTGCACCTGCATGCCGGTGCGGGCAAAGCCGCAGGATCCGATGCGCATGGCGGCGTCGTCGACCGCGTGATGCGTGGGCGGCAGCACGGTGATATTGCCGGTGACCTCGCCAAGTCCGAAGTACTGCACCAGCTTCGGCCCCAGCACCTGCAGCGCGCGTATCTGATCGGCGCGGTACATCGGTGCGCCGGCGTAGATCATGTAGCGCAGGCTCGAATGATCGTGATCCGCCACCGACGGGTGCTCGACCAACAGCTTGACGATGGTCGGCACGGTAAAGAGGTTGGAGACCTTCCAGCGTGCCACCAGCCCCCAGATCTCGCCCGGGTCGAACTTAGGCGCGGCGGGCAGAATGGTCTTCACCCCATGCGCCACTTGCGCCAGTTGGTGAATGCCCGCGCCATGCGACAGCGGCGCGACGACGATCGAGGCGTCCTCGGGCCCGGTGCCGGGCATCAGGTCGCACAGGTGGTTGGTGACGACAAAGGCCATCTGGCCATGGGTCAGCACCGCCGCCTTGGGCCGCCCGGTGGTGCCGGAGGTGAAGAAGAACCAGCACGGATCGTCGCGATGCACTTCCGCCTGTGGCGGGCGCTGGCCAAGGTGCTCGGCGACCAGCGCCTCGTAGTCCTCGCCCAGAGTGTCGTTCTCGCCCCCGGCGATGCCGATCACAAAGCCAAGCTCGCTGCAGGCCGCGGCGTGCTCGGGGAATTCGGCACCGCACAGCAGCCCCTTGGCTTGCGCGCTTTCGGCCTGAAAGGCCAGATCGTCCGGCGACTGGCGGAAGTTGGCGGGCACCCACACAGCCCCGATGCGCCAGCAGGCGAACATCGCTTCGAACATCTGGTTGTTGTTGGCCGATTGCACCAGCAGCCGGTCGCCTTTCCCAAGCCCGAACTTGCCCTGCAGCGCGGCGGCAAAGGCGGCGGAGCGCGCCTCCATCTCGGCCCAGGTCCAGGTCTGCGCCCCCCAGACGAAGCCGATGTCATCGGGATGGCGCCGAGCGCTCTCGGTGAGGAAGTTGGCGAGGTTCATCACCCGCGTCGAGACCGGCGGCAGCCCGCCGGAAAGATCGGTGGCGCGGCTCATTTCACCCGCTCCAGGATGGACACGTAATTGGTCACCGCCGCGCCGCCCATGTTGAACACACCGGCGATTTCGGCGCCGGGGATCTGCATCTCCCCCGCGTCGCCAGCCAGCTGCATCGCCGCCATCACGTGCAGCGACACGCCGGTGGCGCCGATCGGATGGCCCTTGGACTTCAGCCCGCCCGAGGCGTTGACCGGCAGCTTGCCGTCCTTGGCGGTGATGCCTTCGCGGATCACCCGCCCGCCTTCGCCGCGTTCGGCAAGGCCCATGGCCTCGTATTCCAGCATCTCGGCGATGGTGAAACAGTCGTGGGTCTCGACCAGCGACAGGTCATCGAGGCTCAGCCCAGAGGTCTCGAAAGCCTGCGCCCACGCCCGGCGCGCACCGGCAAATTCCAGCACGTCACGGCGCGACAGCGCCATGATCTCGTTGACGTGGCTGCGCGCGCGAAAGGCGATGGCGCGCTTCATCTCCGCCGCCGTTTCCGCATCGGCGAGCACCAGCACCGCCGCCCCGTCCGAGACCAGCGAGCAATCGGTGCGGCGCAGCGGCCCGGCGACGATCGGGTTCTTGTCCGACACGGTGTTGCAAAAGGCGGTGCCGAAATCCTTGCGCATATGCGCAAGCGGGTTGGCCATGCCGTTGGAGTGGTTCTTGGCGGCGATCATCGCCAGTTCTTCGCTCTTGTCCCCGTAGCGCTGGAAATAGCTGCCGGCGATCTGGCCAAAAAGACCGGCGAAGCCGCCGCTGATGTCGGCCTCTTCCTTGCAGTAGCTGGCGCCCAGTAGGATATCGCCGACCTCCGCCGTGGGGGTGGCGGTCATCTTCTCGGCCCCGACCACCAGCGCGATGCGGCCCCGCCCGGCGGCGATGAAATCCATCGCGCCATGCAGGGCGGCGGACCCGGTTGCGCAGGCGTTCTCGTAGCGGGTGGCGGGGGTATGGGCAAAGCGCGCGTCGCCCATGGCCACCAGCGCGCCCTGAAAATCCTGCTGCGAAAAGCCGTTGTTGAACACGCCGGTGAAGATGCCGTCCACGTCCTCGGGGCTGATCCCGGCGTGCTCCAGCGCCTCGCCCACGGCGGCGGCCATCAGGCTTTCGGTGTCGGGGTGTTCGGACTTGCCAAAGGGCGTGTGGCCCCAGCCGACGATCTGTGGGTCTCGCATCATGTCCTCCTCAAATGCGGGTGCGCGCGGCGTAAAGCTGCGCGAGCGTTCCTTCTATCTGCTGCGCCGCTGCGTGCAGCTGCGCCACAAGCTCCTCCCGGCGCGGCTGTTGCATGCGGCTTTCGATGGCGGCCAGTGACAGGGCCCCGGCCAGTGCGCCGTCGGGGCGGCGCAGTGCCACCCCCATGCCCCACGAGTCGGGAAACACCAGACCGGGGTTGAGCGCGTAGCCCTGCGCGCGGGTCTCGGCGACGCGGGCGCGGATCTGTTGAGGCGGCAGGCCGGGGTAGTCCTCCTCCAGCCGCGCGGCATTGGCCGCGAGCGCCGCCTCGACCTCGGCATCGGGCAGGGCGGCCAGCATCGCCAGCGATCCCGCGCCGACCCCCAGCGGGTGCAGCCGCCCGGTCATCAGCGCGTAGGTGCGGATCGGATAGGTGCCTTCCTCGCGGTGCAGGCAGAGCGACGAGAAACCGCGGCGGATCGACAGGAAGGCGGCATCCCCGGTGTCCTGCGCCAGCCGCGCGAGGGTCTCGAACGACAGTTCCAGCAGCCCGTGCCGATGCGCCGCGAAGGTCCCGAGAATGTAGGATTCCTCGCCGAGAAAATAGCGCCGGCTGTCCGCGTTCTGCTCGACCATCCCGTTGCGGATCAGCGCCAGCATCAGCCGCCGCACGGTCGCTTTGTTGAGCCCCGAGTCGGCCACCAGCTCGCCAAGGCTCGCGCCCTCAAGCGGGCGCCGCCCGACCATGCCGAGCAGCGCCAGCGCGCGGTCGACGCTCTGGCTGCCGGCCAACGTGCCGGGGCTGCTGTCTGGCTGTGATTGTTCCATATTATGGACCGATGAGGTCCACCTCCTCCTGCGGGACTTCGGAAAGTTGCCCTGCAATATTTTGTGCCTTTCGCAATATTGCAAGTTCTTCTTGCTCGTGGCAATGAAGCTGTTCCATGATATGGATCGCATCGCGGGGCAGGGAGGCCGCGCGAGGCGAGGGCCGGTGCCGGTCCTGGACTTGGGAGGACAGAATGACTTTTGCGAAACTGGGCAGCACTGCCCTGGCAACCGTGCTTGCGGGCGCGATGATGGTCGGCGCCGCTGCCGCCGAGACCCTGCGCCTGTCGCACAACACCGGTGACACCACCACGTGGCAGAAGGGCGCCGACAAGTTCGCCGAACTGCTCTCGGAGGCGACCGATGGTGATCTGACCGTGCGCGTCTTCCCCAACGCCCAGCTGGCTGGCGGCGATCAGATGCGTCAGGCCGAGATGGTTGGCCGCGGTGCGCTCGATCTGGTGGTGACCTCGGCGATCAACGTGACCCCGCTGGTGCCGCAGATGGCGGCCTTCTCGCTGCCCTATCTCTATGCCGATTACGATCAGGTCGACGCCACCACCCAAGGCGCGCCGGGCGAGCAGCTTGCCGCGATCCTCGCCGAGAAGGGCATCATCGTTCTGGCGTGGGGCGAGAACGGCTTCCGCGAAGTGACCAACAACACCCGCCCGGTGAAGAGCCCTGAGGACATGAAGGGCCTCAACATGCGCGTCGCCGGCCCGATGTACATCGACGTGATGAACGCGCTCGGCGCGAACCCGCAGCAGATGCAATGGGGCGAGACCCTGACCGCGCTGCAGCAGGGCGTGGTCGACGGGCAGGAAAATCCGATCGGCGCGGTGATCATCCCGCAGCAGGTCTACGAGGTGCAGAAGTACCTGACGACGTGGCACTATTCCTACGATCCGATCTTCATCGGCATCAGCCAGAAGAAATGGGACAGCTATGACGCCGAGACGCAGGACAAGCTGAAGACCGCGGCGACCGAGGCGATGACCTACCAGCGCGAGATCAGCCGCGAGGCCACCGCCACCGGCATCGAGTTCCTGCGGGAGCAGGGCATGGAGGTCTACGAGCCGTCGGCCGACGAGCTTGCCGCCTTCAAGGAGGCCACCCAGCCCGCCTTCGACGAATGGGCCGAAAAGGTCGGTCCCGAGCTGGTGCAGAGCTTCCAGACCGCGATCGACGGCGCGAAGTAACCCCGAAAATACGCGTGTCCCCGCGGGGACACGCCTTTCGCCCGTCTGACCCGTGCCTGCTGATCCAACGGAGGGGCAATGGCCTTCATCCTGCGCGAGGCCGAGAAGATCATCTGCGCGGTGCTCTTCCTGGCCATGACCTTTCTCGGCTTTGCCAATGTGGTGGTGCGCTACGGCACGCATTACTCGCTGGCCGCCACCGAAGAGTTGCTGACCAACGGCTTTTTGCTGCTGACCATCTTTGGCGCCGCGATCGCCGCGCGCCGCGGTGAACATCTGGCGGTGGGTCTGCTGCACGACCTGCTGCCGCGCCCGGCGCGGCGGGTGGTCTTTGTGCTGTCTGTGCTGGCCTCGGCGCTGCTGCTGGTGCTCTCGGCGTGGTTTTCGTGGCAGGCGATGACCAACATGATGAGCAACGGCATGCGCTCTTATGGGCTGCAGATCCCCGCGTGGTACTATCAGGCCGCCGTGCCCTTCGGCTTCGCGCTGGTGCTGATCCGCTACCTGCAGCACGCTTGGGTGGTCTGGCGCACCGGCGAAGACGACGAGGTCATCCCCGATGTATGATCTGATCCCCGGCCTGCCCGCCGGCACCGAAATGGTGATCTTGTTCTTCGTGCTGCTGGCGCTGCGCGTGCCGGTGGCCTTCTCGCTTGGCCTGTCGGCGATCTACGCCATGTGGCAGATCGGCTTCGGCCTTGAACTGGCGGGCGATCTTATCGCCACGGGCATCACCAAGTTCTCGCTGCTGGCCATTCCGTTCTTCATTCTTGCGGGCACCTTGATGGGCTCGCTGGGCATCGCCGAGCGGATGATCCGTTTCTTCCGCGTGCTGATCGGCGGCACCCCCGGAGGCATGGGCGTGGTCGGCACCACCGTGTGCCTGTTCTGGGGCGCGGTGAGCGGCTCCGGTCCGGCCTCGGTTGCCGCCATCGGTCCGATGATCATCAAGGGCATGGAAGAGGACGGCTACCCCAAGGCCTATGCCGCCGGCCTCGTCTGCACCGGCGCGGCGCTGTCGATCGTCATCCCGCCGTCGATCGGGCTGGTGATCTATGGGGTGATCGCCGAGACCTCGATCTCTAACCTCTTCCTCGCCGCCATCCTGCCCGGCCTTTTCATGGGCGGGATGATGCTGCTGACGCTGCCCTTCGCGAAGCCGAAAGCAGGGCGTGCCGCCTCGCTGGAGCGGCTGAGCCCGACGCCGCATGCCGACAAAGCCTACGCAGCGCGGCTTTGGCTGTCGTTCAAAGAGAGCTTCTGGGGGCTGATGACCCCGGTGGTCATCTTGGGCGGCATCTATTCGGGCATCTTCACCCCCACCGAGGCGGCGCTGGTCGCCACGGTCTACGCGCTGCTGGTTGGCGGGCTGATCTACCGCACGCTGACCCTTGCGGGGCTCTACAAATCGCTCTCGGACGCCGCCGCCTCTTCGGCCACGGTGATGCTGGTGGTCGCCTATGCCAGCCTCTTTGGCTGGGTGGTGACGGTGGAGGACCTTGTCGGCAGCTATTCCGGCGCGCTGCTTGGCCTGTCGGGCAACGAGGCGGTGATCCTGCTGGTCATCATGTTGATCCTGCTGATCGCCGGCATGTTCATGGATGCAGTGACGGTGATGTTCATCTGCCTTCCGATCTTCTTGCCGGTGGTGCGTGAGCTTGGGTGGGACCCGGTGTGGTTCGGCGTGCTGGTCATGGTCAACCTCGCCATCGGCCTGATCACCCCGCCGGTCGGCATCAACCTCTACGTCGCCGCCAATGTCACCCGCCTGCCCATTGAGCGCGTCGCCCGCGGCGCGCTGCCCTTCCTGCTGGTCTGCGCGATCGGGCTGGCGGTGATCGGCGCCTTCCCGCAACTCTCTCTCGGCCTGCTCGGGCCTGCCAACTGAGGACCTTCTCATGACCCAGAAGACAGCGATTGTCACCGGCGCCGCCCGCGGCATCGGTCTTGCGACCACCAAGCAGTTCCTCGCCGAGGGCCGCAAGGTGGCGATGATCGACCGCGACGCCGAAGCGCTGATGACCGAGGCCGGACACCTCGAGAATGTGTTGCCGGTGGTCTGCGACGTCTCGCAGCCCGAGCAGGTGGCGGCGATGATCGACGAGGTGGCGACGAAATTCGGCCGCATCGACGCGCTGGTGAACAACGCCGGGGTGGCCGATTTCGGACCTATCGAGGAGACCAGTTTCGAACGCTGGCGCACCGTCATGGCGACCAACCTCGACGGCGTGTTCCTGTGCTCGCAGGCCGCGATCCCTGAACTGCGAAAGACCTCGGGCGCCATCGTCAATATCGCCTCGATCTCTGGCCTGCGCGCGTCCACGCTGCGGGTGGCCTATGGCACCTCCAAGGCCGGGGTGATCCAGCTGACGCAGCAGCAAGCGGCGGAACTGGGCGAATATGGCATCCGCGCCAACTGCGTGGCCCCCGGCCCAGTGCGCACCAAGCTGGCCATGGCGGTGCACAGTCAGGAGATCATCGACGCCTATCACGACGCGATCCCGCTCAACCGCTATGGATCGGAGGACGAAATCGCCTCGGTGATCGTGTTCCTGTGCTCGGACAAGGCAAGCTACGTGACCGGCCAGACCATCGCCTCGGATGGCGGCTTCCAGTCGACAGGCGTGGGGCTGCCGGCATTGAGGACCTGACCGCCGGGCGGCCTCGGGCGCGGGGCCGCGCCTGCGGTGATGAACCTTGCCGCGATGACCGCTGCCTACGGGCTGTTCGCCGCGCCGAACATCGCCTGCCTCACGGTCAGTGTGCCAGACCGTGGCGCCAAATTCTGCGACCGCGGGCGGTCTTTCGGTGCTGCGTATCCTGCGCGTCCTACATCTGCTGCGGATGACCGCGAGGCCCATCCCTCCGCCGAAGCGCCGGGGCGCGCAGCTGCGCGCACGGCGAAGGCCGCTCCATACCGGTCGCAAGCGGTGGTGTGGCAGGCACAAACGAAGAAGCGACGCGCCATCGGCGCGCCGCTTGCATTGGACCTACGGGCGTAAGCGCCGGATCAGTCGTCCCACTCGGGCAGTTCTTCCATCTCTTCCTCGGTCATCGAGGTCGAGAAGTCGCCGTCTTCATAGGTAAGCTCATCGAGCGAAATCACGATGTCCTCGTCGCCGATATCGAGGATGCCGCCGACTTCGACCACGGCTGCGACGGGCGCGCCGGACTCGTCAACCAGCAGCTCTTCGATCTCACCGATCTTGTCGCCATCTGCGTTGACAACGTCGGCGTCATCGATGCTTTTCAGGGAGGAAATATCCATCGTCTGGGCGGATGCGGCGCCTGCCACGAGGATCAGCGAAAGGGCGGACAGGGTGATGTGACGCATAAGGCCTCCAGTGTCTTTGGTTTGCTCACACCCAATGCCCGGGGCGCCATGATGTTCCATCTCAAATCAGAAACTTGCCCAAAATCTAAAGAGATAGGAAAGCGGACAGGGGGTGATATGCCCGCGTGCTGCAATGCTGCGGCAGGCGCGGCTGTACCGCGTCCTGCCTCTCACGCGCTGATCGCTCGACTCGCCGCGGTGGCGGCCGCCACGCCCGAGGGCTCGGATCGGCGCACAGGTCAATGCAGCGCACCGGCCGTGGTGAACATGGCGCCTCGGCGCGCTCTGGGGAAAGCTGGTAAATAGGCGATGTGCGGGACGGCAGTCAGTCAGGCCCACCGGTTCGCCGCGTGGTCATCGTTGATGGTGCGTCTGCTTGCAGGACATTCCGTGCCAAGGCGATGCTATGGGACAGGTGGCACCAGCGTGGTGCGTATGTGTCGCACGGGCACCACGCAGAGAGGTGTTGGTTGCGTTCCCGTTTCGTGCTATGGAGCATTTCCGCTGGCCGCTTTGCCAGCATCCCACACATGCAAGATGCTTCGCAGGACGGTGTTTTTGTCCCGTTGCGAAGCTTTGCTTGGGCGAAAGATAGGGAGACTACGCATATGGGCATTTTTACCCGCGAACAGGCATTGGCAATCGAGAAACTTCTTGAGTGCGGCATGTCCGATTTTGACATTGCCCGGAAAGTCTCGGGCCGGGGCGAGGACCCAGAACTTTTCATTGATGCCGTGGGCACCGTGCGCGAACGCCGCCAAGCGTCGACCAACCTCTGAGACTTACATTACTTATGCTCAATAGCCCGCCAGGCGTCACCTGGCGGGCTTTTTTGTGCCTGCGAAGCGCCCGGCGTCAGCGCCCTTGGGGTATTTGAACTGAATTCGGAAAGGTGGGTTTCTGGCTCATCGTAACCACCAAGGAGCGCAGATGGGACAAAAACCCGGAACACAAACGCCTTCCGCCGAGGGGGGGGGCGAAGGACATGCGTCGGCGCTGAACGGATGGAACGGGTATATTCCGTTTCCGCGAACTTCTGGACCCTGTGCGCACGTCAGGCGATGGACGCGCCTGCACCTGCGCCTGTACCGGGCGACGGGACGCACAGGATCACGCGCGCTGCCGAAGACGCTGTGACGGCCGCGATATAATGGGCGGGGAAACAGTGTGTTTCCGGTTGCGGCTCGCGATCTTTGTCGGGAATAAGGCAAGACCTGCTAAAACTTGCCAAGTTTCCAGTGCGCCGCGTCCGGCGCGCATCTTTTGTCGATGAACCAGTGACCGTTTTCAGGAGCCGATGATGCCCGAGCAGATCAAGACATTTACCTACCAAGTTGACGGGCTCTCCTACACCGCAACGCTCTATGAGCAAGACGGTGCGGTCTTCGCCGATATCGAGGTGCTCGAAGGCGCGATGGACGTGAATGCCGTTTACTTCGGCGACGACGACTTCTCCGGCCAGAGCGAGAACCTTGGCCGCGCGCTCAATATGAACGGCGCACGGCATGATGGTGACAAGGTCCAGTGGGACGGCGCGGCCGCGCTCAGTGAGCCCGGTCTTGGCCCGGATGGAGAAGACAAGGACACATATATTTCCGCTGGCGATACCTTGACCGTCGAACTGGATATCGAGTCGCTTGACGAGGTCGACATCTTTGGCATCCGCGCGACCTCTACGACGACGAAGGCAGGCTCGATCAAGGCGGTTTCCGGTGATCCGGAGGAGCCCGAGGATCCGGAAGAGCCCGAACAGCCCGAGGACCCGGAAGAGCCGACCTTCGACAAGGTGCTGTTCGCGACAGAGCTTTCAGAGTCTGGCGAGGTTTTGGACGGGGTCGGTATCGCGGCGGAGCCTTCGGATGGTGTCGTTCATGCGCTGCCCGAAGGCACCGAGCCGACGTTCGAGAATTACCTGACCTACTACGAGCAAGAGGTTGACGGCTACGACATCGCCTCGATTTCAGAATTGAAATTCTACACGCTGCACGAGGACGGGTATCCGGTCGAGCAATTCAGCATTGTCGCGCCGGAGGATGGGTTCCAAGACGCCGATGACGTGCTCGCCGCCTATGACGAAGTGATCTCTTCCGGCGCGCTTGAGGACCTCGACGCGCCTGAGGACAGCGCGGTGGATCTGGTCATGGCGCTGAACATGGATGACGAAGACTTGGAAGAGCCGGTGGAGGATGACGCGGCGTTCGAGGATGACCTCGAGCCGATTTGACCCTCGTGTCGCGCACCTCTGATTTGCCGCCTTGTTCCGCGATAGCAGAGCCCGGAGTTTGTCGATAGGCTCCGGGCATGCGCGACATAAACCTCAAGGCCACCGAGTATTTTGAAGCCGTTGCCCGGCTCGGCACCGTCACCAAGGCGGCCGAGGAACTTGGCGTGTCACCCTCGGCGGTGAGCCAGCAGATCCGGCTGCTTGAAGAGCAGTTCGGGGTCCGGCTGTTCCGGCGCGAGAAACGTCGGCTGAGCCTCACCTTGGATGGTGACCGGCTCTTTCAGACAACGACACAGGCCTTCAGCGCGCTGCGCAACGCGCGCCGCGCCATTGGCCGGCAGCACGACATTCGCAGCCTCACCGTGCGGGTGAGCCCGAGCTTTGGCGTGCGCTGGCTGGGGCCGCGGATCGCGGGCTTTGCGGCGGTCAATCCCGACTGGGCGATCCGGGTCGATGCCACGCCAGACTTCTCGGCCTTCGAGACCGAGGCGATCGATTGTGACCTGCGCTACGGGCTCGGCGGTTGGGCCGGGCTGTCGGTCGACTGTGTCATGCACGATCTGGTGCTGCCGCTGTGCAGCCCCGCCTACCTCGAGGGTCTGAAAGAAATGGCGGAGGACACCCCGGGACGGCTGGCCGAGGCGCGGCTGATCGACAGCGTGAAAGCGCTCTACCGTTGGGATATCTGGCTTGCGGCGCAGCGCATCGAGCTGCCGGCGCTGACCTATCCGTTCCGTTTCGACCGCTCGTCCATGTCGATCGAGATGGCGAAACGCGGCGGCGGGGTGGCGCTCGACAGCGCGCTGCTGTGCCTTGGTGATATCCGCAATGGCGACCTTGTGCCGCTTGCCCCGGAACTGCCGGTGATCGAGTTCGCCGCCTATTGGTTCGCCTGTCCGCGCCAGCACCTGAACCGGCGCATCGTCAAGCGGTTCGCCCATTGGATCGCCGAGGAGGCCAGCGCCCATGCCGAGGATGGGCGCCGCGTGCTCGAAGCGGCTGGCTGCCATATCCGGCGCGAGCCGGGGCCGGGGCTGATCGCGGGGCAGCAGGCTCAGTAGATGGTCAACGCCGGCACGAAAGAGACCAGCAGCAGCACCGCCAGCGCCACCGCGTAGAAGGGCAGCAGCGCCTTGACCACCGCGCCGATGCCGACCTGCGCGATGGCGGCGGAGATGAACAAAGTCGTGCCGACCGGCGGCGTGTAGAGCCCGATCGACAGGTTCAGTACCATCACGAGGCCCAGCTGCACCGGGTCCATGCCGATCGCCTGCGCGATGGTGACGAAGATCGGCCCCAGCAGCAGCACCGCCGCCGGCAGATCGAGGAACGCCCCGACCACCAGCATGACGAGGTTCAGCGCAAGGATGATCAGCCACGGCTGGCGGATGGTCTCGGCGACCCAGGCGGCCAACTCCTGCGGCACGCGCTCGGCGGTCAGCACCCATTGGATCGTCGAGGAGGCCATGATGATGATCATCACCGCACCGGTCATCACCGCGGCATCGACGCAGGCCTGCCAGATGCCGCCCCAGGTCAGATCGCGATAGAGCAGCCCGCTGACCAGCAGCGCGTAAGCCACCGCCATGACGCTGACCTCGGTGGGGGTGGCGATGCCAAAGCGCAGCGTGCCGATGACGAAGATCGGCATCAGCAGCGCCGGGATGGCCATGAAAAGCTCGCTTCGGAAGGCCGCGAAGCCGCCGGCGAGCGGCGAGCGCGGCAGGTCGCGGCGGTTGGCGACGATCCAGATCATCGCGAACATGCCGAGCCCCAGCATCACCCCGGGCAGGATGCCCGCGATGAACAGATCGATGATCGACGTGCTCGACACCAGCCCGTAGAGGATCAGCGGGATCGACGGCGGGATCAGCACCGAGACGGTCGAGGAGGCCGAGTTGATCGCCGCGGCGAAGCCGCCGGGATAGCCCTGCGCCTTCTGCACCGGGATCAGCGCGTTGCCGAGCGCCGAGGCATCGGCCACCGCCGAGCCCGAGACGCCGCCGAACATCACCGAGCCGATGATAGAGACCTGTCCCATCCCGCCTTTCATGTGCCCGACGAATAGCCGCGCGATGTTCACCAGAAAGACGCCGAACCGGCCCGACATCATCAGGTTCCCGGCGAGGATGAAGAACGGGATCGCCAGCATAGGGAAGCTCTGCGTCGGCGTGTAGAGCCTCTGGACCATGACCGCGAGCGGTTTGCCGTCGAGCCAGAGCGCCGCCGCGACCCCGCCGAGCATGGCGTGGGCCACCGGTACCGACAGGGCCAGCAAGGCAAAGAAGATCCAGATGAGCGGCGCGGTCATGTGGCGGGCCTCCTTTCGCGGAGTTCAACTGAAGCCGGAGATGTCGGCAGGGTCGACGGATTTGCCGGCCAGCACCGAGAGCAATTCCAGCGCGGCGATCACCGCCATGCCGGCAAAGGCGTAGATCAGGCTCGAATAGCCCCAGACCTGCTTGATGCCGAGCGTGGCGAGGGTCTGGAAGGTCGAGGCCTTGAGGATCGGCGGGCTCGAGGTGAGCACCGAGATGCAGATCACCAGCACTGCGGCATGAACCGCGAGGATGATGACGCGGCGGGCGCCAAGGCTCAGCACGTCGGGCAGGATGGTGATGGCGATATTGACGCCGCGGGCGGCGGCGATCACCACGCCCGCGGCCACCAGCCACGGCAGCAGCAGCGCATGGATCTCATAGGCCCAGGCGATGCCTTCCCCCACCGTGTAGCGCAGGACGACGTTGAGCAGCAGCAGCACGAACATGAAGGCAAGGCACGCCACGGCAATCACCCGACCGCTCCAGTCAAGCAGGTGGATGCTGGCCCCGGAAACGGTGAGGACGAGGCCCGAAGGCCCCTGTCCAATCCGCGACGCGGCGCTCATTCCAGCCCGGCTGCGGACTTCAGCGCCGCCACAAGGTCCGGGTAATCCTCGGCGTAGTCGTCGTAGACCGAGGCGGTCGCCTCTTGGAACGCGGCCTTGTCGGCCTCGGCGAAGGTGGCGCCTTCCTCTTCCATGATCGGGCGCAGTGTCTCGTCGCTTTCCAGCACCATCTGGCGCTGCATCTCGCCGGCTTCGGCGGTGGCGTCGAGCGCGCATTGCTGCGCCTCCTCGCTCAGCCCCGACCACCACGACAGCCCGGCGACCACCGGGGTGGATTCATACTTGTGACCGGTCATGGTGACGTAGGGCGTGATTTCGTGCAGCTTGGCCGAGTGGATGTTGACCAGCGGGTTCTCCTGCCCCTCGAACACCCCCGATTGCAGCGCCGTCGGCAATTCCGACCACGCCAACGGCGCCGGGTTGGCGCCGAGCGCCTCAAAGATCGCCAGCGTCATCGGATCGGGCGGGGTGCGGATCTTCATGCCCTGCACGTCCTCGGGCGCGGTGACGTGCTTGCCGGTGTGGGTGATGTTGCGGATGCCATTGTCCCAGAACCCGAGCACCTTCAGCCCCGAGCTCTGCGCGCGCGCGTCGATCATCTCGCCGACCTCGCCGTCGAGCACCGACCAGGCAGTCGGCAGGTCCTCGAAGAGAAAGGGCAGGCCGAGCAGGCCGACCTCGGGCACCACCTGGCTCATGGCGCCCTGGCTGTTGGCCGAGACCTGGATGACTCCGGCCGCGGCAGAGGTCAGCATCTCGGCGTCGTCGCCCATCGTCGCTGCGGGGGCGTGGTTGACCTCTTCACCGGAGCAGGCGGCGTATAGCTCGGCCCATCTTTCGGCTGCGATATAGCGCGGGTTGCCAGGGTTCGAGCCATGGGCAAAGATCACCTCTGCCGAAGCCGCGCCGGTGAGCGCCGTGGTGGCGACGATTGTCGCAAGAATGGTCGTTTTCATAGTTTCCTCCCTCTCGAAAACGAAGTTGGGCCCGTCTCCCCTCGGGCCGTAGGTTGGTTTAATGGATCAGCGAACCTCCGTTCACGTCGACCTCGGTGCCGGTGCAATAGGCCGACAGGTCGGAGGCCAGAAACAGCGCGCAGCCGGCAACGTCCGACGCTTCGCCGGCGCGGCCCATCGGGATGCCGGCCAGCACTTCGGCGCGCATCTCGTCGGTCAGCTTTCCGGCGGTGATGTCGGTGGCGATAAAGCCCGGGCAGATCGCGTTGGCGCGCACCCCGTCCGGGGCCAGTTCGCGCGCCATTGCCTTGGTCAGCCCCAGCACGCCGGCCTTGGCCGCCGAGTAGTGCGGCCCGCCAAAGATGCCGCCGCCGCGCTGTGCCGAAACCGACGACAGGTTGACGATGGAGCCCGCGCCTTGCGCCCGCATGGCCGGGATCACCGCCTGGCTCATGTAGAGCGTGCCGCGTAGGCTGACGTCGGTGACCGCATCGTAGTTCTCGGGGCCGATCTCCATGAGTTTCAGCGGTTGCGTGATCCCCGCGTTGTTGACCAGAATGTCGATGCGCCCGAGCGTGTCGGTCACGCGCTTCGCCACCCCCGCGCAGGCGGCCTTGTCGGTGACGTTGCCCTCAAGCCCGATATGGCTCGTGCCTAGCAGGTCCGCCGCGGCGGCCTCGGCGGCGGCAAGGTCGAGATCGGTGATCACCACCGTTGCCCCATGCTCGGCAAAAAGCTGTGCGGTGGCCTTGCCCAGCCCGCGTGGGCTGGCCGCACCGGTGATAATCGCGATCTTGCCGTCCAGCAATCCCATTGGTGTCTTCTCCTCCCTCGTCTGGCGTCCGGCCCGCGGGCTCAGAGCCAGCTCTTGACCTGCTCGACGACCCGCTTGGTCGAGAGCCCATACATGTCGTGCAGCGTCGGCAGCGCGCCGGCCTCCAGAAATTCGTCTGGCAGGCCGATCATCCGGAACGGCGCGCTGACCCCGGCCAGCATCAACGTCCGCGCCACGGCCTCGCCCAGCCCACCGTTCACCGAGTGGTTTTCGGCGGTGACCACCAGACGCCCGCCCTTGCGCGCCTCGGCCACGATGGTGTCTACGTCGAGCGGCTTGATCGTCGGCACGTGCAGCACACCAAGGCCGATGCCGTCGGCCTCCAGCGCCTCGGCGGCATCGAGCGCGCGCATGGTCATGATCCCCGAGGAGATCACCAGCGCATCGCCGCCATCGCGGATCAGCTGTGCCTTGCCCAGTTCGAACCGGTAGCCCGGTTTATGCCGGCTCAGCACGCTGGGCACCTTGCCGCGCAGCAGGCGGGCGTAGACCGGGCCGTCGTGGGCCAGCATCGCCGGCACCATCCCGGCAACGTCGCAGGCATCGCAGGGATCGATCAGCACCATGTTCGGCAGGCCGCGGAAGATCGCGAGATCCTCAAAGGCCTGATGGCTCGGGCCGTATCCGGTGGTGAGGCCGGGCAGGGCGCAGGCGATCTTCACTGGAAGGTTCTCTTCGGCGATGGCCATGGCGATGAAGTCATAGGCCCGGCGCGCGGCGAAGACGGCGTAGGTGGTGGCGACGGGCACGCAGCCTTCGCGCGCCATGCCAGAGGCTGCCGACATCAGAAGCTGCTCGGCCATGCCCATCTGGTAAAAGCGGCCCGGCATCGCCTGCGCAAAGACATGCAGGTCGGTGTATTTCGCCAAATCCGCCGAGAGGCCGACGATGCGCGCATCGCGCTGCGCCGCCTCGACCAAGGCGTGACCGAATGGGGCCGAGACGGTGTCGTACCCCTCTGCCGCCAGCGAGGCGATCATTGCCGAGGTCGCGGCCTTTTGCGCGGGGGGCGTGCGGCGCTCGTACTTGCGGGCCATCGAGTCCAAGGTCATGCGGGGCGTCCCTCTTCCAGCTTGTCGAGCGCCTTGGCCCATTCGTCCGGCTCCACCCGCACGAAGTGGGTGATCTCGCGCGCCTCAAGGAAATCCACGCCCTTGCACATGGTGGTGTTGCAGATGATCACCCGCGGCTTCGGCTCGGCCAGATTGCGCGCGGTATCGAAGGCGGCGACCAGCGCGCCGAGGTCATTGCCGTCGACCTCCTGCGCGTGCCAGCCGAAGGCTTCCCATTTCGGGGCCTCGGCCCCCACGGCGAGCGCGTCTCGGGTCGGTCCGTCGGCCTGCTGGTTGTTGAAATCGACGACGCAGATCAGGTTGTCGAGTTTCCATTGGACCGCCGACATCACCGCCTCCCAGGTCGAGCCTTCGCCGAGTTCGCCATCAGACATCAGGTTGTAGACGAAGGCCGGGTTCAGCTTGCGCTTCAGCCCCAGCGCCATGCCCACGGCGATCCCCAGCCCATGCCCCAGCGAGCCGCCGGTGATCTCCATGCCGGGGGTATAGGAGGCCATGCCAGACATCGGCAGGCGGGAGTCGTCCATGCCGTAGGTTTCAAGCTCCTCTTCGGGCAGAATCCCGGCCTCCATCAGCGCAGCGTAAAGTGCGATGGCGTAGTGCCCGATGGACAGCAGAAACCTGTCGCGGCCCTCCCACTCGGGGTCCTCGGGCCGGTAGTCGAGCGCGTGGAAATAGGCCGTCGCAAGAACGTCCGAGATCCCCAGCGCCTGGCCGATATAGCCCTGACCCTGCACCTCGCCCATCAGCAGGGCCTTGCGGCGGATGTTCCAGGCGCGCAATTCCAAGGGCACGTTGGACAACGCGCCGGTTGATGGCTGGACGCTCATGCTCTCCTCCCGATGATCGTCTGATCCCAGAGGTAGCATGCCGGGGCGCGTTCGCAGATTTCGAAATCTGCAATAGCTTGTTAGATTTTCTAAACATACTTGCGGACGATTGCTCGTCTAGCCTCACGCGGGCCGCGCGCTCCACGCGCGGTGCTTGGGAGGACAACTATGGCCGATATCCAGTCGATGGCGCATGCCATCCGGTTTCTTGCGATCGACGCGATCCTGAACGCGGGGGAGGGGCATCAGGGGGTGCCGCTCGGCATGGCCGAGATCGCGGCGACGCTCTATGCCCGCAAGCTGAAGGTCGATCCTGCCGATCCGCTCTGGCCGGACCGCGACCGGGTGGTGCTGTCGAATGGCCATGGCTCGATGCTGCTTTATGCGCTGCTGCACCTGTCGGGCTTTGAGGCGGTGACGACCGAAGCCCTGCGCAGCTTCCGGCGGCTCGGGTCGGTCTGCGCCGGGCATCCCGAGATCGAGCAGCACGCGGGGATCGAGATCACCACCGGGCTGCTTGGGCAGGGCATTGCCAGTGCCGTCGGGATGGCCGTCGCCGAGGCACGGCTTGCGGCGCGCTTCGGCCCCGATTTGGTCGACCACCGCACCTGGGCCTTCGTCGGCGATGGCTGCTTGCAGGAGGGCATCGGGCAGGAGGCGATTTCTCTGGCCGGGCACCTGCGGCTCGGCAAGCTGACCTTCCTCTGGGACGACAATCACATCACCGATGACGGCGACACCGCGCTGTCGATAAGCGAGGATGTTCCCGCTCGTTTCGCCGCCGCCGGCTGGCATGTGCAGAGGCTGGACGGCCACGACATCGACGCGATCTCGGAGGCCCTGGACGCCGCTTGCACCGACCCGCGCCCGTCGCTGCTTGCCTGCCGTACGCGCATTGCCCGCGGCCTGCCACGGCTCGAAGCCACCCGCGGCGGCCATAGCGCGCCGCTGACAGAGCAGGACGCGCAGGAGGCGCGGGCGGCGCTTGGCTGGACCGCACCGCCGTTCGAGGTGCCTTCGGCGGTCTTGGGCGACTGGCACGCCGCGATGCGCCGGGGCGCCGCGGCGCGGGCCGACTGGCAGGCCCGGCTGTCAGGGGCGGACGCGCGCGCCGAGTTCGAGCGCTGGACCTCGGGCGCGCTTCCCGCCGACTGGCCGGAGACCTCTGCCGCGATCCGCGACACTGCGCTTCAAGGTGACCCGCGCCCGACCATCACCGCGTCCGGAGAGACCTGCGACGCGCTTGGCACAACGCTGCCCGAGCTTATGGTGCTCTGCGCTGACCTCGAGGCCCCGACCAACCACAAGCGCGGGCGCACCGCCTTTACCGCCGATGAGCGCGGCGGAAGCTATGTGCATTGCGGCGTACGTGAGCACCTGATGGGCGCGATGATCGGCGGCATCGCCGCGCACGGCGGGCTGCGTCCGGTCAACGTCACCTATCTGGCCTTCGCGGACTACGAGCGCCCGGCGATGCGCATGGCGGCGCTGATGCGGCTGCCCGGGGTTTTCGTGTTCAGCCACGATTCCATCGGTGTCGGCAGCAACGGTCCGACCCATCAGCCGGTGGAGATCCTCGCAAGCTTCCGCGCCATGCCCAATATGCGGGTGTTTCGCCCCGCCGATGCAGTGGAGACCGCCGAGGCCTGGCAGATCGCACTGGAGACCAAGGATGGTCCGAGCCTGCTGGCCCTGTCCAAACAGGCCGCCGCCCCGCTGCGGCGCGAGGCGGGCGAAAACCTCAGCCGCCGCGGCGCCTATCTGTTGTCTCCGACCTATGCCGACCGCGACCTGACGATCCTCGCCACGGGCACCGAGGTCGCGCTCGCCATGGCCGCGCGGACGCAACTCGCCGCAGAAGGGATACGCGCGGCCGTGGTGTCGATGCCCTGCTGGGAACTCTTCGAAACGCAGCCCGAGACCTATCGCGCCGAAGTGCTGGGCACGGCGCCGCGCATCGGCGTCGAGGCGGCGCTCGAGTTCGGCTGGCAGACATGGCTGCGCCCCGGCGACGCTTTCATCGGCATGACGGGCTTTGGCGCCTCGGACCGCGCCGAGCGCCTCTTTGAGCACTTCGGGATCACCGTCGAAAGCATCGTCGCGGCCGGCAAGACTTTGGCCAAGTGAACGGGCGCTACAGGGGTGTCGCGGGCGCCCTGCTGCAGGCGACCCTCCGTCCAGCGCTCGGGCACCGCTGCTTGTCGGACCAGCAGCGCCTGTCCGGCGTGGCCTGCGGTTCGAGAAGATCAGTCATCGCCGCGCCGAAACAGCTATGCAAACCGTCGCCCCAGATGATGCAACCCTCCGAAGGCCGGTCGGTGCGGAAGCTGTTCGGTTGGAGGATGCGGTCGCGGTCGAACATCGCCGAGGCGGTGACGAGACGGCCCATCGCGTTTCGCGGGAACGCCGCAAGGTGATACTTGCTGGCTTGGGGTGATCGGAGGGCACTCCTGTGCCCTCCTGCGCCGCAAGTCAGGTGTTGCCCATCAGTTCGCTGATCTCAACCGCGCGCCCCTCGGTCATCGAACGCTGTGCGGCAAGCCCCATGAGCACCGCCCATTTGCCATCCTGCAAGGAGACCTCAGGCGCCGGTCGCTCGCCGCGCACCAGTTCGAGGAAGCCGCGATGCTGGTAGAAGGTCGAGCCGTTGTGGTCGCCGGCCTCCAAAATGGTCGGATCGACGGGGATCTCGCGCACCTCCGGCCCCTTTGGCTCGCGCGGCGAGACGATCACCTGCGGCACCGGCGCAGCGCCCAGATGCGCCGGCCAGAAGCGGCCCGGCCCCGGCACCAGCGCCTCGATCTTGCCCTTCGGGCCAACCGCCGAGATTTCTTCTTGGTAGCGCGAGCCCTCGGCGAACATGCATAGCTCGAGCATGGCACGGGCGCCGCTCTCGAACTCGACCATCACGTAGCCATGGTCGAAAATGTCGGGCGTCTCGCCGGCGTAGGCCTCGTCGAGATGGTTCGCCGCCTGTCCCCCCATGGCCATCACGCGCACCGGGTCGGACTTCAGCGTGAGCCGCATGAGATCAAAGAAATGGCAGCATTTCTCGACGAACGTGCCGCCGGTGTAACGGTTGAAGCGGTTCCAGTCGCCGACCTTTTCGAGAAACGGGAAGCGGTGCTCGCGGATGGTCAGCATCCTGACGCCGCCGGTGGCTGTTTCGGCCTCTTCCAGCAGTTTGGCGACGGGCGGCATATAGCGGTATTCCATCGCCACCCAGACCGGCGCGGGGTAGCTCTTGGCAAAGGCGTCGATCGCAGCGGCATGGTCCGGGTCGGTGAACAGCGGCTTTTCCACCAGCACGGGCAGGGGGCGTTTGTGGGCGATTTGCTGCAGCTGTTCCACATGGCGAAAGTTCGGGCTGGCGATCAGCAGGCAATCGATCTCGGCCACATCCAGCAGCGCCTCGATGCTGTCCACGAACTGAGCCCTCGGGGCGAACTGCCGGGCATGGGCGCGCATCTCGGCATCGGGCTCGAAGATTGCGCCGATGGCGGTGTTTTCCAGCAGCGCGATGTTGCGCAGATGCTCTTGTCCCATCATGCCGCAGCCGATGATGCCATAGGTGATGGTCCGGGTCTCGCTGCGCGCGAGGGTCTGGGTCGTCATTGGGAATTCCTCCTCCCTTCATATGAGGCGCTGGACGTAGAGCGCCTTTGTCGTGTCGTACCAAGTGCGTGAGAACTCGACCGCCTCGCTGCCCTGCGCCCAGGACAGGCGCTCGATGTACGCGGTGGTGGTGCCGGGGTGCAGCGGAAAGGCCTCGGGCGCCCAATCCGGCACCTGCCCGATGCCCACGCGGTCCTCGGCGCGGGTGATCCAAAGCTGCAGGGCGCGCTTGTAGGTGAGGTAAAGCGAATCCTGCACCATCTCGCGCGGCACCTTTCCGGCGCCGCCGTCGAGCCAGATTTCCTCGACGGCGATGATCACATCGTCGAGGTAGCGCAGGCGGCGGAAGCGCGTGCCGTGGTCAGATGTGCCATATTTGGGTTGCTGGGGGTCCTTGCGAACATAGTCGGCCGAAAGGATGTCGGCAGTGGGCAGGCCGCCGCCGCCCTGCGCCAGTTCAAGCCGGAACATGGAGTAGACCGAATCGACCTCGCCGCCGGCGCGGATGTAGTTGCCAGACCCTTGAAGGCGCTCCAGAAGGCCCTTTTTTTCCAGCTCCAGAAGGGCCTTGCGGAGCGTTCTTACAGTCGTGCCATGGGCTTTGGCGAACTCGCGTTCGGGCGGCAGCTTTTGCCCGTCGACCAGCCGACCGGCGGCGATATCGCGGATCACCAGCTCGCTGATCTGCATGTAGATCGGCAGCGCATCGGGCCTGTGAGCCGAATTCCTGTTTTTTTCCTGCATGTTTCCGCCTCCCCTTGCGGATGCCGCGCGCGAAAAAATTGATACACCATTGATCTACATCAAAGACGCGGGTAGTGAAAGGGAAAGTTCGGAGGTTTTCAGGGAGGAAAACATGACGGTCGTACCCGTTACATCCGCCGATCTCGACGCCGTCGAGGTGGCCTGGTTCTCGGCGCTCTGCTCGGATGACTACCAGTTCCTCGGGGTGCCAGACGGCGATCTGCGCTCGTCTTGGGATCATTGCTCGGAGATTGTGAAGACCGCCGAGGCGCAGGGCTTTGGCAACATCCTGTGCCCCTCGTCCTATCAGGTCGGGCAGGACACGCTGAGCTTCGTGGCGGGCTGTGCGCCGATCACCGAGAGCATCAACCTGCTGGCCGCCGTGCGCTGCGGCGAGATGCAGCCGATCATGCTGGCGCGCACCATCGCGACGCTCGATCACATGCTGCAGGGGCGGCTGACGGTGAACATCATCTCGTCCGACTTCCCCGGCGAGAAGGCGGAAAGCCAGTACCGCTACCAGCGCTCGCGCGAGGTGGTCGAAATTCTCAAGCAGGCGTGGAACCGCGACGAGATCAACTACGAGGGCGAGGTCTATAACTTCACCGGCCTCACCACCGATCCCGCCAAACCCTATCAGCAGGGCGGGCCGATGCTCTACTTCGGCGGCTACTCGCCGGCCGCGCTCGACCTCTGCGGCCAGCATTGCGACGTCTACCTGATGTGGCCCGAAAAGACCGAGGACATCGCAGACCGGATGAAGGCCGCCAATGCCGCCGCCGAACAGTACGGCCGGACGCTGGACTACGGCTTCCGCAGCCACGTTATCGTCCGCGACACCGAGGCCGAGGCCAAAGAATACGCGCGCTACATCGCCAGCAAGCTCGATGACGAACTGGGGCAGGCGATCCGCGAGCGGGCTCTGGACGCCGGCAGCCTCGGCGTCAGCCATCAGGCGCGCAACCGCGATCTGGCCGACCTTGAGGGCTACATCGAGCCGAACCTCTGGACCGGCATCGGCCGGGCGCGCTCGGGATGCGGCGCGGCCATCGTCGGCTCGACCGATCAGGTGCTCAGCAAGCTCGAGGAGTTGCAGAAGATGGGCATCCGCGCCTTCGTGCTCTCGGGCTACCCGCACGTCGAGGAGGCCGAGCATTTCGGCTCGCGCGTGCTGCCGCAGCTCAAGACCTGCCAGTTGAACCAGGCCTGGGGCCGGGTTCCGCAAAACCTTCCGCAGACGCCTCTTGGCGCAGGAGATCGCCGCTGATGGACACCCTCAACGACTTCACTCTCGACCGCGTGACCATGACCGAGGGTCTCAGCTTCTCGCGGCTGGTCTACGGCATGTGGCGCATCGGCGACGACGCCGACACCTCGGCGGCTCACGTGCGCGCCAAGATCGACGCCTGCCTCGCGCAAGGCATCACCACGCTGGACCAGGCCGACATCTACGGCGATTACACCGCCGAGGCGGTGCTGGGGCAGGCGTTCAAGGCGGACCCGGCGCTGCGCCAGAAGGTCGAACTGGTCACCAAATGCGACATCGTCGCGCCCTGCGGCAAATACGCGGACGTGGCCTGCAAACACTACGACACCTCGAAGGCACATCTTGAGGCGTCGGTCGAGAACTCGCTGCGCGATCTCGGCACCGACTACATCGATCTGCTGCTGATCCACCGTCCCGATCCGCTGATGGACCACGAAGAGACCGGCGCGGCGCTCGACGCTTTGGTGAAGGCGGGCAAGATCCGCGCCGCGGGCGTGTCGAACTTCCGGCCGTGGGACGTCGAGTTGCTGCAGAGCGCGATGCAGAGCCCGCTGGTCACCAATCAGATCGAGATCTCGCTGGCGAGGGTCGACCCGTTCACCGATGGCGATCTGGCGTTCCACCAGCGCCGCCGCGATCCGGTTATGGCCTGGTCGCCTCTGGGCGGCGGTAGCCTGATGACCGGCGAGAGCGATCTGGCCCGCCGCATGGACGCGATGGCCGCCGAGTTCGGCGTGGACCGTGCCGCCGTCGCCATCGCCTTTTTGCTGCGCCACCCCGCGACGATCCTGCCGGTGCTGGGCACCAACTCGCTGGAGCGCATCGCGAAGATCTCGGATGCGCGCAAGGTCGCGCTGAGCCGGGTACAATGGTTCCAACTCTACGAGGCGGCACTGGGCCGCGAGGTGGCCTGATGCAGATGGCGCAGCCCCACAGTTTCGTGCCCGATCCGGGCAACGGTCGGGCGCTGCGCGATGCTTTCGGGCTGTTCGCCACGGGGGTGACCATCGTCACCGCCTGCGGCCCCGAGGGCTGCGCCGCGATCACCGCCAACAGTTTCTCGTCGGTTTCGATGGATCCGCCGCTGGTGCTCTGGTCGCCGGCGCGCAGTTCCAGCCGCTTCGACCTGTTCGCCGGTGCCGAGCACTACGCGATCCATGTGCTTGAAGCGGGCCAGCAGGATCTGGCTTGGGCGGTGGCCAAGGATGGCGCGGCGCTGGCCGGGGCCGGGCTGGCGCAGACCGCCGAGGGCGTGCCGGTGCTGGAGCGCTGCCTTGCGCGCTTCGACTGCCGCCGTCACGCGGTGCACGACGCCGGCGATCACGCGATCGTCGTGGGCGAGGTCTTGCGCGCCACCATGCAACAAGGTGATCCGCTGGCCTTCTTTGGCGGGCGGGTCGCGCGGCTCGATATCAACTGACGGCACGCCGCCGCCTTGGAGGAGGGCGCGGCATGACGGGGAGGAGAGAATGGTGCTACTCGACGGGCTGATCAGGCCACTGTCCTGGGTCAACGATCACGTGCTGAAGCTGGGGCGCGGCATCGGGGTCGTGGCCATCGGCGTAATGGTTGCGGTCACGATGGTGCAGGTGTTCTGCCGCTACGTGCTGGGCAATGCGCTGCCGTGGCCGGACGAGGCGGCGCGCTTTTGTATGCTGTGGATGACCGGGCTGATGGCGCCGACCGCCTTCCGCCGTGGCGGTTTCGTCGCGATCGACATACTGCCCTCGATGCTGCCGCGCCGTGCGGCCAGCCTTCTCAATCTCCTGCTGCTGGCGATCAGCCTCATGGTTCTGGCCTTAGCGCTGCAGATCGGCTGGAAAGAGGTCTCCGGGCTTGGCGGGCGTTTCGCCTCGGCTTCGCTCTACGTGCCGATCGCATTCGATCTCAGCGAATGGCACCGGGTGCCGCGCAGCTGGATGATGGCCTCGATCCTCGTCGGCATGGGCTTGCTGGTGCTGGTCAACATCGAGCTGATCCTGCGCAACCTCGCCGAGCTTTGCTCGGTTCGCGACCTGCCCACGATCCCGCAGGCCAACACGCAAGGGGCCGAATGACATGCTGATCTGGTTTCTTCCGCTGTTCCTTGTGTTCCTGATGATCGGCCTGCCGGTGTTCTTTGGTCTTCTGGCTGCACCCGGCATCCTGCTGTTCCTGAACGGGCAGGAGCGCGATCTGACGCTGCTCTATCGCAATCTCTACAACGGCATGGACAGCTTCCCGCTGATGGCGATCCCGTTCTTCATGCTGGCGGGCGAGATCATGAACCGCGGCGGTATCACCCATCGCCTCGTCGAGTTCAGCCAAGCCTTCATGGGCCACCTTCGCGGCGGTCTGGCACATGTGAACGTGATGTCCTCGATGCTCTTTGCCGGGCTCTCGGGCTCGGCGGTGGCGGACACCTCGGCGCTCGGCTCGATGCTGATCCCGGCGATGGAGAAACAGGGCTACACCCGCCGTTTCGCCGCCGCGATCACCGCCGCAAGCTCGGTGATCGGGCCGATCATCCCGCCCTCGGGCATCATGATCATCTATGCCTACGTCATGGGCGAGAGCGTCGCGGCACTGTTCCTTGCCGGGCTGGTGCCGGGCGCGATGGTGGGGATCGGGCTGATGCTGCTGATCAAGGTCTTGGCCAACCGCTATGACTTCCCCGTGGCGTCCCGCAAATACAGCTGGGGCGAGCGGGGCGAGGCGAGCCTGAAGGCGTTTTTCCCGCTGCTGACGCCGGTGATCATTTTGGGCGGTATTCTGGCGGGGGTCTTTACGCCCACGGAAGCGGCTGCGGTGGCGGTGTTCTACGCGCTCTTCATCAGCCTTTTCGTGCTGAAGACCCTGCGCTTTGCCGAACTGCCCGACGTGCTGGGCCGCGCCGGTCTGACCTCGGCGGTGGTGCTTCTGCTGGTCGGCGCGGCGATGGCGTTCAAGACCGTGGTTTCGCTGTCACATGCGCCGCAACAGATGGCCGACTTCATCCTGACGCTGACCGAGAACCCGTTGCTGCTGCTGTTCCTGATCAACCTGCTGCTGTTCGCGGTGGGCATGTTCCTCGACGCGGGGCCGGCGATCATCATCTTGGGGCCGATCCTTGGCCCGGTGTTCACCGGCATGGGCATCGACTCGGTGCATTTCGCCATCATCATGTGCGTGAACCTGACCGTCGGGCTGGCCACGCCGCCTATGGGGCTGGTGCTCTTCGTCGCCTCTGCCGTCTCGGGCGAGCGGGTGACGACCATCGCCCGCGCCATCCTGCCATTCCTCGCGGTCGAGATCGCGGTGATCTTCCTGATCACCTATTTCCCCGCGATTTCCATGACGATCCCGCGGCTGACCGGGTTCGCAAACTAGAAAAATCCAGAGCTATCAGGGAGGATACCATGCTCAGGAAGACAAAGACGCTGGCGGCGACGCTGGCCATGACGGTGGCGCTTGCCATCCCGGCGATGGCGCAGGACTACACGATCCGTGCCGTCGCCAACTCCAATGAGAACGACGAAGACTACGATGGTCTGGAGGTCTTCAAGTCCTACGTCGAGAGCGCCTCGAACGGGGCCATCGCGGTCGAGATCTATATGGGCACGCAGCTCTGTTCCAATGGCGCGGAATGCCTGCAGGGCGTCGCCGACGGGTCGATCGACGTCTATATCTCGACCTCGGGTGGCGCGGCTGGCCTCTTCCCCTACGTGCAGGTGCTGGATCTGCCCTACGTCATGCAAGATGACCGAGTGGCCGAGCGGGTGCTGTCTGGCGAGTTTACCCGCACCATGCGATCGATGGCGCTGGAGGATTCCGGCGGGATGATCCGCCTGATGACCATCGGCAACACCGGTGGCTGGCGCAACTTTGCCAACACGCAAAAGCGCGTGCAGACGCCCGCTGACCTCGAGGGCATGAAGATCCGCACCGTGGTCGCCGATCTGCCGCAGGAACTGGTGCGCGCCGTCGGCGCCGCGCCGACGCCGATCCCGTGGCCCGAGCTCTTCACCTCGCTGCAGACCGGCGTGGTCGAAGGCACCAAGAACGGCATCACCGACATCATGTCGATGAAGTTCCCAGAGGCCGGGTTGCAGTACGTCACGCTTGACGGGCACGCCTACATGGGCGCGCTGTGGTGGATGTCGAACGAGACCTTCATGGCGCTGCCCGAAGATATGCGCCGCGTGGTGGTCGATGGGTTCTATCAGTTGCAGCAGGCGACCTTCGCTTCGCCGAAGCGCAAGTCGATCCCGGCCTATCAGGACTTCGTCGAAGGCGGCGGTGATCTCTACGTGCCGACGCCAGAAGAGAAGCAGGCCTTCGCCGACGCCGCTCAGCCGGTCTATGAGTGGTTCACCGCCAATGTCGAAGGCGGCGAAGAGATTTTCACCGCCATGCAGAGCGCGGTGCAGTCTGCGACCGACGAACTTGACGCCGAGCGCGCGAGCGACATCGAGTAAATCCTAGCGGGCGCGTGTCTTTAAGGGGCGCGCCCGGTTCGGCCGGGCCTTCGGGCCCGGCCCAATACGATCTTAAAAGATACCGAGGACAGGACATGAGCGCCCTTACCGCCACCCTTTCGGACCCCCGCCGCATGGTTGCCCGCGCAAAGATCCTCGCTCCGGGCACGGCGCTGGCGATCGTTCTGGCGATGGCGGCGCAGTTCTTGTCGAACCACTACGGCGCGCCGGTGATGCTGATGGCGATCCTGCTGGGCATTCCGTTCCATTTCCTGTCCGAACACGAGAACACCGGTCCCGGCATAACCTTCGCCGCCAAAGGGCTGCTGCGCATCGGCGTGGCGCTGCTTGGCCTGCGGGTCTCGCTCGACATGGTGCGGCAGATCGGCTGGGGCTTTGTCTTGGTCATTGCGCTGTGCATCGCGGCGGTGATCCTCGGTTCGATCCTCGTTGCGCGCCTTGTGGGCAAGGACCGCGCCTTCGGCTTTCTGACCGGCGGGTCTGTGGCGATCTGCGGCGCCTCGGCGGCGATGGCGATCTCGTCGATCCTGCCGCAACGCGAGACCGCCGAGCGCGACCTGTCGTTCACCGTGATCTCTGTCACCGCCTTTTCGACGCTGGCGATGATCGTCTATCCGATCTTCGCCGAAGCCTTGGGGCTCGACCAGCACCTGACCGGCCTCTTTCTCGGCGGCACGATCCATGACGTCGCGCAGGTGGTGGGGGCGGGCTACTCGGTTTCCGACGAGACCGGGGACATTGCCACTGTGGTGAAGCTGATCCGGGTCACCATGCTGGCGCCGGTGGTGTTGATCGGGGCGCTTGCCCTGCGCAGGCACGCGCCGGCGAGCGAAGCGCGCCCGCCGTTGCTGCCCGCCTTCGTCGCTGCCTTCCTCGTGCTGGCGGCGCTGAATTCCTTCCACCTTGTGCCAGAGGCGGTGACTGCCCCCGCCTCGACGCTGTCGCGCGCCCTGCTGGTGACCGCAGTGGCGGCCGTGGGCATGAAGACCTCGCTGGCCAAGCTCGCCGATGTCGGGGGCACCGCCATCGCAATGCTGGCGGTGCAGTCAGCCGTGCTGGCCGCGCTGGTCTTGGCCCCGCTCTTGATGGGGCTGGTCTGAGCCGTGGCTGTCGCTCCGGCGCCGTCTTGGGGGCGGGCATTCCGGCCACCGCGAAGGCGTGGGCGTTGGAGCCAGGGCAGGCAGGGCCTCAGCGCTTGCGGTCAGCTTTCCGAGGCGACGAAGAGGTCGGGCAGCAGCGGCTCGGAGGGGTCGACGGCATAGCCCGAGAAATCCGCGACGCCCTGCGCGCGCAGGACCTCCTCGTCGATGAAGAAATTGCCGCTGCAGGACCTCGCGGGACGGGTCAGGATCGCATGGGCGGCATCGGCAACGATCTGTGGCGTCCGGCAGTTCTTTGACTGGACCGCGCCGCCAAGCATGGCAAGCGCCGCGGTGTCGATGACAGTGCGGGGCCAGAGCGCGTTGGCGGCGATGCCGAAGCTGCGGAACTCCTCGGCCCAGCCGAGCACGCACAGGCTCATCCCCATCTTCGAGATCGTGTAGGCCACATGCGGGCCGTACCAGGCCGGATCGAGCGAGGGCGGCGGCGAGAGCGTCAGCACATGCGGGTTCGCGGCGTTCTTCAGCGCCGGCAGGCAGGCGCGGGTGACCGCGAAGGTGCCGCGCATGTTGACCTGCATCATCAGGTCGAACCGTTTCATCTCGGTGTCGGGGGTGGGCGTCAGGGAGATCGCGCTGGCGTTGTTGACCACGATGTCGATGCCGCCGAAATGATCCTCGGCCTTGCGCGCGGCCTCGGCCACCGCCGCGTCGTCGCGGATGTCGAGCTGCAGCGGCAGGGCGCGCCCGCCGTGCGCCTCGACCTCCGCCGCGGCCTCCTCGATGGTGCCGGGCAGGCGGGGATGCGGCGTGACCGTCTTGGCCGCCAGCACCACGTTGGCGCCGTCACGCGCGGCGCGCAGCGCGATGGCCCGGCCGATGCCGCGGCTGCCGCCGCTGATGAAGAGTGTCTTGCCGCTCAAGGTGTCCATTTCGCTCACTCCCTTTCGCCCCGTCTCTCAATGGAGGTCATTCTTGCGCCGCTCGGCCCATCAGGCAAAGCCGTGCTGCCGATTTCCTGCGCGCTGCCCGGTGACCGCTGCGCAGGGTCTGAGTGAGACGCGGGAAGGGGGGCCGTCGTCCCTTCCCGCGGTCGGCTCTCCGCTCAGAAAGCCGCCTCGTCCAGCGCCATAAGGCTCTGGCTGCCGGCCATGATCTGGGACAGCAACGCGCCGGTCTGAGGCAGCACCCGTTCCATGTAGAACCGCGCCGTCACCTGCTTGGCGGCATAGAAGCCGTCGGCATCGCCGGTTTCCCGGCTCTTGGTCATCGCGGTCTCGGCCATTCGGGCCCAGAGATAACCAAGCGCCGTCAGGCCGAACAGCCGCATATAGTCTGTCGCCGCCGCCCCGGCCTCGTCCGGGTTGGCAAGCCCCCTCTGGGCAACGGTGCCGGTTGCGGTCTGCAAGCGGCCGAAGGCCTTGGCGAGCGGCGCGATGTAGGGTGCCATCTCGGGGTTCTCGGCGTGGCCTTCGATGTACTCCGCCACCGGGTGGAAGAACCGCCGCAGGTACCGCCCGCCGTTTGCTCCCAGCTTGCGCCCAACGAGGTCGAGCGCCTGAATGCCGTTGGTGCCCTCGTAGATCTGCGTAATGCGGGCATCGCGGACGTATTGCTCCATGCCGTGCTCGCGGATGTAGCCATGCCCGCCCAGCACCTGCATCCCGAGGTTGGCATTCTCGAAGCCGAGGTCGGTGAACAGTGCCTTCACGATCGGCGTCATCAGTGCCACGAAATCCTCGGAGGCCTTGCGCACCTCCGGCTCGGGGTGATGGGTGGATTTGTCGAGTTCCTTGGCCACCCAGACCGCCATCGCCCGGCAACCCTCGGTCGTGGCGCGCTGCAGCAGCAGCATCCGGCGCACGTCAGGATGCACGATGATCGGATCGGCGGGCTTGTCGGGGGCCTTGGTGCCGGTGAGCGAGCGGCCCTGCAGGCGCTCGCGGGCATAGGCGACGGAGCCCTGATAGGCGGCCTCGGCCAGTCCCAGCCCCTGACCGCCCACGGCGAGCCGTTCGTTGTTCATCATGGTGAACATCGCCTGCAGGCCCTTGTGCGGCGCGCCGACGAGCCAGCCCTGCGCGCCGTCGAAGTTCATCACGCAGGTCGACGAGGCCTTGATCCCCATCTTATGCTCGATGCCGGAGCACATCACGCCGTTGCGCTGTCCCGGGGTGCCCTCGGGGGTGGGCAAGAACTTCGGCACAAGAAAGAGGCTGATCCCGCGCGAGCCCTTGGGGGCACCCGGCAGCCGCGCCAGCACGAGGTGGATGATGTTCTCGGTCAGGTCATGCTCGCCGGCGGAGATGAAGATCTTGGTGCCGGTGATGCGGAAGCTGCCATCCTCCTGCGGCTCGGCCTTGGTGCGCAGAAGCCCCAGATCGGTGCCGCAATGCGGCTCGGTCAGGCACATGGTGCCCGACCATGTGCCATCGACCAGCTTTGGCAGGTAGGCCTGCTTCAGTTCGTCCGGGCCGTGGCTGTGCAGCGCCAGATAGGCGCCGTGCGACAGGCCGGGATACATGCCGAACGACAGGTTCGCCGAGCAGATCATCTCGGTCACCAGCACGTCGGCGGCAGCGGGCAGACCCTGCCCGCCATAGGCCGGGTCGCAAGTGATCGCCGTCCAGCCGCCCTCGCGGAACTGGCGGTAGGCCTCGGGGAAGCCGGCGGGGGTGCGGACGATGCCGTTTTCGAGTTGGCAGCCTTCCTCGTCGCCGGAACGGTTGATCGGCTGCAGCACCTCGGCGCAGATCTTGCCGGCCTCTTCGAGGATCGGGTCGATCAGGTCGGCGGTGAACTCCTCGAACCCCGGCAGATCCGCCAGATCTTCGCAGCCCAGCAGCTCGTGGTAGACAAAGCGCATGTCGCGCAGGGGGGGCGTGTAATTGGCCATCGTCGTGACCTCCCTGTTCTTTGCGGCCCAAGGCCGGGGTTCAGTTGCGCAGCGGCTTGCCGGTCATCAGCATGGTCTCGATACGGTCGAGCGTGCCGGGCCGCCTGACCAGCGTGAAGAACCGGTCCCGCTCGAGTTTCAGCAGGTCCGCTTCGGTGAGGGTGTCGATGGGATCCGTGTCGCCGCCCGACAGCACTTCGGCCAGCGCGCCCGAGACGATCTCGTCGTAGGGCGTGGCCTTGCCCATCTTGCGGAATTGCTGCACCGCCATCTCCATCGCGACGAGGCCGGACGGGCCGGGCAGCGTGTAGTCCCGCGGCTCGGGCGGCGCGTAGCCCTCGACCATCGCCAGCGCGCGGGCCTTGGCATCGGCCAGCAGCCGGGCGCGGTTCATGGTGATGCCGTCCTCGGGGCGCAGGAACAGCAGCTCCTTGGCCTCGGCGGCGGATTTCGCCACGGTCGCGGTGCTGAGGATCTCGAAGACCTTCGAGGGCACCGGCATCGGCCCCTTCGGCAGACGCCCGAAGCGCTGCCAGCGGTGCAGCATCTCTGTGCAGCCGCCCCAGCCGGGGATCAGCCCCACGCCGACCTCGACAAGGCCGATGTAGCTTTCGGCATGGGCCTGAACCGCATCGCAATGCAGCAGCACCTCGCAGCCACCGCCAAGCGCCATCCCCGAGGGTGCGCCGATGACGGGGAAGGGGGCGTTGCGCATGTTCTGGAAGGTCTGCTGCCCAAAGGACACCAAGCCCTCGATCTGGTCCCACGCCGCGATGTTGGCGGCAAAGAAGGCAAGGCCGAGATTGGCGCCGACCGAGAAGTTGGTGCCCTCATTATGGATCACCAGCGCCTTATACTCGGCCTCCACCAGCTTCAGCGTCTTCGCCAAAAGCGCCATGATCTGGTCGTCCATCGAGTTCATCTTGGAGGTGAACTCGAAGCACAGTACGCCGTCGCCAATGTCCCAGACCGCGGCGGAGCCGTTCTTCAGCACCGGACCCGCGCCGCGCTTGATGTCGGAAAGCAGCAGCACACCCTCGGGGCGCGTCACCGGATGATATGCGCCGTCGAGGCCCAACTGTTCGAGCTTGCCCTCTTCGACGCGGTAGAAGCTGCGGCCACGGGCCAGATCAAGGATCGGCGGCACCGCCTCGCCCTCGGCCTCGAACCGCTCGGCCAGCCAATCGGGGCCGATCTTGTCCATCAGCGCGAAGGGGCCCTCTTTCCAGCCGTAGCCAAGGCACATGGCCTCGTCGATGTCGGCAATGCTGTCGGCCACCTCGCCGGCGAGCCCGGCGGCGTAGCGCAGCGTCGCGCCCATCACCGCGGCGGCATACCGTCCCTCGTCGCTGTCATGCGCCATGAGCGCGCGCGGACTGCGCCCGGCCTCGTCCATCGCGTCGGACCGGGGTTTGCGGGCGGTGGCGTAGCGTCCGCTCGAAAGGTCGACCGCCTCTTTCACCTTGTTGCCGCCCTCGCGGTTCAAGCGGTAGAAGCCGCCCTTGCCCTTGCGGCCCGTGTAGCCCTCGGAGATCATCTTCTGCACGATCGGCAGCGGACGGTTGGCGGTGTGGAATGCGTCACTCTGCGGCAGCGCGGCGGCGAGGCTCGCATTCACATGCGGCATGAGGTCGAGACCCACCAAATCCAGCAGCCCGAAGACGCCGGTCTTGGGAATGCCGAAGGGCTTGCCGATCAGCGCGTCGGCCTGCTCTACCGGGATGCCGCGCTCGGCCGCCTCGATCACCGCTGTCTGCAGCCAGTAGACGCCAAGCCGGTTGCCAATGAAGCTCGGTGTGTCCTTCGCCCGGATCACCGTCTTGCCGAGCCGCCGATCGGCGAACGCGGTGATCACCTCGGCGGCCTCCGCGCGGGTGGCCGATCCGGTGACCAATTCCATCAGCCGCATATAGCGGGGCGGGTTGAAGAAATGCGTGATCAGGAAGTCCTGCGCAAAGCGCTCGGGCAAGCCGCCGACCAGCGTCGCCAGCGGAATGGTCGAGGTGTTGGACGACACGATGCTGCCGGGCTTCCGCGCGCCCTCGATCTTGCGATAAAGGGCCTGCTTGATGTCGAGGCGCTCGATCACCGCCTCGACGATCCAGTCGGCCTCGGCGAGACGCGCCAGGTCGTCTTCGAGGTTGCCGGTTTCGATCAGGCGCGCCGCCTTGCGGCCCATGAGGGGCGCGGGATCGGCCTTCTGCATCCGCGCCACGGCAGCCTCGGCCAGCGCGTTCCGGTTCGCCGCGCCCTCGGGCACGATGTCGAGCAACAGCACCTTGGTGCCGGAGTTGGCGACGTGGGCGGCAATCGCCGCGCCCATGACGCCGGCGCCGATGACGGCGACTTTTTCGATACCGGCCATCATGCGGCCTCCAGGATGGTGGCGATGCCCTGACCGCCGCCGATGCACTGCGTGGCCAGAGCATAGCGGCCACCCTCGCGCTTCAGCAGGCTCGCCGCTTTGCCAACGATCCGCGCGCCGGTGGCACCGAGCGGATGGCCGAGCGCGATGGCGCCGCCATCGAGGTTGACCCGCGCCGGATCGAGGTCGAGATCGCGGATGCAGGCAATGGACTGGCTGGCGAAGGCCTCGTTGAGTTCGATGACGTCAAGATCCCCGGCGGACAGCTGGGCGCGCTGCAGTGCCGCGCGCGTGGCGGCAACCGGACCGATGCCCATCACATCGGGCGCGCAGCCCTTCACGGCAACGGATTTCACATAGGCCAGCACCGGCAGCCCGGCCTTCTGGGCATAGGTTTCGGAGCAGACGAGGACCGCCGCGCAACCATCGGTCAGCGGCGAGGAGGTCCCCGCGGTCACCACGCCCTCGGCATCGAAGGCAGGCTTGAGATCGGCCAGACCCTCCAGCGTGGTTTCCGGTCGCAGGCAGCCGTCGGTCTCGACCACGCCGTCACGCCCGGCAATGGGCACGATCTCATCGGCAAACAGACCCTTCTGCTGGGCCGCGGCGGCCTTCTCTTGCGAGCGCAGGGCAAACTCTTCCTGCTCGGCACGCGAGATCTGCCAGCGACGTGCGACGTTCTCGGCGGTCTCGCCCATGCCCATGTAGGCCTCGGGATGGCTGCGGGCGAAGTCTGGATGGGGCATCGGGTTGAAGCCCATCATTGGCACCCGGCTCATGTTCTCGACGCCGGCACAGACGAAGGCGTCTCCGGCCCCCATGGCGATCGACCCTGCGGCAACATGGACCGAGGTCATCGACGAGCCGCAGAAGCGGTTGATCGTGGCGGCGCCCACCGACTGCGGCAGCCCGCTCATCAGCCCGACAAGGCGGGCAAGGTTCAGGCCCTGCTCTCCTTCGGGGAAGGCGCAGCCAAGAAGCAGATCCTCAATCGCGTCCGGATCGATTTCCGAACGGTCGACCAGCGCGCGGACAACCTGTGCGGTCAGACCATCGGGCCGGACCTTGGCCAAAGCGCCCTTGCGGGCAAGGGTGAAAGGCGAGCGCATGTAGCCCGCGACGACGATGCGTGTCATCGGTAACTCTCCAGAGTTGCATGAGGAATGTGGTGTGCCCAACCCCTGCGGGTTTCGCGGGCGTTCAGGAATTCCGCGCGGCAGCCTTTTCGTGGCGCTCTAGCGCGTCGAGCGACATTTGCTCGATCTCGCGCAGTTCCTTGAGCGTCACACGCAGCGTCTCTAGCTGTTCGTCGAGGTCTTGGATGCGTTGACGGACCTTGCACAGCAGTGCATCTATCTGCTCGCGCTGGGTCGGATCTGCGTCGTAGAGATCGAGATATTCGCGGATATCTTTCAGCGTAAAGCCAAGCCGCTTGCCGCGCAGGATCAGGATCAGCCGACCGCGATCCCGGGCGGTGTAAATCCGATTGGTGCCAACCCGCTGCGGCAGCACGAGGCCCTGTTCCTCGTAGAAGCGGATGGTGCGCGGCGTTACGCCAAGGTCTTTGGACAGTTCCGAGATCGAGTAGAGCTTGTCCATTTGAAACCTGTCGCAGCAAACGGTTGGGCAAAAGCACTGCACGCAACCCACCATGGTGTGTACCATCGAGGACCGAGCCTTGGGTAGGACTTTCCGAGCGCGTCATGCCGTTTACGTTGTTCATGATGCCACCGCGCCCCCAGATTGGGCGGTTTCGGCGCGCAGACGCTCGGTTTCGATAAGCTCCTTCTTCGAAAGCTTGCCAACAAGCGTCTTGGGCAGGCTCTGACAGATCTCGATCTGCTTGGGCATCTCGATTGGCGAGAGATATTCCTTGAGGAAGCCGTGGAGTTCGTCGTCTGCCGCGTCGAGCGGCGTCTTCAGCACGACGAAGGCCTTGGGCGCGCTGCCGCGATACTCGTCCGGCACGCCGATCACCACCGCCTCGGCCACCGCCGGATGCTGGTAGAGCGCTTCCTCGATGGCGCGAGGATAGACGTTGTAGCCGCTGCAGAGGATCATGTCTTTGATGCGGTCGACGATGAAGTAAAAGCCATCTTCATCGAAATACCCCACATCTCCGGTGCGGAGCGCGCCTTCGATGAACGTATCGCGCGTGGCCTCGGGCCTGTTCCAATAGCCCGGCATGACCTGCGGGCCACGCACGCAAAGCTCGCCCTTCTCATGCGGTCCGCAGATACGGGTTGGATCGTCAAGATCGCGGATTTCCACCTGCGTGTCCGCCAGCGGCTTGCCGATGGACCCATCGCGCGCGCTGCCGTCAAACGGGTTGCAGCAGACCACCGGCGAGCTTTCGGAGAGGCCATAGCCTTCGCTGAGGCGACAACCGCTCAGCGTTTCGAACCTGCGACGCACTTCGCCGGGCAGCGGGGCGCCCCCCGAGATGCAGCAGCGTAGCGAGGATAGGGTTGCAGAGCGTTCTTCCAGAGCATGGTTGATCGCGGTGTAGATGGTCGGCACGCCGGGAAACAGCGTCGGTCGCTCGCGCTCGATCACCTTGATCGTGTCGTTGATGTCGAAGCGTGGCACCAGAATGATCTCGGCAGCGATGCGCACGGCGAGGTTCATCGCCACCGTCATGCCGAAGACATGGAAAAGCGGCAGCACTGCAAGCACGCGCTCCTCGCCAATCTTGGGGTCCGGGAGTCGCTGATAGATCTGCTCGGCATTGGCAACGATATTGGCGTGGGTGAGCATCGCGCCCTTCGACAGACCCGTTGTCCCGCCGGTATATTGCAGCGTTGCCAGATCGGTCTCGGGGGTGATCGGCGCCGGGCGGCTCAGCGGGCGCATACTGCGGATCAGCTGCCGGAACGGGATGTGCCGGTCATCCTTGGGCACCCGCGCGAGGTCCCGGCGCTTCAACAGCGGAAACAACAGTCCCTTGAGCCGCGGCAGCATCTCGGCCATCGGGCAGATGACCAACCGCGTCAGCGACCCGCGCCCCAACTGCGCCGCCACTTTGGGGTAGATTGCGGCCAGATCGGTGGTAACCATGAGCGTGACGCCAGAGTCCTCGACCTGATGCTGCAACTCCCGTGGCGCGTAGAGCGGGTTGAAGTTCACCACCGTCCCGCCGGCCTTCAGCACCGCGAAATAGCAGATGACGAACGCCGGCACGTTCGGCAGGCAAAGCCCGACGCGGACACCGTTGGTGACGCCCTGTTCGCGAAAGCCCGCTGCGGCGCGGTCGACGAGCGTTCCAAGTTCGCGATAGCTGTAGCGGCGCCCGAGAAAATGCATGGCAGGACGGTCGCCATGCAAACGAACGGACTCGTCAAGCAGGGCGGGGATAGACCGGGCATAGTCGCCGGTATGCGTCTTGGCGTGCAAAGAGAAAGCAGGCGCGTCATCTGCCTTTGCGTTCGGCATCAGGTCGGTAGGCGCGATGGCATTTGGACACATGAGCATAGGCTCCGGGTACAGGGCGGCGGGTCCGGCGCTTTCGAAGCGCGGACTGCTGGGCATGCCTTGGGCGTCAAGACACGTCTCGTTCTTGTAGGTCGGCTGGCGCCTCCCGAGCCCCACACCGCGCCTATGGAGCGCGTGCGCGGGGCCCGGCGGTAGCTCAGAACCGGTAGGTCAGACTGGCACTCAGGATATCGGCATGGCCTTCATATCTGCCGTCAAGCGTTCCGACGTCCGTCGTTTCCTCGATATCTGCGTCGTCGAAGAAGATATGCGTGTAGCCGACGTTTATCACCCGATCAGGGGCGAACTCATAGCTATAGCCCAGCGATGCCCAGTAGCGGTCGGCATCCGGGATGCGGGCGGTCCTGTGCGTATCCGGCACCGGGCTCTGATCGAAGGCGACGCCAAAATGGATCGTATGGTTCTCGCGCGGCTTGTAATCGGCGCCCAAGGAGACGAACCAGGAATCGTGCCATTTTTCATCGGTGACGCTGTCGGGCCGGCCATCATCGAACTTCACGCGCAGTTCTTCGAAGGTCGACCAGTTGGTCCACGACACGTCTCCCATAACCGCCCATTGTGGATTGATCTCATGATAGCCGCCGATGGACACGATATCGGGCATCGTGACGTCGGCTTCGGCATCCGAACTGTTCAGCACCGGAACCATGCCCGCGACCGCATCGGGAACGCCGGAAATCTTGGCCGTGCCTTCAAGCGTGTATTTCGCTTGGGAGCGGTAGCTGAGACCCACCCGCGTCGAGGGCGAAACCTCGTAGAGCATTCCGAGCGTAAGGCCGTAGCCCCACCCGTCGCCAGTCAGTTCCGACTTCCCGTCGCCAAGACCGAGCGTGGTCAGATTGAGCGCGTTGGACAGGGTCGCTTCGGCATGGCCGATCTGAATGCCGGCCCCGAGCGATAGCCGGTCGGTGGCCTGCCACGCGATGCTCGGCGTCAGAACGAGGTTCTGAATCTCGCTGTCGATCGCGAAATATCGGCCCTTCCAGTCGTCGTCATACTTGGTGGACAGGCCGAAGGGCACGGTCAGTGAAAGACCCGCCTTGAGGGTCGGGCTGATGTCGAAAAGGCCGTAAAACGCCGGAACGAGCGTACCTTCGCCCGCGTTGCCGCCGCTGCCGCCGGAGTACTGCAAGCTGCCGACCCCGGCATCTCCCGAGAACCGGATCGTCGGCGCGACATAGTTCAGATCGGCCTGAGCCTGCGTCCCGGGGATACGCATCATCCCGGCGGGGTTGGTGTAGATGGTCGAAAGGTCCGTCGCCTTGGCGGTCGATCCGGAAAAGGCCGACCCCACGCCTTCGGCGCTCATTTCACGTAATTGGAACCCGGCAGCATGTGCCCGATCGCTCCATGGCAGTAACGCACATAGCGCTCCCGCCGCCACAATAGCGGAATGCTTCACGCATTCAGACATTGATCGCTCCTCCCTAAAAACGATCGGATTTCTGAAGTCCGTAGCCTTTGGTATCGGCGCATTACGAATGCGTCAACAGGTTTACGTTAACGACACCCTAGGTCACTTTGCGATGAGGGTCTTGTGGCCCTGCAGTCTTCGTGCGCACGAAGAACGGACTTCTGCGGCCATGTCGCGACGAGGTTCGGCGAGCGCATCATGTCACGAGGCTCCAAGCGTCAGACCGCCAAGACCCAACTCCGCATCGCGATCACGAGCCGCAGGTCGGCGCTCGGCAGGGCCGCAACCGTCGTCGTCGCCAGAAGCCAAAGGGAAACGGGAAGCGTCAGTCTGGAAGCCGATTATTGCAACGCACTCGGGAAACGCGCCCAGTTAGGACATGGTCCCACTGCGGGCGCTTGGTCCGAATGCAGCCAAACACCCGAGACATTGAACATGCGGGACCGCGCATTGTGGTCGGTCAATCAGCCCCATGAGCCAGAGCGGAGAGAACACGCGAAGCCTCTCCGATCTCGGCGCGGTAAAGTGTCGATGGAAGGTTGAGGCGGCTGTGCAGCCGCCTCCTGCGTCACGCATCACTCGGGCGCTTCGACCAGAATTTTCACGTGGGATTTTTCGGCCACCAGCGCCTCGAACCCCTCGCTGACGATATCGTCGATGGAGATCCGCTGGGTCACCAGCTTGTCGGCGCTGAAATAGCCCTGTGTCATCAGTTCCATGACCGCCGGATAGACATTGCGATAGGCGATGGTGCCTTGCAACTGGCGTTCCTTGAGGACCGCCGTGTTGGGATGGAACGACGCCTCGCCCTCCCAGATCGAGACGATCAGCGTCTGACCTTCGTGCCGGGTGGCGTCGATGCATTGCGGCAGCACCTGCGGCACGCCGGTGACCTCGAACGCCACATGCACGCCGCCCGTGGCCGCGCGGATCGCCGCGACGGCGTCGTCTGACATCGGGTCGATCGCGCTGGTTGCGCCGAGTTCCAGTGCCTTTTGCCGCCGGACTTCGGACGGTTCGACCACGTGAATTTGCGCCGCGCCGGCGACGCGCAGGGCCTCGACCACCAGCAGCCCGATCGGCCCGGCGCCAAAGACCGCTGCCGTGTCGCCCGCCTTGATTTTCGACAGGCGCACCGCGTGCAGCGCAACGGCAGCGGGCTCGACCAGCGCGCCCTGTTCCATCGACAGACCGTCCGGCATCTTGTGCACCATGCGGGCCGGGATCACCGAATGCGCGGCGAATCCGCCATGGCCGCCGGAGAGACCCACAAAGCCCAGCGACTCGCACAGGTTGTACTTGCCTTCGAGGCAGGCGGGGCAGGTGCCGCAGGCGAAGATCGGTTCGATCGCGACGCGATCGCCCGTCGCCAGCCCGCTGACCCCCGCGCCCAGTTCGGTCACCACGCCGCAGTATTCGTGCCCCATGGTGATCGGCGCTTGATCATGGCTCAGCGGATGGTCTTCCCCCACCGGCACAAAAATCGGCCCGGCCAGATACTCGTGCAGGTCGCTGCCGCAGATGCCGGTCCAAGCGACCTTGACCTTCACCTCGCCGGGGCCCGGCGACGGCTCGGGCACATCCTCGACACGGATATCTTTTACACCATGCCAACGTGCTGCTTTCATTTGTCTTTCTCCGATACTTGATAGGGATATGCGCCCGGCACGGGAGGCGGCCGGGCGCGAGATGCATCACGACAGGTGATGCACCTCCTGCAGGCCGTAGACGGGGGTGTCCAAACCCTCCATCCGGGCCTTCAGCTGCAGGGCGAGGTAAAGCGAGTAGTGCCGCGACTGGTGCAGATTGCCGCCGTGGAACCACAGGTTCTGCTGCTGCGTCGGCTTCCACATATTGCGCTGCTCGCCTTCCCAGGGGCCGGGATCCTTGGTGGTGTCCGATCCGAGCCCCCAGACCTTGCCGACCTTGTCAGCGACCTCTTGGCTGATCAGGTCGGCGGCCCAGCCGTTCATCGAGCCGTAGCCGGTGGCCATGACCACCAGATCGGCTTCGAGCCGCGTGCCGTCGGACAGCACCACCGCGGTTTCGTCGAAATGGTCGACTTGCCCCTTCACCAGCTTGACCTCGCCGTCGATGATCAACTGGCTGGCGCCGACGTCAATATAGTAGCCCGACCCCCGGCGCAGGTATTTCATGAACAGCCCCGAGCCGTCGTCGCCCCAGTCGAGATCGAAGCCCGCCTTCTCCAGCCCGGCATAGAACTCGGCATCGCGCTCACGCATCTGGTCGTAAAGCGGGATCTGGAATTCATGCATGATCTTGTAGGGCAGCGAGGCAAAGATCATGTCGGCCTTTTCGGTGGTCACGCCATTGGCCAGCGCCTCTTCCGAGTAGAGCGCGCCGAGGCCGATCTCCATCAGGCTGTCCGAGCGCACGATATGGGTCGACGATCGCTGCACCATGGTGACGTCGGCCTCGGCTTCCCAGAGCGCGGCGCAGATGTCATGCGCCGAGTTGTTGGATCCCACGACAACCACTTTCTTGCCGCTCCAAGCATCCGGCCCCTCGTGCTGTGAGGAGTGCTGGATGGTGCCCTTGAAGCTGTCCATGCCCGGAAATTGCGGCAGGTTCGGCTTGCCCGACATGCCGGTGGCCAGCACCAGTTGCGTCGGCTGCAGCACCACCTTCTCGCCGTCGCGGTCAACCTCCACCGTCCATGTGCCCGAGGCCTCGTCGAACTGCGCCGTCTCGACGGTCGAGCGGGTCCAGTAGTTGATCTCCATCACCTTGGTGTACATCTCGAGCCAGTCGCCGACCTTGTCCTTGGGGGTGAACACCGGCCAGTTGTCGGGAAACTTGATGTAGGGCAGGTGGTCGTACCAGATCGGATCATGCAGGCAGAGCGACTTGTACCGGCTGCGCCACTGGTCGCCGGGACGGTCGTGCTTGTCGAGCACGATGGTCGGCACGCCGAGCTGCCGCAGCCGCGCGCCGAGGGCAATCCCGCCCTGACCGCCGCCGACGATCACCGTATAGGGCTGGGTGTCGTAGCCGAGCGAGGCCTCCTCCGCCTCGCGCCGCTCCTTCCAACTGGTGCGGTTTTTCTGCGCGCCATGCTCGGCGCCCATGGGCCGACGCTGGCCGCGGTTCTCTTCGAACCCCTTGAGCTCCTGAAGCGCTGTGAGCAGCGTCCAGATCCGGTCGTCCTTGATCCGCATCAGGCCCCAGCCGCGTCCGGCGGCGGTTTCGAAGGTGAGCCACGCGGTGATCACCTCGCCCTCTTCGGTCGGCACTTCGCCCTGCTGAATCTGAAAGCTGCCGGGGCGGGTCTGTGCCAACTGCTGTTCGAGCATGTCGCTCACCCCTGCGGGGCCCTCCACCGTCTTCAGGTTCCAGCTGACCGAGACCAGATCGCGCCAGTAGCTGTCGGTCGCGAACAGATCGGCTGCCGCGGCGGTATCGCCCTCCTCCAGAGCGGCGTTGAGCCGGTCGAGCACCTCCTGCGTGCGGCTCACTGCGGTTGAATCGAGCATCGCGTCTCCTCCTCTGCGCGTTGTTCTGCGCAGAGTATCGAGGGAGGACGCCGCCGCGATCCATCGCGGCCTGTCTCTGATTGCCTGAAAAATGGGCGCTGCGCCGCGGCATGTTGCGCGCGCAACGCCGCGCAACATCTCAGCTTGGCGGTTGGAGTCCGGCTTTGCGCAGGCGCCGCAGGATGGTCGAGCGATTGACCCCAAGGCGGCGCGCGGCGCGTGCCATGTTCCAGCCGCAGGCCTCCATCACCTGCTCAAGCTGCTCCTCGGCATCCGGCGGCGCGGGCGGACTATCGACGGGCGCGGGCAGGTCGGGAAGGTCGATCACCCGCCCGTCACAGAGCGCGATGGCGACGTCGAGCACCTGCTCCAACTCGCGCAGGTTGCCGGGCCACGGACGGCCAAGCAGCGCCGCTCGCGCAGAGGGTGACAGCCGCATGTCCTCGGGTGCGCGCCGGTGCAGCACTCGGTCGAGCAGCCAGCCAAGATCGCGGCGCTGGCGCAGCGAGGGCAGCCGCAGGGTGGCGCCGGCCAGCCGGTGGAACAGCGGGCGGGACAGCGCCAGCGCGGCGGGATCGGCGCAGGTCGTCACGATCGGGCGCAGGCCCTGAGCGCCATCCACAATGGCGGTCAGCGATGGCGCCGTGGCGGCGGGCAGGTCCTCGATGCGGCGCAGGACAAGGGTGGTGGGGCCGGTCAGCGCGGCAGTGGCCTCTCGCAGCGCGTCGGGCGACAGTCCGGCGCAGTCGAGCGACAGGAACCCATTGGCCGTGCCGACCATGTGGATCGCGTGCGCCAGCTTGGTCTTGCCGGTGCCGGTGGCGCCGGTGATCAGCAACGGCACCGAGGTGCGCGCCAGCTTCGCCGCCTGTGCCAGCACCTGTGCCATCGCCGGGTCGTCTCCGGACAGACCGGCGAGCGGGCCGCCACGGCGGCTGCTACGCGGCGCGGTGCGCGGCGTCTGCGGTGCGATGGCGTGGCCGAACAGCGCTCCGCCGTCCCGCATCTCGATGATCCGCTCCTCTGTGGGGCGGTCGCGCATCAGGTCGGGCAGATCATCGACGCTCAGCCCCAGCACCTCGTCGATGCGCCGGCCGATCACCTCGTCGCCCTCGGGAAACAGCCGCCGCGCGGCGCGCGTGTAGCCGAGCACACGGCCCGCGCCATCAAGACGCACCGCCGCCTCGGGATCGACGTCGAGGAACTCGGGACTGGCCGAGAGGCGCAGCACCCAGTCGCGGCGGCTCTCGGCCATGAGGTTGGCCATCTCGACCCGCCGCGCGGCATTGGTCACAAGGCTCATGGCAAGGTTCTGGCTGCGTTTCGGCGCGGGCGAGCGCAGCAGCGAGATGTCGAGCACCGCCGCAAGACCGCCGAGACTGTCGAAGATCGGCGCGGCGGTGCAACTGAGCGTGGTGTGTGCATTGCCGAAGTGGTCGTCCTGATGCACCGTGACCGGCTCTTGCGTCACAATGCAGGCACCGACACCGCAGGTTCCGGCAAGGCTTTCGGACCAGTTCGAGCCTAGGTAGAGTCCGGCGGCCCGCAGGTCGTCGACGAACAGATCATCTCCGAAAAAGTCGACGCAGACTCCCTTGGCATCGGTGAGCAGCAGCACGTAGTTCTGCCCCGCAACCTGCCGGAACAGGCTTTGCAGGCTCGACCGTGCGGCGCCGATCATCCATTCGGCCTGCTTGCGATGATCGCGCAGTTCACTCTCGGTCACGATGTGCGCGGGGTCGCGGCGCATCGGATCCATGCCGTAAAGCTCGACGCACCTCCGCCAAGAGGCCGAGACGAACCCGTCCCGCCCGGTCTGCGAGCCGCCCAAGACCTGCTCGATCTCGTCGACATGTTGCTGGTCACGCATCGCTCCCCCTTTCCGACGCGCCGAGGGTAGCACAGAGCGCGTGGCGGGATAGCTCAGACTTTTGTTGGTTCGTGCGGCGGGTGGTTTTCTGCCCCGCGTGCGGCAGGGTATCCACTCTCACGCCTTTGCATATGTCTTCTGTGCGGCCCCGTCCCGGATGGGGTGCCACGCGCAAGCAGCTCTCAGTCGCCGCGCTCACCTCGTCTCGGTCGGGCAGAGACTGATGAACTTTGCCAGCCACGGGTCCCGCGGAACCATCTGCCATGCTCTCCCACCTATCCAGCTTGGCCCAGCCGCTTGAGCAGGTCCCGCAACTTGTGCGCGTCGCGTTTCCCGAGGCGCTGCTCAAGCGCGGCCTCGTAGTCCTGCGCCGCCCGCGACAGATGCCGGAAGGCCTCCTGGCCGGGCGGGCGCAATGACAGCCGTTCGCTGCGCCGATCATCCGCGCTGGTGACCCGCGAGAGGAACCGCTTCTCTTCCAGCGCTCTGACCGCGCGCGAGACCTTGGTCTTGTGGATAGAGGCGCTTTGCGAGATCTCCTTGGCGCTCATGTCACCGTGCCGGCCAAGGTGGAACAGCACCCGCCATTCGGTGCGCAGCATGCCGTAGCGGTCGCGGTACTTTCTTGAAAACACATCGCTCTGCGCCTCGGCAGCCTGGTTCAGCAGGTAAGGCGTGAAGTTGAAAAGCTCAAAAGAGTCATGGTGTTCGCTGTGCTGTGCCATTTTTTTGATCACGCTGAGAATCCCCCTTGTTAGTTACAAAAGTAACTAACAACATGTCATCAATACGTCGAGGGAGGACTTCGCAGATGAACGAGCTGAGCAAGATCTCGGGCCTGACGCGTGCGGCGGGGATCAGTGCGCTGCACGAGGGCTACATGCCCGGTTTCGGCAATGATTTCGAAACCGAGGCGCTGCCGGGCGCGCTGCCCGACGGGATGAACTCGCCGCAACGCTGCGCCTACGGGCTTTATGGCGAGCAGCTCTCTGGCACCGCCTTCACCGCGCCGAGCCACCAGAACGAGCGCACCTGGTGCTACCGCATCCGCCCGGCGGTGAAACATGTCGGCCGCTTCGCGAAGATCGACGTGCCCTATTGGCAGAGCGCGCCCAACGTCGATCCCGATGTGATCAGCCTCGGCCAATACCGCTGGGATCCGGTGCCGCATGCGCAGGAAAGCCTGACCTGGCTCACCGGCATGCGCACCATGACCACCGCGGGCGACGTCTACACGCAGGTCGGCATGGCCAGCCACATCTACCTGGTCACCGCCTCGATGGAAGACGAGTACTTCTTCTCTGCCGACAGCGAGCTTTTGGTGGTGCCGCAGGAGGGGCGGCTGCGCTTTTGCACCGAGCTTGGGGTGATCGACCTTGAGCCCAAGGAGATTGCCATCCTGCCGCGCGGGCTGGTCTACCGGGTCGAGCTGATCGACGGGCCGGCACGCGGCTTTGTCTGCGAGAACTACGGCCAGAAGTTCGACCTGCCGGGGCGCGGCCCGATCGGCGCCAATTGCATGGCCAACCGCCGCGACTTCAAGGCGCCGGTGGCGGCCTTCGAGGACCGCGAGGCCCGCAGTCGCGTGGTGATCAAGTGGCAGGGGCAGTTCCACGAGACCTGGATCGACCACTCGCCGCTCGACGTGGTGGCCTGGCATGGCAATTACGCGCCGGTGAAATACGATCTGCGCACCTATTGCCCGGTCGGCGCGATCCTCTTCGATCACCCCGACCCGTCGATCTTCACCGTGCTGACCGCGCCCTCGGGCGTTGAGGGCACCGCCAATATCGACTTCGTGCTGTTCCGCGAGCGCTGGATGGTGGCCGAGAACACCTTCCGCCCGCCGTGGTACCACAAGAACGTCATGTCCGAGATGATGGGCAATATCTACGGCGAATACGACGCCAAGCCGCAGGGCTTCGTGCCGGGCGGCATGAGCCTGCACAACATGATGCTGCCGCACGGGCCGGACAACGAGGCCTTCGAGAAGGCCAGCTTCGGCGAACTGACGCCGGGCAAGCTCGACGACACGATGAGCTTCATGTTCGAGACCCGCTTCCCGCAGCACCTGACGCGCTTTGCCGCGACCGAGGCGCCACTGCAGGACGATTACATCGATTGCTGGGACAGCCTGAAGAAGCGTTTCGACGGCACGCCCGAGGGCAACTGGGACTGAGCCGCCGCGTGCAAGGGGGAGGGGGCGCTGCCCCCTCTTGGCCTGCGGCCAATTCACCCCCGGCGTATTTCAAAAGAGAAGAAGGGCCGCGGCCCCGGAAGGAAGAGAATGAGCTTGATGCAGAGCTGGGTCGGCGGGGCGAATGCGCCCGGCTGCGATTTCCCGCTGAACAACCTGCCCTACGGGGTGTTCGATGATGGGAGCGCGCCGGGCGCCGGCCGCGGCCCGCGCATGGGTGTGGCGATCGGGGCGTTCGTGCTTGACGTGGGCGCGGTGGATCACGGGCTGGACCCGGCGCTTTTTGCCGCGCCGTCGTGGAACGCGGTGATGGCGGCGGGGCCGGAAGTCTGGGCGGCGCTGCGCGCGCGGCTGACCGAACTGCTGGGCGACGCGGCGCATCGCGCCGCCGTCGAGCCGCATCTGGTGCCGCTGGAGAGCGTGTCGCTGCTGATGCCCTTCACGGTCAGCGAATACACCGATTTCTACGCCGCCAAGAACCACGCGTTCAACGTCGGCTCGATGTTCCGAGGCCCCGAGAACGCGCTCCCGGCGAACTGGCTGTCGATCCCCATCGGCTACAACGGGCGGGCGTCTTCGGTGGTGGTCTCGGGCAGCGAGGTGCGCCGGCCCTGGGGGCAGCTGAAGCTGCCCGAGGCCGAGTTGCCGGTGTTCGAGCCCTGCCGCCGCTTCGATCTGGAGCTGGAGATGGGCGCGATCGTCGGCACGCCGTCGCAGGGCATGGTCTCGGTGGCGCAGGCGGATGAGATGATCTTCGGCTACGTGCTGCTCAACGACTGGTCGGCGCGCGACATCCAGGCCTGGGAGTACCAGCCGCTCGGACCGTTCCAGTCGAAGGCCACCGCCACCACGATCAGCCCGTGGATCGTCACCGCCGCGGCGCTGGCGCCGTTCCGCACCTCGACGCCGGAGCGCGAGCGCGAACTGCTGCCCTACCTGCGCGAGCCGGGGCCGATGCTCTACGACATCGATCTCGAGGTGGCGCTGACCCCCGAGGGCGGCGCGGAGAGCGTGATCTCGCGCACCAACTATGCCGAGATGTACTACTCCGCCGCGCAGCAGCTGTGCCACCACACCAGCAGCGGCTGCGCCATGCGCACGGGCGATCTGCTGGGCTCGGGAACAATCTCGGGTGCGACGCCCGGCAGCCGCGGCTCGCTGCTGGAGATGAGCTGGGGCGGCAAGGCGCCGGTCGAGCTGCCCGGCGGCGCGACGCGCAGCTTCCTCGAGGATGGCGACACTCTGACCCTGCGCGGCGCGGCGCAGGGCGACGGCTACCGCATCGGCTTCGGCGCAAGCACGGGCAAGGTTCTGCCCGCCGTGCCGCAGCCCGACTGGACAAAAGACTGAGGCAGGAGACCCCGACCATGACCGATACCCAGACCGCCACCAAAGCCAAGGCCTTTGCCTCGCAGGGCGACATGGAAGAGAAGACGATCAGCTTCACGCAAGTGGGCGAGGGGCTCTATGCCTTCACCGCCGAGGGCGACCCCAACACCGGCGTCATCATCGGCGACGAAAGCGTGATGATCGTCGAGGCGCAGGCTACCCCGCGGCTGGCGCGCAAGGTCATCGAGTGCGTGCGCTCGGTCACCGACAAGCCGATCAGCCATCTGGTGCTGACGCATTACCATGCGGTGCGGGTGCTTGGAGCCTCGGCCTATGGCGCGCGCGAGATCATCATGTCCGACACCGCCGCCGCCATGGTGGAGGAGCGCGGGCAGGAGGATTGGGACAGCGAGTTCGGCCGCTTCCCGCGGCTCTTCCAGGGCCATGAGGAAATCCCCGGCCTGACCCGCCCCACGACAACCTTCAGCGATCGGATGACTGTCTATCTCGGCAAGCGCCGGGTCGACATCATGCACCTTGGCCGCGCCCATACCGCCGGCGACGCGGTGATCTGGGTGCCCGACCAGGAGGTGATGTTCACCGGCGACATCGTCGAGTTCCACTCGGCCTGCTACTGCGGCGACGGTCACTTTAACGACTGGCCCGAGACGCTGGCCAATATCGCCGCCTTCGAGCCCAAGGCCATCGCGCCGGGCCGCGGCGATGCGCTGGTGGGCGCGGCGCAGGTGGCGCAGGCGCTGGAAAGCACCGCCGATTTCGTGCGCTCGACCTACAAGCCCGTCGCCCGTGTCGTGGCCCGCGGCGGCACGCTCAAGGAAGCCTGGGACGCGGTGCGCGCCGAGTGCGACCCGAAGTTCGCCGACTACGCGATCTACGAGCATTGCCTGCCGTTCAACGTCGGTCGCGCCTACGACGAGGCCCGCGGCATCGACACCCCCCGCGTCTGGACCGCCGAGCGCGATCAGCAGATGTGGGCCGACCTGCAGGGCTGAGCCGGTCCGGGGTCTGCCCGGAGCGCAAGCACCGCAGGATCATCGCGCGGCCCGGAGGAGGAACCCGGCCGCGCGCGACAGGGAGGAGAAAACATGCCCGCATACAGCTATGCCCCGCAGCCCTTTGTGCGCCCGCCGGAGCTTGACGGCGGCACAACCGGCGCGCCGGTCGCCATTGTCGGGGCTGGCCCGATTGGCCTTGCCATGGCGATCGACCTTGCGCTGCACGGCATCCGCTCGGTGGTGCTGGACGACAACAACGTGGTCTCGGTCGGCAGCCGCGCGATCTGCTGGGCCAAGCGGACGTTGGAGATCTTCGACCGGCTGGGCGTCGGCGAGCGGATGCTCGACAAGGGTGTGACATGGAAGGTCGGACGGCTGTTCCATGGCGACGAGGAGGTCTACAGCTTCGACCTGCTGCCCGAGGATGGGCACAAATACCCGGCCTTCATCAACCTTCAGCAGTATTACGTCGAGGAGTACCTGCTTGAGCGCGCCCGCGCGTTCCCCGATCTGATCGATATCCGTTTTCTGTCGAAGGTGGTGGATCATGCCGCCCGCGCGGATGGCGTGTCGCTGACGGTCGAGACGCCCGAGGGCGGCTATCAGTTGGAGGCAGAGTGGCTGCTGGCCTGCGACGGCGCAAAGTCGGCAACTCGCGAACGTATGGGGCTTGCCTTCGCCGGCCAGACCTTCGAGGAGCAGTTCCTCATCGCCGACATCGAGATGGACGAAAGCCCCTTCGCGCAGGGCACTGCAGAGCGCTGGTTCTGGTTCGACCCGACCTTCCATCCCGGCAAGTCGGCGCTGCTGCACCAGCAGCCCGACAATATCTACCGCATCGACCTGCAACTCGATCTGGGCGCGGATGCCAAGCTCGAGGCCAGCGAAAAGAAGGTTATTCCGCGGATCAAGGCGATCGTCGGCGACCGGCCGTTCCGGCTCGACTGGCTGTCGGTCTACAAGTTCCGCTGCATCAAGCTGGACCGGTTCGTGCATGGCCGGGTGGTCTTTGTCGGCGACAGCGCCCATGTGGTCAGCCCGTTCGGCGCGCGCGGCGGCAACGGCGGCATTCAGGACGTGGACAACCTTGGCTGGAAGCTGGCCGCTGTGCTGCGGGGCGAGGCCGAGGAGGCGCTGATCGAGAGCTACCACGAGGAGCGCAGCCACGGCTCGGCGGAGAACATCCTCAACTCCTCGCGCTCGACCAATTTCATGACACCGAAGACGGCAATCGAGGCGCTGTTCCGCCGCGAGACGCTGCGCATGGCGCATGACCAGCCCTTCGCCCGGCGGCTGATCAACTCGGGCCGCCTGTCGCTGCCCTGTTCGCTGGAAGGTTTTGCGCTGCAGACGCCGGGCGAGGGGCCGGTGCGCCCCGGTCAGCCGATGATCGATGCGCCGGTGGGCAACGGTTGGCTGCTGCCGCTGCTGCAGGGGGCGTTCACGTTGGTCGGGTTCGGCGAGATCGCGCTGCCGGATGTGGGCGTGCGGCGGGTCGGCATCGGTCAGCGCGGGCAGGACTATGCCACGCATGACGACCGCGGCGGTTATGCGCTGCAGCGCTACGGCACTGGTCTCGCCTATCTGGTGCGGCCCGACGGTCACGCGGCGGCGGTGTTCCATGGCGCGGTGCCGGAGGCCGATCTGAAAGAGGCGCTGGCCCGCGCCATGGGAAACACCTGCGAAAGGGAGATGGCCTGATGCGCGAGACCTTTGAGATGGGCCTCGGCGCCCGCGGCGACGAGGCCTACGAGGCGCTGATGGCCGCCCACGAGGGGCTGGACGAGGCGCAGAGCCATGCGCTCAACGTGCGCATCGTGCTGCTGCTGGCCAATCGCCTCGGCGACGTCGACGAACTGAAGAAAATCTTCAAGACGGCGCGCTCCTATGCCTGAGGCGGTGCTCTACGACTACTGGCGCTCGACCGCGAGTTGGCGGCTGCGCATCGCGTTGAACCTCGCGGGGCTCGACTGGCAGAGCCGCCCGGTCGATCTGCTGGCCGGGGATCATCGCGGCGCGGCGCATCTGGCGCGCAACCCGCAGGGGCTGGTGCCGGTGCTGGAGATCGACGGGCTGCGGCTGACGCAGAGCCTTGCGATCCTCGACTACCTCGAGGACACCGGGCGGCTGTCCCTGCGCCCCTCGGACCCGGCGCAGGCGGCGCGAATGCGGGGCATTGCGCAGGCCATTGCCTGCGACTTGCACCCGGTCTGCAACCTGCGCGTCGCGGCCCATGCCGCCGCGCTTACCGGACGGCAAGACACCCGCGCCGCGTGGATGCGCCATTTCATCCGCCCCGGGCTCGAGGCGCTCGAGGCGCTGCTGGATGACACGGGGCCCTATTGCATGGGCGCCGATCTGAGCCAAGCCGACCTGTGCCTGATCCCGCAACTCTACAACGCCGCACGCTGGGGCGTGGAGACGGACGACCTGCCGCGTATCACCCGCGTGGCGCAGGCCTGCGCCTGGCTGACTGCCTTCCGCCGCGCCGCGCCCGAGGCGATGCAGCCCGCCCCGGGCTGAAAGGTCACTGCAAAGTTCACCGGGTCCGGGCGGAGGAGCCCGCGGCCCCGTAAGGGAGGAAACCCATGACGTTCAAATCCAAATTGAAAAACACCGGCCTCGCAACCCTCGCCCTGCTGGCGATGTCGGGCGTGGCGCAGGCGGCAGACGTGCGGCTGGCGCTATCGAGCTGGCTGCCGCCGCGCCACCCGATCGTGGTCAACGCGATCAAGCCGTGGGCCGAGAAGGTCGAGGAGGTGACCGAGGGGCGGGTCTCGGTGCGCGTGCTCGGCAAGCCTCTGGGCAGCCCGCCGGCGCACTTCGACATGGCGCGCGACGGGGTGGCCGACATCACCTATGGGCTGCACAGCTTCACGCAGGACGATCGCTTCGCCGGCTCGCAGCTGGGACAGTTCTCGTTCCTCGGCGATGACGCGGTGGCCGCGTCGAAGGCGTTTTGGACCGTCTACACCGAGGATCTGAACGCGCGCGAGGAACACGCCGGCACGCATCTTCTGGGGCTGTTCATGCACGGGCCGGGCCTGCTGCACAACAATCAGCGCAAGATCGAGACCCCTGCCGATTTGGAGGGGCAGAAGATCCGCGTGCCCGGTGGCTACATCGCCGGGCTGACAGAGGATCTGGGCGCGACGCCGCTCTTCATGTCCTCGCCCGAGGTCTACGAGAAGCTTTCGCGCGGGGTGATCGACGGGGTCGCCTTCACCTACGAGGCGCTGACCGCCTTCAAGCTGACCGGCGACATCAAATACTCGATGACCGTGCCCGGCGGGCTCTACAACACCAGCTGGTTTCTGGTGATGGACGAGGACAAATGGACCGAGATCTCGCCCGAGGATCAGCAGGCGATCGATGCGATCTCCGGCGCGGCCTTCGCCGAGATGGTGGGGCAGGCGTGGAACGACGCCGACGACGCGGCGAAGGAAAAGATCGATGCAGCCGGGATCGAGCTTTACGCCGCCTCTGCGCCGGTGATCGAGGCGGTGAAGACCGCCGCCGCGCAGCATGAGACCGCATGGGCGGAAGGTCTGCCCGAGGGCGAGGACGGTGCCGCGGCGCTGGCGCGCTTCCGCGAGATGACCGGCGTCGACATGTCGGCCACGCAATGATCGCGCAGCGACTGGAAACACTCCTTCTGGGGCTGGCAGCGATTTTGCTGCTGGCCCTGATGGCGGTGACCGGGATCGACGTGGTGGGGCGCTATCTGCTCAACGCGCCGCTCTCGGGGGCCTTCGAGATGACCGAGCTTATACTCGGCGCGCTGGTCTTCGTGGCGCTGCCGCTGGTCAGCCGCGCCGGGGCACATGTCGAGGTCGACCTTCTGGTGGATGCGCTGCCGCGCCCGGTGAAGCGGGCTCTGGGGCTCTTCGCCGCCATGGTCTCGGCCTTGGTGCTGTGCTGGTTCGCATGGACCCTCTTCGGCCTTATGCTCGATCAGTGGCACGAGGGCGCGCGCTCGGTTTCGCTGGGCGTGCCGCTCGCCCCCTTTGCCGCGCTGGGGGGCGTCGCCTGCCTCGCCTCGGCGCTTTTCGGACTGCTGCGAGAATTTTCCCATGACTGAATCCGTAGTCGCCATCGTCATCCTGCTGGCGCTGGTCTTCGCCCGCGTGCCCATCGCCTTTGCCATGGCGCTGGTCGGCGGCGTCGGCTTCGCTTGGCTGCGCGGCTGGCAGCCCGCCGGGTCGATGGTCGGTGCCGCGGTCTTCGAGACCGGGCTGAGCTACTCGCTCTCGGTGGTGCCGCTGTTCATCTTCATGGGCAACGTGCTGGCCGGGTCTGGCATCGCGCAGGGGCTGTTTGCCGGGGCCGACCGGGTGTTCGGCCGGATGCGCGGCGGTCTGGCACTGGCGGCGGTGCTCTCCTGCGGCGGCTTTTCGGCGGTCTCGGGCTCGTCGCTGGCCACCGCCGCCACCATGAGTCGCGTCGCCATGCCTCCCATGCGCCGCTTCGGATATGCCGACAGCCTCGCCGCCGGCTCGATCGCCGCGGGGGGCACGCTGGGCATTCTCATTCCCCCCTCGGTGATCATGATCATCTATGGCCTGCTGACCGAGAGCGACATCGGCAAGCTGTTCATCGCCGGACTGCTGCCCGGGGCCATCGGTATCGTCTTCTACCTGATCGCGGTGATGATCGCGGTGCGCCTTGATCCCTCGCTCGCGCCCGAGGCGGGGTCCTCGCAGCCGATGAGCCGCCGCGACAAGCTGGGCGTGGCCGGGACGCTGGGGCTGTTCGTGTTCATCATGGTCGGCATCTACGGTGGCTTTTTCACGCCGATCGAGGCCGCGGGCATGGGGGCCATCGCCTCGCTGGCACTGGCGCTGGCGATGCGGGCGCTCGACTGGCGGGGCTTTGTCTCGGCCTGCCGTGAGACGGTGCTGGCCTCGGCGATGATCTTCGCGATCATCATCGGCGCCGAGATCTTCTCGGCCTTCGTCAATTTCGCCGGACTGCCCGCCGCGCTGGTCGACATGATCTATGATGCCGAGGTGAACCCTTGGACAGTGGTCTGGATCATGGTCGGCATCTACCTGCTGATGGGCTGCGTCTTTGAGAGCCTGTCGATGATCCTGCTGACCGTGCCGGTGTTCTACCCGATCATCGCACAGCTCGATTTCGGCAGCGGGCCGCTGGCCGATCCCGAGAACCTGCTGATCTGGTTCGCCGTCGTCGTCGTGGTGGTCACCGAGGTCAGCCTGATCACCCCGCCGGTGGGGATGAACGTCTTCGTGCTGCGCTCGGTGATGCCGGACATACCGCTTGCGACGATCTTCAAGGGCATCATCCCGTTCTGGCTGGCAGACCTCGTGCGGCTGGCGCTGCTGGTGCTGGTGCCGTGGATTTCGCTATGTCTGCTGTGAAAGCCATTTCGGAACGGAGCGATATGACCGATCATCCCAACCTTGCCAGCACCGACCGCTCGCTGCCCTTCGCCCTGATCCGGGCCCGCGAGACCATGCTGCGCGAGCTGCGCCCGATGCTGGCCGAGGCCGGTGTCACCGAGCCGCAGTGGCGCATCCTGCGCGTGCTCATCGAAAGTGGCCCCTGCTCGGTGCAGGGGCTGGCCAAGGCCGCTTGTCTGCAGCCTGCCTCGGTCTCGCGCATCCTGCAGTCGATGGTCGAGCGCGCGTTGGTCGAAAGGGCACAGGACCGCGCGAACCGCCGCCGGCAGGTGGTCTCGGTAACGGGCGAGGGCCGGGCCCTGGTGGCAAGGTTCACCCCGGTGTCACGCGGGATCACCGACGCCTTTGCCGAGCGCTTCGGCACCGAGCGCTACGAGCGACTGGTCATTCTGCTTGATGCCTTCATATCGGAGTGTGACGCGCCTTTGACCGACGGCCCTTTGACCAATGAGATGTGATCTTGCTCTGCCCCCCGACGCTGGGCCCCGGAACAGGAGTTTCGGGGCTGCTTTCACGATGTCGGGCGGGTGAGGTCATCGCAACCGGGGCGGTGTATTTGATCGCACCAAGGCGTCTGTCTTCTTTGTCGCGCCTACGCCATGATCCCGATCCTTTTGCGCGCCGCGGCACGGTTCATGAACCCGTGCGCGCTCAGGCATCCGGTCCGGAGCGTGCTGTTGAAGGCGGCGTTGCTGTGTTAATCTGCGACAGGTCGAAGTGTCCCGCACCTTTGTTCCGGCTTCGGGCAATGGCCGCGATGTCGGCGGTCTGATGGTCCGGGCCTCGTGACATGACCGGCGTCCCAAAGGCCTTGAGACAGGTCTTTCGCGCCGCAAACCGACGTCGACCGCGATATCCCGCCCATCGTTTCCAGAGTGCCGGGCCAAATGACAAGTGAAGGGCGGCGCGCAGGCCCTCATCGCGGCCAGTTGCGGCAGGTCAGTCGTCCTTTCGGGCGCGCCCAGTGATGATGTCCCGAGAGGTGGTGTAGCTCACCGCGGGTCTCGCGCTTTCGAGCGCGCCGAGCTGGTCAGCCTGCCGTTCTTCTGGCTGTCCTGGGTCCAGCCAGGACCAAGTTTCACCCTACGCACCATCGCCGCCGTGCTGAGGATCTCCGCAACCTCTCCGATGCTCGGGTCGCTGATCCGCTTCGAGGCGCTGCCGCTTGTGCAGGCAGCCGTGCTCGCAGGCTCCTGCTGCGCCGTCGGGGGATCGCGCTGTCTCGACATGGCGCCTCTGCTGGCGGCCTCGGCATCCTTGCGCTGATCGTCGGGGAAAGGACTTGCTTCCGCACCGGTTGGTTCCAGATTTGTTTCGACTTGGTGGTTTTCACTCTCTCGCTTCTGGTCCTGCCGCTCGAAAGCGTCCTGATCTCTTGCGCCGCCGCCGTGGTCCTCAACTTTATCATCGCCTGGAATTTCCATATTTCGCAGGCGGCTCCCGCCGCATAAAGCGCGCGCGAGACCGCTCAACGCGAGGAAGATCGCGCGCTGCCGGATTACGGACCGCGTTCGGCGCGCCGCCCGCCGCCGGTTTCGTGGAGACGAAGACAAGATCGTAACCATGTCTCTGGAACGGGCATGGAGGAGGTAAAGCTGCAGCAGGCAGAGCCTCGCGAAACGCCGCCGAAGACGGATGCTGAAAAGTACCGCAGACCGCTCGAGAGCCGCGTTGCGAAGTTTCCAGCGGCAAGTACGGATATTACATAATGACGATTATAGGAGCATCTCCTGTAAGCGGGGCACATTCTAAACTGCGTTGCGACAACTCCCCTATCTTGCTGGAAAGCAAGGAGAACGGATGATGGCGCACACACAAAATTGGACCTTCGTGAACGGTGCAGTATCGAAGACATGCTGCACGCAAAGCTGCCGGTCAGCAGGATTGCCGCGGAACTTGGCCGTCACAGGTCCAGCGTCTGCCGAGAGATCAAGCGCAGTGGCTTTGTCACTGACGCTGATCCGTGAGCGCTACGCCGACTTCGGGCCCACGTTCGCAGCCGAGAAGCTGGAGGAAGACCATGGCCTGAAGGTGTCGCGGGAGACCTTGCGCAAATGGATGCAGGATGCCGGCATCTGGCTGTCCACTGCCCGGCAGGGCATCACGGCACGTGATGTCCCCAGAGGGGCGCAAGCAGCGCAGAGCGTTTCACCAGCCGCGCCGGCGCCGGGACTGCTATGGCGAGCTCGTGCAGATAGACGGCTCTGATCACGCCTGGTTCGAGGAACACGGTCCGGCCTGCACGTTGCTGGCCTTTGTCGACGACGCCACCAGCACGCTGATGCACCTGGAGTTTGTAGCCTCTGAGAGCACCTTCAGCTATTTCGGCGCGCTCGAGCGGTATCTCGCGGCGCACGGCCGGCCCGTGGCCTTTTATTCCGACAAGCACTCGGTGTTCCGTGTCGCCAAGCAAGGAGCGAAGTCGGGCCATGGCATGACCCAGTTCGGTCGGGCGCTGAACGATCTGAACATCGAGATCCTCTGTGCAAACAGCAGCCAGGCAAAGGGCCGCGTCGAGCGCGCGAACCGTACCCTACAGGATCGGCTGGTGAAGGAACTACGGCTGGCGGGCGTCTGCGACATGGCAGCCGGCAACGCGATCCTGCCAAGGTTCTTGGCGCGCCATAATGCGAAGTTCGCCAAGGCGCCGCTACGGGCCGACAACCTGCACCGGTCCCTGAACATGGAACCGGAACGTCTGCGAGAGATCCTGTGCTTCCGCGATGAGCGCTATGTCACCAGGCAATTGGCCTTCTCCTATGAGCGGCAGCGCATCATCCTTGCGGAGAACGACATCACGCGCGCACTGCCTGGCAAGTATGTCGACACCTACGAGTTCCCCGATGGCCGGTTCGAAGTCCGCTGGAAAGGCGTGTCGCTGCCCTACTCCGTGTTCGACAAAGACCAGCGTGTCAGCCATGCCGCGATCACCGAGAACAAGCATCTGAGCGCGGTGCTGGAATACATCAAGGCCGAGCAGGACAAGGCGCCTCCGAAGAAGCGGCGGGCCGGCAAGCAGCGGACCCGCTACGAGCCGACAGGTCGCCGCAACGACGGCTGGAACTCGCTGGCAGCGCGCCAGGCAAAGGCGCGGGCCGCAGCCCCCCCCGGAATGACGCTGTCGCCGCGTCGCCGCGATGCTAGCCTCCGCCGCGAGCGCGTGAGTGAGCGAATGAGCGAGGCAGGCACATGGCAGGCAATACAGAGCCGGAGATCATCTTCTCGAACCTGACGCAGGACGTGGTGATCGACGGCCACCGCTTCACCGTGGAGATTTACCGAACCTCAGACGATCCTTCGTGGATCCTGTCAGTGGAGAACGCCTTCGGGACGCTGACGATCTTGGACAACCCTCCATATTTCGCCGACGGCCTTGCCTGGCGCGCCTTCGAGAAGCTCCTCGACGAGCAAGGTTTCCGTGCCTTCTACAGCGCAAAGGAGCGCCGCAAGCTCCGGCTCTGAACGCATGGCCGATCAGGGCTGCAATATGTGGGGTCTTCGCCCTGCCCGGCCATGCTTCTCCACCCTCGGTGAGACATTTCTGGTTTGCGCAGCCGAGGACATTTCAACTTGGTTGCAACATGCTGTTGTAGCGGGAGCGCGCTACCCTCAAGTGCGACTCCCATTAGAAAACAGATGGTTATCTAATGGAGAGAGTCGGTCATGGGAGCGGTGTACGCGCAACTGAGCGTCAAGGAACGTGTCCAGATCGAACGCTGCAAGCTGGCAAAGGTCCCCGTCCGGGAGATGGCGTGCGTGCTGCAGCGCTCGAAAGCCACCATTTACCGCGAGATCAAGCGGAACTGGTTCAGCGATGAGTGCCTGCCGGGCTATGATGGCGACTATGGCGCCGCTGCGCATCGGCAGGCCACCGATCGGCGCGCCCGCCAGCGCAAGCTGATCCGGCATCCGCAGCTTCGAAATCAGGTCGTCGAGCGGATCAAGAACGGCCCCCTCTCGGCAGCATGCTGCGCATGCGCCTGCCGGTCGACGGGACCCCCGAGCAGATCGGCAACCGGTTGATCCACGAAGGTGCGACGCTCCGGGTCTGCCAGGAGACCATCTACCGGTACATCTCCTCGAAGGAAGGCATGGCGCAGGAGCTCTGGTGGTACCTGCCCGAGCACCGCAGGGCCCGCCGGCCACGTCGCGCCCGCAAGCGCCGCGCGCCAAAATTCGACTGTGATGTCAGTATCCTGTTCTGCCCGGACGACGTGGCGCACCGCAGGGAATTCGGCCATTGGGAGGGAGATTTGATGCTGTTCAAACAATCGCTTGGCCAGACAACGTCACCACTCTTGTCGAACGCGTCAGCCGCTTCACCGTGCTGCTGAAGAACGCCAACAGGCGCACGAAACCGGTCATGCATTGCCCGGCAGGCAATTGCGAAGCAATCTGCCGAGAGGGACAAGATCGTGAAAGCAGTGCGGGATCTGTCCATGTCGGGCCGCAGGTCGATCACCTTCGACCGCGGCACGGAATTCGTGTCATGGCCGCACCTGCAAGTTCAGCTCGGAACCCAAACGTGGTTCTGGGACCCCTCCTCGCCCTGGCAGAAAGGCACTGCCCTGAACACCAACCGCCGGTTCCGCCGCTGGCTTCCAAGGCAGCGTGACATCCCGGCCATGACGGAGCTCGAGCTGAAGCAGCTCTGCGACCAGCTCAACAACACGCCCCGCAAATGCCTCGGCTGGAGGACCCCGGCCGAGGTCTTCCGCGAAAAGATGATGGAGGAAATCGGCCGCCGCTCTTACCGTCGCAGGTAATGGGAGTCGCGCCGCAAGTAGCGCACACACCCTCAGTTCAAAGCTGCCGCCCTGCATGGGCTCAAGGCTGGCTGTCCACCGCAGAGATGCTCCGGGCCGCTCACCCGTGAAGCGACAAAAATCTAGGGGTCAAGAAGATAGCCCGGTTCGATGACAGCGTGAGGGCAAAGCAGCGATGTTCTCGTCTTTCGTACTGCATCAGCCCTCGCTTATGTGTGAAATCCCAGAAGGTTGTTCACCCTCGCGGGGTTCGGGTGCCATCGCCAAACTCCAGCTCGGGACCCGCAAGGATGAACACCCCGCATCAGAATGCTCGCCGCACTGTCTATGCTCGAGAACAGATCGCCGTCCGCCACGCCGCCCCTCAGCGGGGCGTGGCAAAGAACGTGAGCAGGTTCTCAAGCGCCAGCCGCGCCATCGCGTCGCGGGTTTCCTGCGTGCCCGAGGCGTGGTGGGGGTAGCAGGTCACATTGGCCAGCCGGATCAGCCGCGGGTCGGGTGTCGGCTCGTTTTCGAAGACATCGAGACCCGCCGCGCCCAGCTGTCCCGAGGTGAGCGCCGCGACGAGCGCGTCCTCATCCACCACCGAGCCGCGACCGACGTTGACCAGCACGCCCTCCGGACCAAGCGCCTCCAGCACCGCCCCTCCGACAAGATGCCGTGTCGCGGCGCCGCCGGGCAGGCAGATGACCAGTTCATCGGACCAGCGTGCAAGATCGGTCAGCTCGCCGAAATACCGGTGCGCGACGCCGGGCTTCGGGTTTCGCGCGATATAGCCGATTTCTTTGCGGAACCCTGCCGCGCGGCGCGCCACCGCTTGCCCGATGCGGCCAAGGCCGACGATACCGATACGGCCTCCGCTGAAGCTGCGCTGCAACGCATACTCGCCGGCCTCCCAGCCACCGCCCGTGACGTGGGCATGGGCGCGCGGCAGGTCGCGCCGCGCTGCCAGCAGCAGCATCAGCGCGGTGTCGGCAACGTCGTCTTCCAGCGCGGGCGAGACGGTCTCCATGCGGATGCCGCGCCGTGCCAGCTCGGCGGTGTCGATACCCTCGTGCCCGGCGGAAGCGCAGGAGATGAATTCCAGCCCCGGCAGACGTGCCAGAAGCGCCGCGTCGACAGTCTCGCCGCCGTCGGTCACCACAGCACGGACCTTGGCACCGATATCGATCAGCAGCGCCTCGGGGTCGGCTGCACGGTCGAGCCGATGCACGGTGAACCGCGCCTCAAGCTCGGTCTGAACGTCAGGCTGAAGGGCGGTGATGGTCAGGATCTCGGCGGGCATCGGTCTCTCGGTCAGGTCGGAAGAAGGGGGCGCCGCCCCCGGCCAAAGCCGGAGGCGGTATGGTCGCGTCGGCCTTAGCCAGCGCCGACGATGGCCTTGTATTCGAGGAAGTCGGCCAACCCGTAGCGGCCGTACTCGCGGCCGTTGCCGGATTGCTTGAAACCACCGAAGGGGGCGGCGGCATCGAAGTCGGGGTAGTTGAGATGCACGCAGCCGGCGACCAGCTGCCGCGCCATCGCCATCACCCGCGCCTTGTCCTTACCCTGCACATAGGCGGCGAGGCCGTAGACGGTGTCGTTGGCCAGTGCGATGGCCTCGTCTTCGGTCTCGTAGGGCATCATCACCAGCACCGGGCCGAAGACTTCCTCGCGGGCGATCTCCATCTCGGGGGTTACATCGGTGAAGACGGTCGGCGCCACGTAATAGCCCGCCTCAAGCCCCGCCGGCTTGGCGGTGCCGCCGGTGACGGGCCGTGCGCCCGCCGCAATCGCCCGCTCCATCATCGCGGTGACGCGGCCATGTTGCAGTTCACTGACCAGCGGGCCGAGTTCGGTGGCCGGGTCGGTGGGATCGCCGGTCACCATGGCCTCGGCGGTGCGCTTGGCGATCTCGACGGCCTGATCGAACAGCGCCGCGGGCACCAGCATGCGGGTCGGCGCGTCGCACGATTGCCCGGTGTTGAGCATGCAGGAGGTCACGCCGGTGCTGACCGCCTCTTCAAGATCGACGTCGTCGAGCAGGATGTTGGCGGATTTGCCGCCGAGTTCCTGATGCACGCGCTTGACCGTATCTGCGGCAGCCTTCGAAACGGCCGCGCCGGCGCGGGTCGAGCCGGTGAGCGAGACCATGTCGACCTGCGGGTGCGACGAGAGCGCCGCGCCGACCACCGGGCCGTCGCCGTGGATCATGTTGAGCACACCCGCCGGAACGCCGGCCTCATGCATCACCTCGGCAAAGAGGATGGCGTTGAGCGGCGCCACTTCTGACGGTTTCAGCACCATGGTGCAGCCGGCGGCGATGGCCGGGGCGATCTTGCAGGCGATCTGGTTGATCGGCCAGTTCCACGGGGTGATCAGCGCGGTGACACCGATCGCCTCGCGGCAGATCAGCGTGGTGCCCTGCATCTGCTCGAATGAAAAGTCGCGCAGCGCGTCGATCATCGCCTCGAGGTGGGCGGTGCCGGCGGCGGTCTGCTCGGACAGAGAGATCGAGGCAGGCGCACCCATCTCGCGGGTGAGGATCTCGGCAATCTCCGGCTCGCGGCGCTTGTAGACCTCGAGAATGCGCTCGAGCAGCGCGAGGCGCTCTTCGCGCGTGGTGGCGGCGAAGGCGGGGAAGGCACGGCGCGCGGCCGCGACGGCGGTGTCCACGTCCTGCGTGTCGCCCATGGCGATGCGGGCGAAGGGCTGGCCGTCGGCGGGGTTGACCACCTCGCAGCTGTCGCTGCCATGCGGGGCGACCCACTGGCCGTCGATGTAGAAACTGTTGGCGTTGGGGAAGGTCATGTCGGTCATGGTGTCCTCAAATATCTTGAAGTTCAGACGTCGGCGCGCGGCAGCGGCGTCTTGCCCGCGATCATGTCGGCGGCCTTTTCGGCGATCATGATGGTGGGTGCATTGGTGTTGCCGGTGGTGATCGTGGGCATGACCGAGGCATCGACCACGCGCAGCCCCTCGATGCCATGCACGCGCAGCTGCGCGTCGACCACCGCCATCGGATCGGTCTCGGTGCCCATCTTGCAGGTGCCGACTGGATGATAGCCCGAGATGGCGTTGTCCTTGATGTACTCGAGGATCTGCGCATCGGTGGTGCGCTCGGCCCCGGGCGAGACCTCGGCCCCGCGATAGCGTTCGAACGCCGGCTGCTCGCCGATCTCGCGCGCCATGCGAACGCCCTCGATCATCTCGCGGCGGTCCTTTTCCTCGGTCAGATAGCGCGGGTCCATCAGCGGCGCATCGCCCATCTTGCCCGAGGCGAGGGTGATCCGTCCGCGACTGTCGGGACGCATCTGGTTGATGTCGATCTGATAGCCCGCCGAAGCCAGCTTGCGGTGGTTCTCGGGGTCTTCGATCACCAGCATCGGGGTGAAGAAGAACTGGATTTCCGGCGGCACATCCGGGCTCGACGAGCGGAAGGCGCCGGCGCTCCAGAACGGGTGCGCGCCGGGGCCGGTCTTGGTCAGCAGGTAACGCAGGCCAAGGCCCACCGCGCGGTCGATGCGCTGGAACCGGTCGAAGGTCGCCTTCGGGTCGCGCGTTTCGTACTGCACCGGAAGGCCGAGATGGTCCTGCAGGTTTTCGCCCACCCCGGGCAGTGCGTGGCGCAGGTCGATGCCGTGCCGCGAAAGTTCCGCCTCCGGTCCAATGCCCGAGACCATCAGCAGCTGCGGCGAGTTCAGCGCGCCGAGGCAACAGATCACCTCCTTCGCGGCGTGCAGGGTCTGCACCTTGCCCTTGCGCGATACGGTGACGCCGGTGACACGGCTGCCCTCCATCTCGAGCTTCTGCACGTAGGTCGAGGACATCACGGTCAGGTTCTTGCGATGCTGCACCGGGCGGATGTAGGCCGAAGCCGTGTCCGAGCGTTTGCCGTCCGCAACGGAGACGTCATAGAGCCCGACGCCCTGCTGGCGGGCGCCGTTGAAATCCTCGTTGTAGTCCATGCCCGCCTGCTTGGCCGCCTCGAGGAAGGTCAGGTCGATCGGCGCCGCACCGCCCGCGCCGCCGGTCTTCAGCGGGCCGCCGGTGCCGTGATAGGCGTTCTCACCGCGGTGGCTGTGCTCGAGCCGTCGGAAATAGGGCAGCACCTCGGCATAGGACCAGCCTTCCAGCCCCTGCTGGCGCCAGCCGTCGTAATCGGCGGCGTTGCCGCGGATGTAGACCATGCCATTGATCGTCGAGGTGCCGCCGAGCCGCTTGCCGCGCGGCCAGTGCACGCGGCGGCCGTTCATGCCCTCTTGCGGCGTGGTGCGGTAGGACCAGTCAAAGCCCTTCTTGCCGAAGATGAAGCCATTGGCCGTGGGCATCGAGATGAACAGGCTGCCCCGGCCCGAGCCGGCCTCGACCAGCAGCACCTTGCAGGCGGGGTCGGCGCTGAGCCGGTTGGCCAGCACGCAGCCCGCCGAGCCGCCGCCGAGGATGATGTAATCGTAGGTCATGGAACCCTCCGCTCAGTGAGACTTGGCAGGAATGCCCGCGGTGCGGTGGCCGACAAGAAAATCGAAGTCGCAGCCACGATCGGCTTGCAGCACGTGATCCACGTGCAGACGCTGGTAGGCGCGCACGTCGGGGATCACCGGGGTGAAGGCTTCGCGGCGCCGGGCCATCTCCTCGTCGCTGATCTCCAGCGACAGCTGGCGGTTCTCGACGTCGAGCGTGATGTAGTCGCCATCCTCGACCAGCGCGATCGGGCCACCGGCGGCGCCCTCGGGTGCGGTGTGCAGCAGCACCGTGCCGTAGGCGGTGCCCGACATACGCGCATCCGAGATGCGGATCATGTCGGTGATGCCCTTCTTCAGCACCTTCGGCGGCAGACCCATGCTGCCCACCTCTGGCATGCCCGGATACCCTTTCGGCCCGCAGTTGCGCAGCACCATGATGCAGGTCTCGTCGATGTCGAGATCATCATCGAGCACGCGCGTCTCGTAGTCTTCCAGCGTGTCGAAGACCACGGCGCGGCCACGGTGCTGCATCAGATCCGTGCTGGCCGCGCAGCGCTTCAGCACCACACCGCCGGGCGCGAGATTGCCGCGCAGCACCACGATCGAGCCATCCTCGACCACCGGATTGTCGAGCGGGCGGATGACATCCTCGTTGAAGTTCTGCGCCTTGGCGACGTTCTGCGCGATGCTCTTGCCGGTGCAGGTCGGCGCGTCGCCGTCGATGATCCCGGCGTCCGACAGCATCTTCAGCAACGGCGGCAGCCCGCCCGCGTTAAAGAACTCCTCCATCAAGTGCTCGCCGGTCGGCATGATGTTGACCTGCGTGCCAATGCCCGCGCCGAGCCGGTCCCAGTCCTCAAGCTCGAAGTCGAAGCCAAGCCGCCCGGCGATAGCCTGCAGATGGATCACCGCGTTGGTCGAACCGCCGATGGCGGCGTTGACCTTCACGGCGTTCTCGAACGAGCGGCGGTTGAGGAAGGTCGACAGCGGCACGTCCTCTTTCACCAGTTCGACAATCCGCCGTCCAGTCAGCTGGCCAAGCGCAAAGCGGCGCGCGTCGACCGCAGGGATCGCGCCATTTTCCGGCAGCGCCACGCCAAGTGCCTCGGACAGCAGTGCCATGGTCGACGCCGTGCCCATCGTGTTGCACGAGCCCACCGAGCGCGTCAGCCCGGCTTCGGCGTCCATGAACTCGTCAAGGCTGATGTCACCCGCCTTGTAGCTTTCGCTCAGCCGCCAGACGCTGGTGCCCGAGCCGACCGGCTTGCCGCGCACGTTGCCGCTCATCATCGGCCCGCCCGAGATCAGCATGGTCGGCAGATCGCAGCTTGCCGCGCCCATCAGCAGCGCCGGGGTGGTCTTGTCGCAGCCCGCCATCAGCACCACGCCATCGAACGGGTTGCCGTGAATGGTCTCCTCGACGTCCATGCTGACGAGGTTGCGCAGCAGCATCGCCGAGGGGCGCAGGTTGGCCTCTGGCAGCGGCGTGACGTGGAACTCCACGGGCATGCCGCCGGCCTCGTAGATGCCGCGCTTGACGAATTCCGCCAGCTTGTCGAGGTGGCCGTTGCACGACACGAGTTCCGACCAAGTGTTACAGATGCCGATCACCGGACGCCCGTCGAACATGTCTTTCGGGTAGCCAAGGTTCCGCATCCAGCTGCGGTGCATGAAGGCATCGACGTTCGCGCCTTCGTACCATTCGCGCGATCTCAGTTTCTTTTTCTGGCTCATTTCGGCTGTCCCTTTCGGTCCTGCGGGTGCCGAGCACCCGTCTGGGCGCAGGTTCCGCTGCGTGCGGCCCGCCGTTCGGGCGCTGTTTCCCACGGCGCGGCAATTTTTGTCAACAAATAACAGATAACTTTTATCGTCTGGCAAATCCCGAGAATCCTGCTAGGGTCAACGCAGATCACGCCGCATTCGCCCGCCCCTTGCCGGGGGCGGCGCATCCTCTGGTGCGGCCCGACAGACCTGAGGTGGGCATGAGCGAAATCGCCATCGACAAGCGCAGTCTTGAAACCCGCGCGACCGAGATCATCCGCGAGCGCATCCTGCGCGGCGAGATCCGCGCTGGAGATAAAATCATGGAAAACCATCTGGCTGCGGACCTTGGCCTCAGCCGCGGCACCGTGCGCTCGGCGCTGCACCGACTGGTGCAGGAAGAGCTGATCATGCAGGTGCCCTACTCGGGCTGGCGCGTGCCGGAGCTGACCGAGCAGGATGCTTGGGAACTGACCGGCGTGCGCAGCGCCTTCGAGGGGCTGGCCGCCAGACTGGCGGCGGAACAACTCACCGACGAGGGCCGCAGCCAGCTTCAGGCTGCCTACGATCACCTGCTCGCGTGCAGCGAGCGCGGCGAGTTGCAAGAGATCGCCGAGGCCGATCTGGCGCTGCACCGCACGATCATGGCGCTGTCGGGGAACACCCGCCTGCTGCGCTACTTCACCATGGTCGAGCACCAGATCCGCCTGATGATCGCCCAGTCCAACGCCGGCTGGAGCGGCCCGCCGCAAGAGATCGGCATCGGCCATGCACAGCTGGTCGAGGCCATCCTTGCCGGTGACGGCGACGCCGCCGAGCGCTACGGCAAAGCGATCTAACACTCCCCGCCACCCGGCGCCTTCCAAACCAACGCCCCGCACGACCCGCGGCGGCGAACACTCCCCCACGTCCCCGAAAGGAGACCCGAAATGACCTCTCACACCCCCGGTCCGACCCCTGCCCTGACCACCGGCCGCGCGTTGCGCGACAAGCTGGCGGCGGGCACCCCGACCTTCGGCCCTTGGATCAACATTGCCGATGCCAATGTGGTCGAGCTGATGGCGCGGCGCGATTCCGATTTCCTGATGATCGACGGCGAGCATTCCCCGATCGACGCCCGCGCCCTTGGAGCGCTGCTGCCAGCGGCGGAACTGCACGGCATGCCGACGCTTTACCGCGCGCCGTCGCAGGCCAGCGCGACGATCAAACAGGTGCTGGATGCGGGCGCCAGCGGGATCATGCTGCCGATGGTGGAAAGCGCCGAGCAGGCGCGCGCCATCGTCGCCGCCGCCCGCTACGCGCCCGTGGGAAAGCGCGGCATCGGTCCGTGGCGCGCCTCGGGCTACTACGATGATGCCGACGCCTATTTCACCGAAGCCAATGACGCCACGACGCTGATCCTGCAGATCGAAAGCCGCGCCGGGCTCGACAACCTCGACGAGATCGCCGCGGTCGAGGGCGTCGACGTGCTGTATGTCGGCCCCGCCGATATGGCCAGCTCGCTGGGTCTGCCGCAGGGCGACTGGGGCGACGAGATGATGCGCGTCTTCGAAGCGGTCGCCCGCGCCGCCCGCGCCAATGGCAAGCGTGCGGGGCTGGACCTGTCCTCGACCGAGCGCCGGGCGGATTTGATCGCGATGGGGTTCGATGTGTTCACCTTTGGCGCCGATTACGGCTTCCTTGCCGCCGCGGCGGATGACAGCGCCGCCGACATGCGGCGTGCTTTCGCGGCGACCTGAGGGCCAGCGCGTTGGGGCGGGGCCGCGGCGGCCCCGCCCTGCGGGTTCATTCGGCGGCCAGCGGGCTCCAGTCGGGGGCCACACCGGTCGCCGGACTTCCGTCAGGGCGGACAAGTACTTCGCCCAGATCGGGATCTTCGAGGTCAAGCACGCCGACCTGCCCCATCAGCGTGTCAAGCTCGGTGCGCAGCATGCGCAGCACGTCCTCGCCGCCCGCCAGACCGTCCGCCGCGACACCAAGAAGCGTCGGACGGCCGCCAAAGACGAAATCGGCCCCAAGGCACATGGCGGTCAGGATATCGGCACCGCGGCGAATGCCGCCGTCGAGCATGATCGGCACGTCCGGGCCCAGCACCTCGCGCAGACGCGGCAGCAGCACCGGTGCCACCACCGAGCGGTCGAACTGACGCCCGCCGTGGTTCGACACGATGATGCCGTCGGCGCCCAGATCGACCGCGCGCCGCGCATCGCCGGGATGCATCACGCCTTTCACCACCAGCTTGCGCGGCCACAGTTCGCGGAACAGCTCAAGGTGCTCCCACGTCTGCACGGCGAAGGAATGGTCGTTGGCAAATTGCGCCACCTGCACCGCATTGCTGCCTGCCGGTGCGTAGGGCGCCCAGTTCTCCATCACCGGCATGCCGCCCGCGCGCAGGTACTGCAGGCTCCACGCCGGGTGCAGCATGCCGTCAAGCAGCACCTTGGGACTCAGCTTCGGCGGGAAGGTGAATCCGTTGCGGATATCGCGCTCGCGCGGGGCCTCGACGGGGATGTCCACCGTCACCACCAGCGCCTCGCAGCCCGCCGCCTCGGCGCGGCGGATCAGGTCGCGGGTGATCTCCAGCGTGCCGGCGGCGTAGAGCTGGTACCACAGCACATCCGGTGCAACCTTGGCCGCCGCCTCCATCGAGCTGACGCTGGTGCCCGACATCATGAAAGGCACCCCGGCATTCTGCGCCGCCTCGGCGAGCATCAGGTCGGCACCGGGGCGGAACAGACCCGCATATCCGGTGGCCGAGATGCCGTACGGCATGGCACGTTCACGCCCGAACAGATGCTTGCGCGGGCTGCGCGCCTCGACGTCGATCAGATAGCGCGGCAGGAAGCGGTAGTCGTCGTAGATCGAGCGGTTCTCGCGCAGACCCAGTTCATCGCCAGCGCCGCCGTCAATCCAGTCGAAGAGGATTTTCGGCAGGCGGGCGCGGGCCCGGCGGCGGTAGTCGGAAACGGTGACGGGTTTGGCTCTCATGTCGGATCTCCAGCATGACGGGGCCGGCACGCCGGCCAGCGGCGCGTCGGGGAAAAACAGATAAGGGTTGGGTGGCGGCGGTCAGCCCAGGCGGGCTTCCGGCACCTCCTCCGGGACGGGACGGGCGAAGGTTCGCGGGAACAGCGAGGCCAGAACGATCCGCGCCGCACGCCGTGCTTCTTCGCGGTTCACCGCATTCGGGGCCAGACGCAGGTTGAACCACAGGCCCTCGATCAGAGAGCTCACCGCGAGGGTGATCAGGTGCACGTCCTCATCCGCGCGCCCCTCTTCGCGCAGGATCGCGGCGCAGAGCTCTTCGGTGAGGCCGTATTCCTGCTCCTGCAGCTCTGCGAAAAGCTTGCGGTAGCTGGCGTGCAGGTGGCACTCGGAGAGAAAGGAATGCCACAGGGCGATCTTGCGCTTGCTCGCGACCTTGCGGTCGAAGCTGGCCGAGACCAGCGCGTCGAGCCGCTCCGCCGGGCTCGCGCCCGGCTGGTCGGTGGCCGCGCGACGGTGCTCGACATACTCCGAGGTGACGCGGGTGAGCGCCGCAAGCAGCAGCGCGCTCTTGGTCTTGAAGCGGAAGGTGACATTACCATAGCTCAGCCCCGCCTGCGCGGCGACATCGGCAAGCGTCGTGTTGGCGAGCCCCTTCTTGCCGATCACCACGATGGCGGCTTCGATCAGCTCCTCACGGCGCGACTCCGCCGTGGCCCGCTTCTTCGGCGGCGGCGTGTCGCTGGCGCTTTTTGCTCTGCGTCCCATGTCCCAGGTCTCTCCAAGTTTCCGGTCGCGCGCGGCGTCAGGCCAGCGCGCCGCAATCCACCGGATGATCCGCGCCGGTGACGAAGGCGGCGTCATCGCCTGCCAAGAAGGCGATCACCTCTGCAACTTCGCCCGGCGCGATCTTGCGTGCAAGCGGTTGCGTCGCCAGCCATTCCTCCTGCGTCGCGCGCGGTCCGGCGGCAAAGAACCCCTCGACCATGGCGGTGTCGACGACACCGGGGCTCACGCTGTTGCAGCGGATGCCATTGCCGCGCCGCGCGCAGTCCATGGCGATCTCGCGCGTCAGGTTGACGATCGCCGCCTTGCTGGTGGTGTAGGCCAAAAGCTCGGCGTCCCCGCGCGAGCCCGAGACCGACGCCATGTTGACGATGCTGCCCCCCTTCGACATCTGCGGAATGGCCGCCTGACAGCCAAGGAAGGTGCCCTCGACGTTGACCTGCATGATCTTGCGGAAGCTGTCGAGAGAGGTCGACCACAGGGTCCCCTCGGCAAGCAGCCCGGCGCAGTTGACCAGAATGTCGAGCCGGCCGAAGCGGGCGACCACCTCGTCCACCGCAGACGCCCAGGCGGCGGCGTCGGTGACATCAAGGGTCAGGAACGCCGCGCCTTCGGGAAGCACATCGGGCGTCGCGATATCGGCGAGCACCACCGTGGCGCCAGCCGCTGCGAGCCGCGCGGCCGAGGCCGCACCGATGCCCGACGCGCCGCCGGTGACCAGAGCGACCCGCCCTGCAAGGTCTGTGTCGATAGCTTGACTCATGCGCGGTACCCCGGCTCCTCGACGTCGAGGATGGCGCGAATTTCGCGCAGGTGGTTTTCGGCGAAATCGGGGTAATCGATCCACTGCTGCGCGGTCTTGCGCGCCACCTCGTCAGGCGCGATGCGCAGCGGCTTGCCGGTCATGTAGGCGGTGACCAGCGTTTCGCAGGCGCGCTCGAAGTAATACAGCAGGTCGAAGGTCTCGGCGACGCTGCGTCCGGTGACCAGCACGCCGTGGTTGCCCATGACGACGATCGGGCGTTCGCCAACCATCGAGGCCAAGCGCTCGGCCTCTTCGCCCAGCCCCATCCCGTCGAAGCCCTCGTCCACCTGCACCTGATCGAAGAAACGCATGGTATTCTGGTCGATCGGGTAGATCGTGGAGTCCTCGAGCGAGGCGATGATGGTCGCGTATTTCGAGTGCAGGTGCATGATGCAGCGCGCCTGCGGCACGCGGCGGTGGATCGCGCCATGGATCGCCCATGCCGTGGGATCGGGCGCATCGGGCCGTTCCATTGCCGTGGGATCGCCAGCATCAAGGTGCAGCAGATCCGACGCGCCGATGCGCGAGAAGTGTCGCCCGTTGGGGTTCATCAAGAACTCGCGCCCGTCGTCGGAGACGGCGAGCGAATAGTGGTTCGCCACGGCCTCATGCATCCCCAGACGCGCGGTCCAGCGGAACGAGGCAGCAAGGTCCTCGCGCGCGGTCTGCAGGTCAGGGGTGTTGGCGGGCCAGGTATCAGTGGTCATCAGAAGCCTCTCTTGAAGTCGTGTGGTCGGGGTCAACGGGCGAGGTAGCCGCCGTCGACCACGTATTCCGATCCGGTCACCGCCCCGGACGCATCCGACGCAAGAAACAGCGCGACGCCGGCAAATTCGCCCGGCTGGCCGAGACGCCCCAGCGGCTGCGCGCCTTCGACGCGCCCGCGGGCATCTTCGGGATCGGCATGGGTGTCGAAGTAATCCAGCACCATGGGCGTGGCGAAATAGCCGGGCAGGATGGCATTGCAGCGCACGCCGGTGCCGGTTTCCGCAAGGAAGCGCGCCGAGGAGCGGGTAAGCATGCGCACCGCCGCCTTGCTTGCGCCATAGGCCGCGACGCCTTCGGCGACGATGCCGCCGTCGCCGGTCGCGCCGTTGATCGAGGCGACATTGATGATCGAACCACCACCGGATTGGGCCATGCTCTGCGAGGCGAGCTTGCAGCCGAGGAAGGTGCCGTCGAGGTTGACCTGCATGGTGCGCGCCCAGATCTCGGGCGTGCAGGTCTCAACCGCGTCGCCGTCGAGTGCCACGCCGGCAGCATTCACCAGCACGTCGACCTCTCCCGCCTCAGAGCGGATCAGGTCGAGGACGCGCTGCCAGTCTTCCTCGCGGGTCACATCCATTTGCAGGCAGCGGCAGTGCAACCCGTCGATCGGACGGATGTCGGCGGCAAAGACAGTGGCGCCCTCGGCATCGAAGCGCAGCGCCGTGGCCTGCCCCAGCCCCGAGGCAGCGCCGGTCACCAGTGCGATCTTTCCCGATAGTTTGCTCATGCGGCGGCCTCCTGCGGTCGTGCGGCGGCGCGCTCTGGCGCCGAGAAATGGAATTCCGCCGGGTTCACGCGCAGCGTCTCCCACCAGTAGCGCAGCGTGCTGCCCGACCAGTTGGTGACGATCCGTCCGTCGGCGGTCTTGTACCAGCTCGAGCATCCGTCGACCCAGACGGTCTTTTGCAGGTCGCGGTCGAGCTTTGTGTTGAAATCGGACATCGCCTCGGCGCGCGGCACCATGACGCCGCCGCGCGCGGCCATCTGCTTGTAACATTTGACGATGTATTTCGCCTGACACTCGAGCATGAAGATGGTCGAGCCGTGGCCGAGGTTAGTGTTCGGCCCGTAGAGCATGAAGAGGTTGGGAAAGCCCGCAACCGAGATGCCGCGATGCGCGATCGCTCCCTCGGCCCAAGCGGCATGCAACTCTTGGCCGTCCAGACCGCGGATTCGCATCGGCGCCAGCATGTCCTGCGACTTGAAGCCGGTGGCAAAGATCAGCACGTCGGCGGGCACGTCCGCCTCGCCGCTGCGCACGCCGGTCTCGGTGATCGCCTCGACGCCTTCGGTGCGCAGCGAGACATTGTCGCGCGCCATGGTCTTGAACCATTCGTTCGACAGCAGAATGCGCTTGCAGCCCGCCGGGTAGTCCGGCGTCAGCGCGCGGCGCAAAGCGGGATCGCTCACCGCCGACTCCAAGCTGTTCTGGCTCTGCTTCTGCCACGTTCGGCCCAAGGCACTGCCCTTGAGGAAGGCGCGGAAGGTCAGCTCCAGCGTAATGTAATCCCACCAGCGCTGCGCCCGCATCAGGAAGGGAAAGCGGCGGAACGCGGCTTTTTCGGTCTTCGAGATCACCCGGTCAGGCTTTGGCGTGACCCAGTTCGGGGAGCGCTGGAACAGCGACAGATGAGCCACGCTTTTGGCGATCTCGGGCACAAACTGGATGGCACTGGCACCCGAGCCGATCACCGCGACCCGCTTGCCGCTCAGATCGACGCCGTGATCCCACTCAGCCGAGTGAAACGCGGCGCCGCCAAAGCGCTCAAGCCCCTGGAAGTCAGGGATATTCGGGCGGTTGAGCTGGCCGGTGCAGGTCACGAGGCTCTGACCGAGGTACTCGACGCCCTCGGTGGTCGCGACGCGCCAGAGGCCGGCCTGCGAATCCCAGTCCGCCCCGGTCACCTCGACGCCGAGGTGCAGATGCGGCCCCAGCCCGAACTTGCGCACACAATCTTCAAGGTACGCCTGTATCTCGTCCTGCTTGGCGAAGCGGCGATTCCAGTCGGGGTTGAGGTCAAAAGAGAAGGAGTAGAGCTGCGAAACGATGTCGCAACCCGATCCGGGGTAGTCATTGTCGCGCCAGGTGCCGCCTACGCGCTCGCCCTTCTCGAGAATGACGAAGGGAATCCCCGCTTCCTTGAGCTTGATCCCCATGCACAACCCACCGGCGCCGGCACCGATGATGACAACCGGATGCGGCGCGGACAGCGGTCCGCTGAGGGGGCTTGCAGGCGAGTCTCCTGACATTTCGACAGCTCCTTGATCAGTCGCCTATTGCCTAAAACTGACCAACATGACAGTCAAATGTTTATTTTAAATTGTCTTATACCAATGGCTTAGGGCCTATTTTTTGATTTACACAAACTTTATAATAGAAAAACATCTGATTTCGTTGCACCTTCCGCCGCGACTGAACCGGCCAAAGACGGAGATCGCATGACCACACCTATGGAGACAGGTTCCGACCGCAAAACGGTCGCCGGGAACGCGGCGGACACGCCGCCGGTTCGACCGCGCATCCCCCTCGTTCGCTTCGGGACGACCGAGGGGGCGCCGCGATGACCGACACACCACAGAACGCTTCGACCGCGATCGAAAGCAGACACGTCTGGAAGCTCTTTGGCTCCCGGCAGAAAGAGGCCCTCGCGGCCATGAAATCGCAGAACCTCAGCCGCCAAGAGGCGGTCGAGCAGTTCGAATGCGTCGCCGGGGTCGCAGACGTCAATCTCAGCATCCGCACCGGCGAGATCTTCTGCATCATGGGCCTGTCTGGGTCAGGCAAATCCACGCTTGTCCGTCACTTCAACGGGCTGATCCCGCCCACCGACGGCGATATTCTCGTGCAGGGGCAGAACGTCGCGAAGCTCTCGCCCAAGGCGCTGCGCAAGCTGCGCGCCGAGAAAATCGCGATGGTGTTCCAGAACTTTGCGCTGATGCCGCATCGCACGGTGCTCGACAACGTCGCCTTCGGGCTGGAGCTGCGCGGCGTCGATCCCGCAACACGCCATGACCGCGCCCGCGAGATGCTTGCCCAGGTCGATCTCGACGGCTGGGAACACGCCTGGCCCGAAGAACTGTCCGGCGGCATGCAGCAGCGTGTGGGCCTTGCCCGCGCCTTGGCGGGTGATCCGGAAATCCTGCTGATGGACGAACCCTTCGGCGCGCTCGACCCGCTGATCCGGCGGCAGCTTCAGGACCAGTTCATCGAGCTGTCGCGCAGGATGCGCAAGACAACCGTGTTCATCACCCACGACCTCGACGAGGCCATGCGCATTGGCGACCGCATCGCGATCATGCGCGACGGCCGGGTGATTCAGGTCGGCACCCCCGAGCAGATCCTGCGCGAGCCGGCGGACCAGTATGTGGCCGATTTCGTCGCCGGGGTCTCGGACCTCGAAAGCCTGACGGCGCGCGACCTGATGCAGCCCGCCACGGCGGACGTCGGCAGCGCCCGCGTCGCGCCGGACGCCTCGGTCGCCGAGATCGCCGCGCTGGCAGCGCAGACCGAAGCCCCGATCGCCGTGACCGAGGCCGACGGCCAAGTCATCGGCTCCGTCGACCGGGTCGCCATCCTCAAGACACTGGGTGAAAGGAGCACCGGATGACCGACCAGCCCATGCCGCAATCCACCCGCGCGGCGCAGACCGCAGAGCCTGCCCGCCCGCGCGGCGCCGAGGTGCTCTCCCATGCGATCGGTGGCCCGCTGAAAGCAGCGCGCCTTGGACTCTGGGGCGTTTTCGGCCTGCTCTCGGCCGCCGAGCTGGTTGGCCTCGTCGCCATCTTCGCCAGCCTATTTGACGCGCCCTCCGCGGGCCCGGTGATCTCTGGCCTGCTGCTGATCGTTCTGGCCCGCGCCGCCTTTGGTGCCGCGCTCGCCTACGGCCTGCTGTCGCCCGAGCCGGCCTCGGAAACCGAAGGCAAACGCGTGTCGGTCGCCGCCGTGATCCTTGTGTTCACCTATGTGTTGACCCTTTACCGGTTTCTTGCCGCCGACCCGATGGCCGGCGTCGAACGCTTCCCCGCCCCCGACGGGCTCGACTCCGCCACGGCGCAGGTGTTCGACAATGCCGTCAACTGGATGAAGACCAACTGGTCCGGCTTTTTCGACGTCCTGACGCAAATCCTGCGCGGCACCCTGGGCTTCATCGACACGCTGTTCGTCGGCACGCCGTGGCCGGTGGTCGCGCTGATCCTGCTGCTGATGGCCTTCCACCTCTCTGGCCCCCGCGCCACGGTCTTTACCGCTGTCGCACTGGCCTACCTCGGCTTGTTCGGCTTCTGGGAAAAGAGCATGTCGACGCTCGCCATCGTGGCGACCTCGGTTCTGATCTGCGTCATCGTGGGCCTGCCGATGGGCATCCTCTGCGCCAAGAGCAAACGGGCGCTGGCGGTCTTCGAGCCGGTGATGGACGTGATGCAGACCCTGCCCACCTTCGTCTACCTGATCCCCGCGGTGGCGTTCTTCTCGGTCGGTCAGGCCCCCGGCGTGATCGCCACGGTGATCTTCGCGCTGCCGCCGGTTGTGCGCCTCACCGCGCTTGGCATCCGGCAGGTGCCCGAAAGCGTCACCGAGGCGGCCAATGCCTTTGGCGCGACCGGCGCGCAGCTGCTGTTCAAGGTCGAACTGCCGCTGGCGGTGCCCTCCATCCGGCTGGGCGTGAACCAGACCATCATGATGTGCCTTTCGATGGTCGTCGTCGCGGCGATGATCGGCTCGGGTGGCCTTGGCCTCGACGTCATCCGCTCGCTGCAAATGCTGCAGACCGGTCGCGGCCTGCTGGCCGGCCTCGCCATCGTGTTCTGCGCAATGATGCTCGACCGCATGCTGCGCGGGCGCGAACGCAAAACCAAGAAGGGGCACTAAGCCCCCTCTCCCCTCCCAAAAAATACTCTTCGACAGGAGAAAAAGACATGACCAAGACCCTCCAAGTCAGCACGCTCGCGGTGATCGCAGCCCTCGGCGGCACCGCCGCAAGCGCCGACACCCGCGTCGTTATCGGCGAGCTCAACTGGCAGGGCTCGCGCGCCCTTGAGCAAGTCCTCAACCAAGTGATGACCGAGCATTTCGACGCCGACGTCACCACCATTTCGGCAACCCAGAACGCCCTTTACGAAGGCATGGACCGTGGCGACGGCAGCGTCGACGTGGTGGCCGACATGTGGACCGACAGCCTGCCTGCGCAGATGCAGAACTACGTCGTCGAGGGCAGCCGCGAGACCATCTTGCTGAACGAAACGCCCTACATCGGCACCGAAGGCATCTACGTGCCCGCCTATGTCGCCGAGGAAATGGGTGTGACCCGGCTCGAGCAACTGGCCGACCCGGCCGTCGCGGAGCTTTTCGACAACGACGGCGACGGGCTGGGCGAGCTTTGGGCCGGCGCTCCGGGCTGGGAGTCGACTTACCAGAACCTCGTGCGCGCCAAGTCCTATGGCTTTGACGAGACCATGCAGATGTCGCAGGTCGACCAAGCGGTCGCCATGGCGCAGCTTGATGACGCCTATAGCGATGGCCGCGCCTTTGCCTTCTACTACTGGACGCCGGAGTGGATCTTCGCGAAATACGATCTCGTGCGCCTCGAAGAGCCCGAGTTCAGCGGCTTCACCACCGCGGATTTCGAAGGCACGCCGCAGTACAATCCCGATGGCTGCTACACCCATTACCAGCCGGCTGAACGCAACGACTGGCTCGAGGCAGGCTCGATCACCTGCTCGAACCCGCCGCAGAGCATCCACGTCGCGCATTCCGCCGAACTGGCCGAGCGCGCCCCGGAAATCTCGCAGTTCCTGACGCAGGTGCACTTCGAGGCCGACGACGTCAGCCAGATGGTGCTGGAGATGGAACAGGACGGCCGCGCCGTGGAAGACGTTGCCGCAGACTGGATCGACGCGCACGGCGAGATGATCGAGACCGAGTGGCTCGCGGGTCTCAAGTGACCCCCTGCCCTGCGGTGCTCGGTCACCGCAGGGCGCACTCACTTTTACTCAGAGGTTTCTGAGAAGCTCGGGTTGGGTGTTCCTGAGATTTCCAAATGCCACGCTTTGGACGGCTGCCGAGCCTGGCAGCGGGGCTGATCACCGTAGCGCTTGGCGCAGTGATCGCCCTTGCCGGCACAGATCTGCCCCTGTTTTGGACAACACCGGCTCTACTCTTGGTTGAATGATACTTCGCCTACACCGGCGCGACGGTGATGATTTCGCCCGCCTCGTCCGAAGCTGGGTCGGTGGCGCTGCAGGGCCTCGGTGACTTTATGACCTTCGCATTCGTCGCAACATCATCACTGCTGGCCGGCCCGATCTTTCAACTTAGTGAATGGGCGACGATCAAGGTGATTGTTCTGGTCTCACTGGTTCTGGTGCTTGTGCTGACGTGGAGCGAGAGGCCCCAGCCCCTGCCGAGTGAGCCTCGGTCGCGTGCGCCCGTCCAGCACCGGAGCGCGCTAGATTGTGCATCTATCTGATCTGCTCGGGCAATATCCGGGCCGTGCCGCGCAGGCCCGCGACAGTCAAACCAGTGAGCCGCCGCAGATGGGTACGATCGGGCTCGGCAAGTGCGGCACTTCGGGGCCACGCCGGCAGACAGCGGCGCGCCGGACATAGATGCCGGAGACCCCACGGCACTCATCGCGGCTTGCCGCGTTGCCTGTGACATTCCCCGCATCTGTCCCGGCCCCGGCCGCGCCACATGTTCGGTCCATCCCAGTTGCGCTAGGCTGACGGGTCTTTTGCGACGCGTGGCGCGGCTTTTGCGCGCGATCTTTGGGGCCGGCAACACCCGAGGACTTTGCGCCTGCCGGATCTAAGGACCGGCAGGGGGCACTCTTTATCTTCCGCTGGTGGCCTCGGCGCTCCCGTCGGTCGTAAAGGTCAGCGTTGTGGCGTCGCTGCCGTGGGCGGGCCACTCGGGCAGCCCGGCGCCATTGGGCGCACCGTTCTTCACGAAATTGGCAAGATACCCTTTCGCAGTTGCGCTGGCGCTGCGGTCGAGATCGGTTGTGTCGTCTCCGAAACGCCCATCGAGTGTGCCGAAGAAAAACGGGATCTCAGAGGCATGCGCCGCGCCACCCGGATTGCTCGCACGCTGGCTCTCGGCCACATAGTCGTAGACGTAGTGCCAGACCGGCATGCCCTGCGCCTCCATGAGCGACGCCAGATCCCGCGCGCCCCGCAGCATCATCCCATCTGGCCCACCGATGTCCGCCGAGGTTGCGCCGATCATCACCGGAGTGTCGGAGAAACGCCCGCTTTCATAGGCGTCGATCGTATCGACCACGACCACACCATCCGTCACCGGCATGTGGAAATCCGGCGGCGTGTCATGGCCGCGCTGGAACAGGACAGACAAGTTCAGACCATCGACGATTGCGTCCTCGTCAAGCGCCCGCAACGCGGAGGCGGCCTCCGGGCCTGTGCCCTTGATCCCCTTGCCCTCGGCGAAGGCACGCGCAGCCTGTGCGGCTGCGTCGGGCGCTGCGGACATGCCACTGCCGCCATCGCCCCCGGATTGGATCACCGCGCCGGACGCCATGCCGCGGGTCAGCGGAGACGTCAGAAGGATGTGCACCGAGCGGCCCCCGGCGCTTTCGCCGACCAAAGTGACCTGCGCCGGATCGCCCCCAAAAGCCGCGATGTTCTTTTGCACCCAGTCCAGCGCCGCCGCCTGGTCTAGAATGCCAAAGTTGCCGCCTCTTTCCTCCTCGGTCGCCTCTGCCGAGAGCGCCGGGTGCGCGAAGAAACCGAACCGCCCAAGCCGGTAGTTCAGGCTCACAACCACCATCCCGTCGCGCGCCAAAGCCGCACCATCGTAGACCTGCGGAGAGGCGCCGCCATTGATGAAACCACCGCCGTGTATCCAGACCATCACCGGCAGTTTGTCTGTCTCGGACACGCCTTCGGGCCGCCAGATATTGAGGTAGAGGCAGTCTTCCGAGGGCTCGGCGCCCAGTGGCGCCGCGTCTGAGGGAAAGGGTTTCTGCGCGCAGTCGTGACCGTAAGTTGTCGCCTCGAAACTGCCCGACCATGGCGCGACCGGCTGTGGCGCCTTCCAGCGCAGCGCCCCCACCGGGGGCTGCGCGTAGGGCAGTCCAAGAAACGCCTCCACGCCCCTCTCGACCATGCCAGTGACCCGTCCGTTCGAAAGTGTCGCGCTTGGATCCGCCAAGACCGTTCCTCCCATTCCGAGCATTGCGAGGGTTGCTATGCCGATGATTTTCAAAGTTCTCATGAGTTTTTCCTTTTGGCCCGCGGTCTCGTCACGGGCGGAATCTGTGCTCGGGCAGCGCAAGGGGGCTGCGCAGCACCATCTTCGTCGCGTCCGTGCCGACGCAAATCTCGTACTCTCCCGCGGCGATCTGCCATCCACCCCGCCAGCGGGCGAACATGCGCGGCTCCAGATCGATGCTGATGCTGCGGGTTTCACCTGGCTCCAGCCATGTCTTGGCGAACCCGGCGAGACGCCTGCTGAGATCGGGCCCAGAGACATAGATCTGCGTGACCTCGGCGCCGGCGACGGTGCCGGCATTGTGGACCTCCACACGGGCGGTCAGGCTACGGCCCTGCACATCGACGCGCAGCGCTGCATGGTCGAACTTGGTGTAGGACAGCCCGAAGCCGAAAGGGAACAGCGGGGCATGTCGTTCGCGGGCAAACCAGCGATAGCCCGTGTCTGCGCCCTCTACATCGTAATCGATATGAAAGATCTCGCCGATGCGCGCCATGCCGGGGTTCGAGGTGGTGGTCTCGGGCTCGCGCTGCTCAGGGTGCGGCAACTGCGCCTCGGAGGCTGGGAAGGTCACCGGCAGCCGTCCCGACGGGCAGACCCGGCCAAAGAGGATGCCCGAGATTGCCTCGGCGCCGCCTTGGCCGGGATAAAACGCCGCAAGCACGGCCCGCACGTTTCCGAGCCACGGCATCAGCACCGGTCCGCCGGTCTGTAGCACCACGATCGTCTTGGAGTTGGCAGCGCCGAGGGCTTCGATCAGAGCATCCTGCCCGTCCGGCAGCGCTAGGCCCGACTGGTCAAGTCCCTCTGATCGCCATTCCTCGGCGAAGACGATCACAAGGTCTGCAGCTTGTGCCGCTTTGGCCGCCGCCTGCGGATCACGCCCGTCGCTGAAGCTCACCTCGGCAGCGCCGGATTCCGCCCGTACTGCCTCGAGTGGAACAGAGGGGTGGAAAATCCGCTGCACCGGCATGCCCATGATGTCCGTGCCCTTGGTCGCAAAGCTGCCGATGGGATTGACGTTCGAAGAGCCACCCCCCGACAGCACGCCCTTGTCAGCGTGATGACCCACCACAAGAATCCGCTGCGCCGCGCCTTTTTCCAGCGGCAGCAGACCATCGTTCTTCAGCAGCGTGATCCCGCCCTCGGCAGCGCGCTGCGCCAGCAAACGATGTGCAACATGGTCTATCGCGCCAGCAGGCTTCGGCGGCTGGTCTATCACGCCGGCGGCGAACAGGCTGCGCATCTGCCGCCGCACCGCATCGTCGATCCGCGATTGCGGCACCCGTCCCGAAGCCACAGCCTGCCGTAGCGGCGCGCCGAAGAACGGCTCGGGGTCAAGGTTTGCTCCCGATTGCACGTCGAGGCCGGCCAAGATGGCGGCCTCGGTCGAATGGGTTGCGCCCCAATCTGCCATGACCCAGCCGGGAAAGCCCCACTCGGTCTTGAGCACGGCGTTCAGGGTGAATTCATTCTCGGAGGCGTAGCTGCAGTTGATCAGATTGTAGCCAGGCATGATCGCCCCCGGTTGGCCGATCTCGATGCCAATCTGGAACGCCAGCAAATCACTCTCGCGCATAGCGTCTTCGGACAGGTCCGAGCTGACCATCACGCGCCCGGTTTCCTGCGCATTCAGCACAAAGTGCTTCATGGTCGACACGACGCCCTGTGATTGGATACCCGCGACCGAATGGCCGGCAATTTGCCCGGTGAGGAGCACGTCCTCGGAAATGTACTCGAAGTTGCGCCCGCCACGCGGCTCGCGCACCAGATTGGCACCGCCCGCAAGCTGGACGGCAAACCCTTTGGCCCGTGCCTCGTGCCCGACCATCGCGCCAGTGCGGCGCGCCATCTCGATGTCAAAGCTCGCACCGAGCAGCAGCGAGGCCGGCAGCGCGGTGCTGTTGTCGCCGGGCCGTACGTTGCCGAGATTGCTGACCCCGAGACTCGCGTCGGCCTGCTGCATCGCGGGAATGCCCAAGCGTTCGATCGCGGGATAATAGGCGGCAGAGCCAAGCGCGCCATCGGGTTTCGGAGTGTCGCCGAGCGGGATCGCCATCGGCCCGGAGAGCCAAGAGAACTTTTCGTCTTGGGTCATCTCGTCGACGACCAGCCGGGCGCGGGTATCAGGATCGAGCGTCTTGTCGAGCCATGCAGGTTGACCGGGATTCATCGTTTTCTTCTTTCTACAGGGTCGCCCAAGAGGATGATTTCAAAGCGCTTCCGGTCAACTCACCAAACCGGGAGCACCTCGCGCATTGAACACGCGGCGCCGCCTTCAGTTTCATGAGCACGCTTCATGGGTGTCAGTTCCGCCACGTTCCTTTCCTGCCCCGAGGCGCTGCCTAGCTCGTGCAGCAATCCCGAGACGGCGGGATACGCGCCGTCCCACACAGATCGAAGAGAGGCTGACCATGCAGTATACCATCCTCGGAACATCCGGCCTGAGCGTTTCGAAGCTCGCGCTCGGCACGATGACCTTCGGCGCGGAATCCACCGAAGAGCAATCCTTCGCCGTTCTCGACGCCTTCATCGAAGCGGGCGGCAACCTGATCGACACCTCCAACGTCTACGCCGGTGGCGAGACCGAGGCGATCATCGGGCGCTGGTTCGCCGACCGCCCGCTCGATCTCACCCAGCACGCCATCCTCGCCACCAAGGGTCGCTACAGCGTTCGCCCGGAGATCAACGCGCACGGCCTGTCGCGGCGCGCTCTGCACAATGCGCTTAACGAGTCGCTCGAGCGGCTGCAGGTAGAAAGCATAGACCTCTATCAGTTGCACGCGGCCGACATGCTGACCTCGGTCGAGGAAACCGTGCATTTCCTCGCTGACGCCATCCGCGCCGGCAAGATCCACACCTACGGTCTGTCGAATGTGACCGGCTGGCAGCTGCAGCTCTTCGTTTCCACCGCAGAGCGGCTCGGCCTTCCCAAGCCGGTCTCACTGCAGCCCCAGTACAACCTGCTCTCGCGCGAAATCGAATACGAGATTCTGCCGGCCGCGCAACACAACGGCATCGACCTGCTGCCATGGTCTCCGCTGGCCGGCGGTGTGCTGACCGGTAAGTACGAGCGTGGCGGGTCGGCTCCGGAAGGCACCCGCGCCGGTGACGGCAGTGCGCTCTACGAATGGTCGACAGCGGAGTTCCTCGATGGCCCGCGCAGCTGGGACATCGTTGGCGCCGTCTCCGAAATCGCCCGCGACCACGGCGCGACGCCGGCGCAGGTGGCGCTGAAATGGCTTGCGGACCGTCCCGGCGTCGCTGCCCCCATCGTCGGCGCGCGCAATGTGGATCAGCTCAAGGCGAATCACGCGGCGGCAGACCTGACGCTCGACGTCGCGGCGACCGACAAGCTTGACCGACTGAGCCGCCCTGTGCCGCGGAATACCTACCCCTATGGCGACTTCGGCGTCGCTCAGCGGGAGCGGTTCCTCGACAAGGGCGCGCAGGTCGTGTTCGAGGTCGTTAAAGACGGCTCTGATGCCCCGCTTGATGGCAAGGTGACGTAACACCGTACGCCGCGCCAGGAGCCTTCTGGCGCGGCGCTTGCCGGGGCGTTTCTACACGACTGTCCCACCAGCTACGGCTGCAACCTTCGCTTCTAGGGCAATGATCGTCTTCAGCAGGGCCACGACCGCTGTGCGCGGCGTGGCTGAAGCCCGGGCCAAGGCATCGCGCATCTCATGAATACGGTTGCCCGTAAGGGTGGCACCGCCTTGCTGATGAGGCGCCCGCCTTGCGTGACTTGAGGCCTGCGGGCCCTGTCGGAGATAGCGAGTCGCCGGATTGTTCGGATGCGCCAAGGTCACCAGACGCTGTGGCGCGTCCCGGTTCACGCGCTGCCGCAGTGCCGGAAACCGCGTGGACTGGCTCTGGCGCGCGCCAACGGGCGCGCAGGCCCGTCTGCAAAGCGCCCATCTCGGCATCACAGGTGGTTTCTTGGTGTGAAACTTTTGTTGTGAAAGCCTTGCAAGAATACCAGAGATTCCGCGAGTTAGCCGAAAACATTCTCCTTTTTATAAAACAAAACCATTAACTAAACAGATTTTCCCGCCTTGGCATTTTCAGACCAAAGTGGCGCGAAAAAATCATCAAAAAGCCTGCAAATTTCGTGCGATTAAATTTTGTGCAATTGCGAAATCCGGCGTTCCTCAGGCTTGCCCGACCGCCGAAACCTGCTGTTTGTGAACCTATCCCGCGCTGAAAAAGCGCCTCACGAAACGCAGAAGAGCCCGACCATGACCCTGACCAATCTGGCTGAAGCCAACACCGTGATGCCCCGGATGGAGCGCCTTCTGGACGGTTTCGAGCCGGATTTCGAGTTCCAGCCGGTGCCGCCACTTCCCGAGGGCGAATTCGCTGACCGCCTGCGCCGGATCCGTCAGGAAGCGAGCGCAGCCGGCCACGATGTGCTGCTGGTCCATGCCGACAGCATCGGCTCTTACAAGGTGTCGAATTCCTACCTGCGCTACATCTGCGACTGGGCCCGCGAAGGGATGCTGATCATCCCCACCGACACCGACATGCCGCTGGCGCTCTACACCGTGTTCTCGAGCTCGGTGGTGCTGCCGCCGGCGGGCGAGCCGGTGCTGGTCGACAACATCTGGCAGATCGGCACATGGGGCCGCGAGACATACAACCGTCCGGGCCGCGCGCTTGATCGGGTTGTCGACGCGACCGCCAAGCACCTCGAGAGCCTCGGTCTTGCCAAGGCCCAGATCGGCCTGATCGGCGATGCCACCTCGGCCCCGTATTGGGCTGGCCTCGCGACCGTGCTGCCGGGCTCCCGGTTCGAAAAGGCCCATGGCATCGTCGACCGCATGCAGCGCCGCCGTTCGAAGGCCGAGCAGGCCGTGGTCCGCGCCGCGGCGCAGCTGGCGTGCATCGGCATGCAGGCCGCCTACCACGTGATCCGCCCCGGCGTGACCGACCACGAGATCTATGCGGCCTTCACCTTCGCCCAGATGGCGCGCGGCGGCGAGACCGGCGATGGTTATCAGATCGGGATCAACCCCTACGGCACGCATTGCGGTAAACCTTATGGGCACGTCGTGCGAGACGGGGACCTCATCAACCTGTATATTTCCGCCGTGCAGTACCATGGCTACACCGCGCAGATCGCGCGCATGATCGCCGTCGGCACCATCACCGATGAACAAGAAGAGGTTCTGGCGATGTGCACCGAGGGTGTCGAGGCCGCGGCCGCGCTGGTCAAGCCTGGCGCGCTGATTTCTGACGTCGCCAACGCCTCCTTCGAGCCCTACATTTCGCGTGGCTACCTGAGCGATGCCGACAGCCGGAACATGCCCTACAACTGGAGCGCCGGCGACGACGGCGCACCGCTGCAGGTTCCGAGCCAATACGTCCCCAACCCCGACTGGGAGGCCAAGGGCCGCCGCATCAACCACGTCTGGCCGGCCACCAAGGGGCCGCACAACCCCAACGTCGGCCACTCGGTCTCGATGCCGAAGATGCCGCCCTACAACATCCAGTCGAACAACCATGCCAAGCTCGAAGAGGGCATGACCTTCGTTCTTCACTCGCAATGGCTCGAGCCGCTGAAGGCAGGCGCGAACATCGGCGATTGCTATCTCGTGACGGAAACCGGGGCAGAGAACCTCTCCCGTCACGTGCCCCTCGCGACGCACCGCGTTCCCGCATGACGTCGCACCCACACCCCCAAAAGGTCCAACTAGAGGATACTTCCATGACTCTCACCCGACGCACCCTGATGGCCGGCTCCGCCGTTCTGGCGATGGCGGTCGGCGGCCTTGGCGCCCCGGCTTCCGCACAGGAAGAAGTGACCCTGACCATCGCCAACACCCAGTGGCTCGACGCGCTGCGCGGCGAGAACCTCTGGGCCGCCGTGAAGAAGTTCGAGGACAGCCACCCGAACATCACGCTCGAGCAGCACACCATCTCGCGCAACGAATTCAACGACCGTCTGATCACCGAGATGGGCGCGCGTCAGGGCCCCGACATCATCATCGCGCAGGACGGCCTGTTCTACACGCTGATCGGCGCCGATTTCCTGATCCCGCTCGATGACGTCACCGAGGGCGTCGACAACCTCAACGCCACCAACGAAAACGGCGTTGTCGACGGCACCCGCTACGGCATCGGCTGGCACCGCGCCGTCTATGCGCTGATCTTCAACAAGGCGATCCTCGAAGAAGCCGGCGTCGAACAGCCGTCGAATGTCGAAGAGCTGATCGCGGCCGCGCAGACCGCGTCCGAGGCCACCGGCGCCATCGGCTTCACCGGCCGTCACTCGATGAACGAGTTCAGCCCGTGGTCGAAGGACTTCCTCAACTGGGCCTATGGCTACGGTGCGGAACTGGTCGACGACGAAGGCAAGATCACCTTCGACACCCCGGAAATGGCGCAGGCGTTCGAAGCGTTCAAGGCGGTCTACTCCAGCGGCATCATGCCCGTCGGCGACCAGATGAGCACCCAGCGCACCCGCTTCAAGGAACAGCAGGTTGCCTTCTCGCTCGACAACTCGGGCGGCTCGCTGAACATCGCCACCGGTGGCCCGCTGCCGGGTGACGAGCTTGGCGCCAGCGCCCTGCCCTTCCCGAACCCCGGTGCGCACCAGCAGATCTTCCTTGGTGTGAACACCTGGTCGAGCGAAGCCGAACAGGACGCCTCGAAAGAGTTCCTCAAGTGGCTGATCTCGGAAGAGGGCCAGACCTCGCTGCGCGCCGCCTCGGGCCCCGACGCTCTGGCGACCGACGTGCCGGTGACCGATGAGTTCGTCGCCGCCAACCCTTGGGCGACCACCTTCGCCGAGATGGCTGCGGACTCGCGCTCGACGCTGATCCCGGGCTACGAGCTCGAAACCCAGTCGATCCTGCGCCCGCTGATGAACAGCCTCGAGAAAGTGCTGCTCGACGCCGCAACCACCGAAGAGGCACTGGACGAAGCCCAGGCCGAAATCGACGCCGACTACAACTAAGACGGCCCCGCAGGTGAAAGGACCGCGACCTATGCCAAACCCCCTCGTTTCGCGCGAGCGTCTTTTGGGACTTGTTCCCTACGCGTTCGTCGCGGTCCCCATGGCCTATATGGCGGTGTTCGTGTTCGGCCCGCTCATCCAGCAAATCTGGATGAGCTTCACCGACACCCGCCTCATGAACCCAACCCAGGGCGATTACATCGGCCTGGAAAACTACCGGGACCTGCTCTCGGACAACCAGTTCTACACCTCGCTCAGCGTCACCATCGTCTACACGATCCTGACTGTTGTGCTGGGGGTGCTCGTCGGCACCGTCTCGGCGCTCGCACTCGACAAGCCGTTCAGGGGCCGGGCCATCCTGCGCACCATCCTGCTGTTCGGCTGGGCCGTGCCATCGGTCGCCGCGACGCTGGTCTGGTTGTGGATCTTCAACGGTCCCTCGGGGGTCGCCAGCGACATCACCGAAGCGCTGGGACTGGGCCGCATCCCGTGGCTGACCTCGGTCGACTGGGCGCTGACCTCGATCATGTTCGTAACCATCTGGCAGGTGTCGCCCTTCGTGATGCTGGTGATGATGGCGGCGCTGCAATCGGTGCCCGAAGAGGTCCGCGAGGCCGCCCGCATCGACGGCGCCGACAGCCTCAACGTGTTCCGCAACGTGACCCTGCCCTGCGTCATGCCGACCATGCAGATTGTCGCGCTGCTGGTCGCGGTCTGGTCGATCCGCCGCTTCGAGGTGATCTACCTGCTGACCGGCGGTGGCCCGATCGGCTCGACCTCCACGCTGGTCGTGCAGTTGCGCCTGACCGCCTTCGAAGACTTCGAGCTTGGCATGGCCTCGGCCTATGGTGTCGTCGGTCTGGTCCTCGCGCTGCTGGTCGCCTTCGTCCACTTCCTCTTTGAGCGCCGCCGGGCGCAGGTGATGTCGAAATGAAAACCAACCCGTTCTCCACTCTGCTTCGCGTGCTGCTGATCGGCGTGCTGGTCACCTTCGCCGGCTTCCCGATCTACTGGATGGCCTCCACCGCGCTCGGCACCGACACGCAGCTGTTCAACACCGGTCAGGTGCCCTACCCGCAGCTGTCCAACCTGCCCGACCTGATCGTTGCGCTGAGCCAGCTGCCGGTGTTGCGCTGGCTGACCAACACCGCGGTGATCGCCGCCGGCAACACCATCCTGAGCCTGATGCTGGGCTCGGTGCTGGGCTACGCGCTGTCGCGCTTCAAGTTCCACGGTCGCGGGATCATCGGCTTTCTTATGTTCATGACGCAGGTGATCCCAGAGGCGCTGCTGGTGGTGCCGCTCTACGCGATGTTCATCTCGCTCGGCCTGCTCAACAGCCTCTGGGGCGTGATCCTCGCCAACGTGGGCTTCTCGCTGCCCGTGGCCGCCTTCATCCTCAAGGGCGCGATCGACGCGATCCCCTACGAGATCGAGGAATCCGCGATCATCGACAACTGCCCGCGGCTTGGCATCCTGTCGTTCATCGTCTTCCCGCTGATCGCCCCCAGCCTCGCCGCCGCGGCCGTGATCTGCTTCTTCGGCGGCTGGAACGAGTTCCTCTTTGCCGTGACCTTCCTGATGGACCCCGACCTGTGGCCCGCCGCCGTCGGCCTCGCGAGCTTCATCGGCGAATACGAAACCCCGCTGTCGGCAGTGATGGGCACCGCGCTGATGTTCTCCATCCCGGCCGTCGTCTTCTTCCTTCTCGTCCAACGCAAGATCGTCGCAGGCCTGACCTCCGGCGCAGTTAAGGGGTGATCCCATGCCCAAGATCGACTTCAACGGAATCTCCAAGACCTTCGGCACCAACACGGTCATCCGCCGGTTCAACGCCAGCGTCGAGGACGGCGAGTTCCTCGTGCTGCTCGGACCGTCGGGCTGCGGCAAGTCCACCCTGCTGCGGATGATCGCCGGTCTGGCCGACATTTCGGGCGGTGAGCTGCTGTTCGACGGCCAGCGCGCCAACGACTGGAGCCCCAAGCAGCGCGGCGTCGCCTTCGTGTTCCAGAGCTACGCGCTCTACCCGCATATGACAGTGCGGTCCAACATCGCCTTCCCGCTGGTGATGGACGCCTTCAAGAAATGGCACCACATCCCCGGCATCAACCTGCTGCACCGCTGGCAGGTGATGAACCGCCCCGAGGTCAAGCAGGCCGTCGATCGCATCGCTGAACAGCTGGAGCTGACGCCGCTGCTCGATCGCCGCCCCGGCAGCCTGTCGGGGGGCCAGCGCCAGCGCGTCGCCCTCGCCCGCTCGCTGGTGCGCGACCCGTCGCTTTACTTGCTCGACGAGCCGCTGTCGAACCTCGACGCGAAGCTGCGCACGCAGATGCGCTCGGAGATCACAACCCTGCACCAGAAGGTGAAGAAAACCTTCGTCTACGTCACCCACGACCAGGTCGAGGCGATGACCATGGCGACCCGCATCGTGGTGATGAACGGCGGCGTGATCCAGCAGATCGGCACCCCCGACGAGATCTACGACATGCCCGCCAATACCTTCGTGGCGAAATTCGTCGGCGCGCCGCCGATGAACCTGATCCCGGTGCAGATCGACGGGGCGCGCCTCGCCGCGACCGAAACCGTAAGCTGGGCCCATCAGGGCGGCAGCCCCGAGGACTCCAGCGCGGCCATCTTCGGCATTCGCCCCGAAAAGCTCGAACTGCGCCCGGCCGGCGAAGGCCGCATCCCGGGCCGCGTGGCAGTGATCGAACGGCTTGGCGCGGAAACCATCATGGGCTGCCGGCTCGGGCTCGAGCATGCCGGCGACGGCATCTCGACCGAAGACCTCGTCTTCGTGCGTATGCCCGGCCACCCCGGCCTGTCGCATGGCGACGCCTGCGCGCTCGACTATGACGACGCCGACGCGGTGTGGTTCGACAAGCCCACCGGCCAGCGCGTGGCGCCGGTCGGCGGCAGCCTTGCGCCCGCCGCTGCAGCCAGCCTCGCCTAACCAAAGATCAAGGAGACAAACGTGGACCGCTTCCTCGTTTCGGCCACCGGCCACAGCCTCAACTACCTGCCGCACTACGTCGCCGAGACGCAGGGCTTTTTCGCCGACGAGGGGCTCGACGTTTCCGACGTCGTGCCGCGTCCGTGGGACCTGGTGCTGGATCACATCCGTGACGGCGACGCCGAGGCGGCGCTTGGCGGCATCTGGGTGCCGTCCATGTTCCACGGCCGGGGCCGTCGCCTTGTGCCCTTCGCGCAGGTCGCCAACCGGGCACCGCTGGCGCTGGTGGGCCGCGCGGCATCCGACGCCTTCGATGCCGCCGCCCTCGTCGGCAAGACGGTTCTGATGAAAGGGTCGAACGGCGCCAGCGTCGGCATCTACCTCAAGATGATGTTGCGCGAAGCGGGCATCGATCCGAAATCGGTCAACTACATCCAGGACCTCGACGCCGGGATCCTGCAAGACTGCTACGCCCGTGGGATGGGGGATTACCTGCTGATCGACCTGCCCGGCGCGCTGGCCTACCAAGCGGCCGGCAAGGGCAAGGTCGCGGCGGTCTTCGCCCGTGACGGCGGCGATATTCCTTGGAGCGTCTATTACACCGAAGGCCTGCCCGAGGGGGACACGCGCCCCGAACGGTTCGCCCGCGCACTTGATCGCGGCATGGCATGGGTGAACGCCCGCGAGGCCGACAGCTTCCGCGACTTCCTGGTCAAAACCTTCCCCAAAATCGACGCCGATATCGCGGTGTCCGTGGTCGACCTCTACCGCGCGTGCGGCATGTGGAACACACCGCGCATTCCCGATGCGTCCTATGCCCGCTGGCAACAGGGCATCGCGGATGCCTTCCTGACGACCGCGCCCATCCCCTATGACGACCTGAACGACAGCGCTCCCACGGCAGCCCTTGCGGGGCCGGTCAGCGCATGATCCGCATCGCCATCACCAACCCCAACACCACCGCCTCGATGACCGAGGGCATCGCGCGCGCGGCCCGCGCCGCTGCCGCGCCCGATGTCGAGGTGATTGCGGGCCAGTCCGCCAGCGGTCCTGATGCCATCGAGGGGCCTTTCGACGGCGCGATGGCCGTGCCCGGGATGCTGGCCCGGATGAAACAGGCCGAGACGGAAGGCGCGCAGGCGCATGTCATCGCCTGTTTCGACGACACCGGGCTGGACGCGGCGCGGGCGCTGCTGGACGGGCCGGTGGTCGGCATCGGCGAGGCGGCGATGCATGTTGCCTCGCTGCTCGGGCACAGCTTCGCCGTGGTCACCACGCTGTCGCGCTCGGCGCCGGTGCTGGAAGACAATGTCGCGCGCTACGGCTTTGCCAGTCGCTGCCGCGCGGTTCTGGCCAGCGACATCCCGGTGCTGGCGCTGCACGATCCCGCGACCGGCGCGGCGCAGAAAATCTCGGACCACATTGTCGAGGCCAAGGCCCGTGGGGCCGAGAGCATCGTGCTTGGCTGCGCCGGCATGGCAGACTTTGCCCGAGATCTGGAAGCGCAGCACGGCCTGCCGGTGATCGAAGGTGTCGGCGCCGCCACCGGGCTTGCCAGCCTGCTGGCCCGCTCGAAAGCCAGCAGTTCGCGCACCGGCATCTGGGCCCGCCCCACCCGGGCCCACCTGCTGGGGTGAGCATGCAAGACGGTCCCGGCCAGCCCGCAGCGCGGTCACTCCCGCGGCTGTGGCACCGAGACGTTGTCGAGCTTGCGCACCAACTGGTCGATGCGGCGATAGCGCTCTATCGCCGCGTCGCCCATCATCGCGTGCACCTGCCACGACAGGCAGTTGATCAGCGTCACCGCCGCAGTGAACGTGTTGAACGGCGCCGGGCTCTGGGTGCGGCAGCGCAGGGTGATGTCGGCGGTCCGCGCGCTCGCCCCGGCCGAGAGGTCGGTGATCAGCAGCGTCCGCGCGCCTTCATCACGCGCCGCTTCCAGCAGTTCGACCAGCACCTTGGGCCGGCGGCGAAAGGCGATGACCAGCAGCAGATCGCCCTCGTCGAGACTCCCCACGTCATGCGAGAGCGACCCCGCCCCGAAGTTCATCAAATGCACATCGCCGCGGATAAGCGTGAGATAATGCGCCATGTGCAGCCCGAGCCCATGGCCGCTGCGCAGGCCGATGATCCACACCCGCCGTGCGCTTGCGATATCGTGCGCAGCCTCGGTCATGCGCGCCTCGGGGATGGCGCTGAGCGTCAAGCGGATGTTCTCGAGATCGTCCTCCATCATCCGTTTGACCGAGGCCTCCTGCGGATGCTCGGCCCGACTGAGCCCGCCCTGCGGCGAGCCCCAGAACTGCTCGTTGCGGATCGCCCGCTTGGCCTCGGGATAGCTGCGATACCCCAGCACGCGGATCAGCCGCGCCGCGGTGCTTTTCGACACGCCTGCCTTGGCCGCAAGCTCCGCGGCGGTGTAGATCGGCAGATCCATCTGATGCTCAAGCAACACATCCGCAAGTCGCTGCTCCGAGCGCGTCAGGTCGGGATACGCGCGGTAGATCCGGCCCTCCAGAGTCTGGTCACCATGCTTTGCCGACTGCGCCTGCCCTGCTTTCGAGGCGGGGGCGCTGCGGGGCGCCCTACGGGGAATTTCCTTCGTCATGCCAACATCTGAACAGGATCACTCACGGATGAAAAGCTATCATATCGTCAAACCCTCCGCCGACCAAAGCCAAGAGGTCCTGGCGGCCTTTCCCCGCGCTTCGGAGTTGCAGACCGACCTGCAAGACGCCTTCGTCACCGCGTGGACCTCGATGATCGCCTCTTCGGTTTACGATCGGCTTGCCGACGTGCCGTTTTCGCATGGCTCACAGGACACGCTGGTCGATCACACCAACGACGTCACAGAGGCGGGGCTGGCGCTGCTGCCCGTGGCCGAAACGCGCTGGGGCTGGCAGGTTGATCGGCAAAGGCTGCTGGCGGTGCTGCTGCTGCACGATCTCGACAAGCCGCTGCTGATGGAGCGCCGCCCCGAGGGCGACCTCGACACGCCGGTTGCCGCACGCATCCCGCATGGAGTTCTGGGGGCGCTTATGCTCACCGAGCTTGGCGTGGATGAGGCGATCGTGGCCGGAGTTGCGACGCACGCCACACACGCCCCGCTGCGCGGCCCGGATCCCGAAGTGATGATCCTGCATTATGCGGACCTTTTTGCCGCTGACGGGGCGCTTTCCAAAACAGATCGCATGCCTTTCTTCAGACGCTGCCGAGGGCGTTGAGGAGGGCACAACCCCGCATGCGATCGGGCCTGTGAGCGCCTAAGTTCAGGGCCCGTTGCCGCGCCACGCTAGAAGATGATGCCCAACGCGATCGCGCTCTCTGAGAAACCGGTCTCTGGGCAGCGCCCATACCATGTCGCGATGCGCCGCCAGGTCTTCAGCCTGCCGCAGATGTTCTCCAAGCGGGCCGATCTGGTCACCCCGTAGCCAAGCCAGTTCGACGCCGGTATGTTGTCGAACCCGATGACGCACAGGTCCTGCGGCGCCGCAATCCGCAAGTCCTGCCGGACCGCATCGATCAGGCCACAGGCGACGAGGTCGGTGATGCAGAAAAGCCCGTCCGGACGTTCGCGCCCGGCAAACAGGCTGCGCGCCGCAGCCGGCCCGTCTTCGGCGCCGCTTCCCGGCGCACGCCACACGATGGGCTCGACACCCTGCGCGCAGCAGCATGTGAACCGAGTCTTCCATCGCGGTGCGATCGTCGAACTGTACGTGGTGCACGCCCGGGCAGGTCTCGCCTCGGTTGATCAGATCACCTTCTGACCCGCCTCGAGGCAACTGGCCATGGTAGGACTGGGTCAGGTTCGAGGCCAGCAGGCCGACCGGGCGGCTCTCATCCTTTGAGATGCCGCGGGCCAATTGAATGACGTGATCATTCAGGTCCTTGGCCGCCGCCATCACCTTGGCACGGGTGCGCTCCGATACGCTCGCCCGGTCGCTGAAGGTGCGTGAGACCGCAGAGTGGTGAGCCCCCGCCAGCCGCGCCCCCTGCTGGCGGGGGCGCAGCCGGACGGCTCCCGTGGGACCATGCTCTTTCGCCATAATCGTTATTCAGTCTCGCTTTCGTTATTCAAAAGCGGGCCCAAGCGGGTGTGATGCCGGTCGCGTGATATTTTGCAACTAAGTGCAAGTGCAAAGGTGATACTCTTGCCAAGGCAATTACTTTGCCGGTTCAATGACCTGCACCTATGCCCGCAGCAAGGCGGCCAGAGCGCTCAAGCACTGTGATCCGACAACGGCTCTGCTGCCTGATCAGTCTGGCGTGAAAGCAAGCTTGGCGGCGAGCAGCGCGAAAGCGCCCGCAAAGCCGCCGCGCAGCCAGGTCATCACTGCCGGGCGCGAGGCAACATGGCCGCGGACCTGCGCGGCAAGCGCGCCGTAGCCCACGAAGACGACGAAGGTCATCGCCATGAAGACCGCGCTGAGCGCGAGCATATGGACGACCGGCTCAGACGCCTCGGCGGGCACGAACTGCGGCAGGAAGGCAAGAAAGAACACCGCGAGCTTCGGGTTGAGGATGTTGAGGGCGAACCCGGTCAGCGCCACCCGTCTCAGAGGCTTCTGGCGGTGCTCTGGCGCTATGTCCAACGCGCCTTTCTCACGCACCACGGCCCAAGCCATCCAGAGCAGGTAAAGCGCGCCGGCGACCCGGAAGATCTCGAATGCCAGCACACTTGTTTGCAGCAGCGCGGCGAGCCCGAGGATCGCTGCAAGCATCGCAGGCAGGATTCCCAAGGTGCAGCCAGCAGCCGCCACGACGCTTGCCCGCCTGCCCTGAGAGAGCCCGATGGCCAGCGTGTAGAGAACCCCGCTGCCGGGCGCGAGCACGACGATCAGCGAGGTCAGAAGGAAAGCTGAGTCCATGCTCAAGCCTCCTGTGCGGCGATATCTGTTGCCGCCCCCGCGCGTCCCGACACCGCGTGGGCCGCTGTCCCCTGCGGGACGCATGAACTTCTAAGTGAACCGGAAAAGCGCATCGCACCCTCATCGCTGCATTGCGGATGCCTGAGGGATAGAGCATCGCAGCGTGGCGCGGCTTGAAGAAAATTGCCTTTAGGTGCCAGTGGCTGCCCTGAACCGTCCGGGCGGGAGGCCGAACTGTCGCGCGAACGCTCGGGTCAGATGGCTCTGGTCGGCAAAGCCGGCCGCCAGCGCCGCCTCTGCGATCGGCAGGCCCGCGGCGATTGCCGAACGCGCACGTTTCACCCGATGTTGGGTCAGATAAGCATGCGGTGTGGCGCCCACCTCCCGCGAAAACCGACGCAGGAAAGCGTAACGGCTCATTCCGGCTTCCGCCGCGAAATCCGACAGCGAAAGCGATGCGCCCCAGTTCTGTGCGATCAGATCAAGCACCCGCGCAACCGATTTGGAAGACGCCTGCCCGCGCGAGGGTCCCATGTCGACCGGGCGATCTCCGCGAAGGCTCCGGATCGCGACAAATAGCGCCTCCTCAAGCCCGGCTTGATCCGGATGCTCTGCCGCCACCGCCGCAAAGGCCTGCGCCACGGCGCCGCGTGTCGGGGCATGCGAGATCACCGGATCGCGCCATTCCACACTTGCCGCCGCCATATCGCCGAAACGAGACAGCGCCTCTGGGGTCAAAAACAGCATCCGCCAGTGGCGCGGCGCGCCGGGACGCCCCCGACCATCGTGCATCTCGCCCGGGTTCACGGTGATCACGTCGCCCGGCCCGGCCTCGACCAGCCCCCGCCCGCTCCAACTGTCCTGACCGCCCGAGACGAGATAGCCGAAGCCAAACTCGTCGTGGCTGTGGCGCGGAAAACTCCGGTCCGAGCGGAGCGCCAAAGCTTCGATCCCGTCTGCCGCGATCTGATGGTGCAAGGCTTCGTGCATATTTTCGACTAGAGGTCCTGCAATCTGCGTGTGGCCCTATCGGGCGTCAAAATAAGCATAGGGCGACAAGTCGTCTCCGCGCACGGGAAACATGGGTTTTGCCGGACACAGGGGCGCGAGCCCCGGTCAGACAGTACTGCGCAGCCCTGCGATCAGCGTGTGAAGCACATCTCTCAGGCGGGTTTCGACCTCTTCAGAGTCGGTCTCGAGGTATTCCAAGACCAGTCGGGGATGATGGAAGCCGTACATCGCAGATTGCACCAGCCGGGCCGCATAAATGGGGTCTTTCAGGTCGGGGATCGCCTGAAGCAGCAGCATCGCCATCTGATCGCGCCAGATGTCCTTGTAGCGCTGCACCACGTCGCGCAGCCGGTCGGTGGCTTGGCAATAGGCCTCGTAAAGTTCGGGGTCCTTCACCGCCGCCGCGCGTTTCAGGCGCAGCCGCTGGATCAGCCATGTTTCGAGCCGTTCCTCCGGAGTGCCGGGGCCTGTGACGGCGGCGCGCAATTCCTCGTGCGCCATGTCCAGCCAGTGCCCCACAACCGCATCAAGGATCTCTGCCTTGCCGGAGAAGTGCGCATAGAGCGCGGCATGGCTGACGCCGAGTTCAGCCGCGATATCCGTCACCCGCAGCTTGCTGTAGCCAGCCGACTTGATGCGCAGGTTGGCCACCTCGACCGCACGTCGTTTCAGTTCTTCGGGGGCAAGTCCCGTTCGCGGCATCGCCCTGGCCCTCTCCTCTGGCAGCGCACTTGATTGTCTTCTTCTTACAAGTTACAGATTTTGTAAATTGTAATTCCTCCCCGTATGTACAGGTGCCTCCCATGGGTTCTCTTCTGAAGGACCGTCGCGCCGTCGCGTTGCTGCTTGCTGCCACGCTGACGGTCATGTCCAATGCCATTATCAGCCCCGGCCTGCCGGGGATCGGGGCGTATTTCGCCGCAACTCCCAATGCCGACCTGCTGACCCGTCTGCTGATCACCGCGCCGTCGCTGACCGTCGCCGTGATCGCGCCCTTCGCGGGGCTCTTCGTCGATCGCGTGGGCCGCAAACCCATGCTGATCACCGGCGCAGCGCTCTTCGGCCTCGCGGGCAGCGCCGGGCTCTGGGCCCCTTCCCTGCCTCTGCTGCTGGGGACCCGCCTGATCCTCGGCGTGGGCGTTGCCATGCTGATGACCGCGATGACCGCGCTGGTCGCGCAGTATTTCCACGGGGCCGAACGCGGCAGATTCATGGGCCTGCAAATGACCTTCATCAACTTCGGCGGGCTGATCTTCATCGCGGTGGCGGGGCAACTGGCCAACCATTCAGCCTTTTATCCTTTCGCACTCTATCTGGCGGGCCTGCTGTACCTGCCGATCCTCTACGTCTGCCTCGAAGAGCCCAAGAGTCATTCTCACGAAGACGGCAGCCATCCGACCGCGCAGGGGCAGGACGGCTGGCAGATGGTGTTGGCGCTGGCACTGCTTCTGCTGGGGCTGACTTTCGCCACCTTCTACATCCTGCCGACACAGATCGCTTTCTATCTCGGAGAGCTTGGCCACACAGACCCAAGCACCGCCGCGATGATGATGGTCTGCGTGACCTTTGCCGCCGGTGCGGTGGCCATGATCTACCCGAAGCTGCGCGGAGTCCTTGGTCGCGGCGGCGTGCTGGCCGCGGGCTTTCTCATGCTGGCCGCCGGGTTTCTGCTGATGAGCTACGTCACGCTGGTGCCGATGATTGCGGCAGCCTCGCTACTCGTGGGCATGGGGCCGGGCCTGATCGTGCCGACGTTGCTGAACTCCACATTGGACGCGGTGCCGATGCGGCATCACGGCAAGGCCTCGGGGGCGCTGACCTTCAGCCTCTTCATAGGTCAGTTCATCTCGCCCATCCTGACACAGCCGCTGATCAAGGTGGGCGGCTTCCACATGGCCTTCATGGTCTTCGGCGCAGCGGCACTGGTGGGCGCGGCACTGGCGATCGCGATCTTCCGCGAGCGCAGCGCGGGCCTTGCGCGCGCCTGAGGGTGCTGGAGCGCGACATGCGAGGGACCGGTGCCAACGCGCCGGCCCCTTTTATCATAGGCCTGTAGACTGGACGCGAAGGCCGTTGCGCACTCCACTTTTCACGCGGGACGGCCCGCCATCGCGCGGCCAATCGGGGCGTCAGGCGATTGCATGAACCCCCGCTTCTTGCCTCACGACCTCGGCCTCCCTCACAGCGAGGGCACCCGAGCGGTTTTCAGGCCCCCCTGAGGTCCGCGACGGCGCCCGCGAGGCGACGCACCGCCTCTTCCAGCTTCTCGGGCGTGTTGGCGGTGAAGTTGAGCCGCGCGCCTCTGCGGTTCCGGCCCATGGGGTCGAAGACCGAACTCGGCGAGATGCAGACGCCATGATCAAGACCGACCTTCATCAGCCGGTCGGTGTCCAATGTCGGATCGGTCGCGGTGATCCAGACGAACATGCCACCGACGGGCCGGGTCCAGGTAAAAACGCCCGCAAGGTGCCGCTCGAGCGCGTCGCACAAAGCGTCGCGGCGAGGACGGTAGGTGTCGAGGCTACGCGCCACGGCGACGTCCATCAGCCCTCCGGTCATCGCCGAGGCGACGATGCGTTGCGACAGGCTTGAGGTGGCCAGGTCCGACCCCTGCTTGACCACGGTCCCCGCCGAGATGATCTCGGGCGCGGCGATCATCCACCCGGTGCGCAGCCCCGGTGCCAGTTCCTTGGACACCGTGCCAAGGTAGATCACCGGACCATCGTAGAGCCCATCGGCGCGGGCCGAGCCGTTTGCCTTGGCGTCCAGTTCGATCATCCGCGGCAAAGCGGCCCCATCGTAGTAAAGCGCGCCATAGGGATCATCCTCGACCAGCGGCGTGCCGGCGGCCCGGGCATCGGCGACGAGGGCGCCGCGCGTGGCGGTATCAACCAGCGCGCCGGTCGGGTTCGAGAAATTCGGCACGGTATAGGCAAAGCGCGCGCCTTCGAGCGCACCCGGTTCGCCAAGCTGCGCCATTTCCAACGGTCGGTAAGATGGGTAGCGCGGTCGCCAGGCATCAAGTGCACCAAGATAGGTCGGTGACTGCGCGGCCAACACGTCGCCGCGGTCAATGAACAGCTTGCCGAGTAGATCGAGGGCCTGCATGCCGCCCGAGGTCACCAACACGTTCTCCGGCCCCAGCTTTAGCGGTCCACGGCTGTAGCGCGTGGCGATCGCGGCCCGCAGCGCCGGCAGCCCCTCGATCGGGGCATAGGCGAGGCTTTCTGCGGGATGATCGAGCACAGCCGTATGCGCCAGCTCGGCCAGCGCCTCGGCAGGATAGGTCACAGGATCGGGCAGCCCGCCGCCGAGGTTGATCAGCCCCGGAATGCTGCCGGCGTTGAGGAAGGTGCGGGTCACCTCGTTGGTGTCTTCGAGCCACGCGGCGCACGCGACCTGCCGGGTATCCTGCGAACAAGCGGAGAGACTGTCGGTCATCGGGCGGGCTCCTGTGCGGTCGGCGTTTTCGGGCCGTACAGACCCTTGCGCGGCAGGCCCCCTTCGAAGACGAGGTTCACCACGTTCCACCCCACCGTGCCAGACATGCGTGCCGCCCTGCCCGGCGCGATGGCGCGCAGCGGAAAAAGGCGGCACGCAGAAAGCAAATTCTCTGCGCGCGCCCGGCATCCACGATTGCGATCGCCGTCATTGCGCAGTCTAAACGGCAGCACCTTATTTCGCAGCATCGAGGCCCCGGATGACCCCGCAAACCTACCGTGTGAAAACAACCAAGCATCCGGTGCGGGCCCGCGGTGGCCTTGTCACGGCGAACCACCCGCTGGCCGCGGCTGCCGGGTCCGAAATGCTGTCGGCGGGCGGCAACGCGGTGGACGCGGCGGTCGCCACGCTGCTGACGCTGACCGTGGTCGAGCCGATGATGGTGGGCATCTGCGGCGGCGGCCTTGCGCAGTTGCGCCTGCCGGACGGCAGCCATGAGATCATCGAGGGGCTCTCCTGCGCCGGCTCCGCCGCCGAGCCTGAGATGTTCACGCCCGTTTCGGACGAGCCAGCGCGCTACATGGAAACCGCCGGACGGCGCAACGATGTCGGCCGCGCCGCCGTGGCGGTGCCGGGCAGCCTTGCCGCTTGGGCGAGGATGCACGCGCGCCATGGCCGCCTGCCGTTTGCCGATCTGGTGCAGCCGGCCATCCGCCACGCCCGCCGCGGCTTTGTCGCGACGCACTACCTTGCCGGGGCGTTGCAAGACAGCCTCGCCTATGTCGAGGGCGAGGTGGACCCCGAGTTCGCCCGCATCTTCATGCCCGGTGGCCGCGCGCTGCGCCACGGCGACCGGCTGGTGCAGGAGGACTACGCCCGATCGCTCGAGCTTATCGCCGAGCAGGGCGCCGCGGCGCTCTACGGCGGTGCGCTCGGCAAGGCGCTGATCGAGACGCTCGCCCAAGGCCCCCTGCCCGCGGCGCATCTGACCGAGGCTGACCTGACCGACTACGCGCCCCAGATCCTCGAGCCGATCCGCGGCAGCTACCGCGGCTTCGACGTCTACGGCCCGCCGCCCCCGGCGTCCTCGGGCGTACATGTCCCGCAGATGCTCAACATGCTGTCGCAGTTCGACCTTGCGGGCATGGGCTTCGGCAGCGCCGAACGCGCGCACCTGCTGGGACAGGTCATGCGGCGCACCTTCGTCGACCGCAACCGCTACAGCGGCGACCCACGCTTTGTCGATGTGCCGGTGGCGCGGCTGATCTCGGACGACTACGCACAGGCGTGTCTCGCCGATCTGGAGGCCAGCGATCCGCAGATGCCCGACCGCGCCGGCCGCGAGAGCCGCGACACCACCCATATCACCGTCGCCGACGCGGATGGGCTGATCGTCAGCGCGACCTTCACCATCAACGGACTCTTCGGCGCGAAATTCGTGGTGCCCGGTACCGGGATCATCCCCAACAACTACAACTGGAATTTCGACCCGCGCCCCGGCAAGGCACTCTCTGTGGTGCCCGGCAAGCGGGTCCCAACCTCGATGGCACCGCTTATCCTGACGAAAGGCGGCAAGCCGTTCCTTGCCCTCGGCCAGCCCGGCGGCACACGCATCTTTCCTTCGGTGATGCAGGCAATCCTCAACGTTGTCGATCACGGCATGGACCTGCAGGAGGCGGTGGAGGCCCCCCGCGTGTGGTCGCAGGGGCAGGACATCGAGCTAGAGCCCGCCTTCCACCACCTCGCACCCGACCTGGAAGCGCGTGGCAACGAGGTGAAGAAAGTGAAGCTGGTGGGCGGCGGCCTTAACGCCATCCGCTTCCACGACGACGGTAGCATGGAGGGGGCGTGTTGCTGGCGCGCCGACGGCACGGTCACCGGCCTCGGCGGCGGTCTTGCTGCCGAAGGGGTGCGGTTCTCTCTGGAGATCAAGGACGAGGACGAAGACGCAGCGGGGTGAGCCCCCACCAAGACCCCCGCCAAGGCCCCATCAGCTCGGGTCGGTGACCCGGTTGGCGGCGCGGAATGCCTCGATCTGCTCGATGCGGCGGCGGCGCTGCGGGTCCTCGCTGGTCAGCATCTGGGCGACCAGCGCCTCTATCTGCGCCAGCGCCGGGGCCATCGTGTCGTAGGGCGACTGCACCTCCACCGGGCAGACAAGGCTGACGTCTGCCTTGGCGGCCAGCGGGCTCTGCCAACGGTCGGTGAACAACACCACCCGCGCCCCTGCTTCTGCTGCCTGACTGACAAAGCTGTTCACATCGGTCTGATAACGCCGGTAGTCGAACGCCAGCACAAGATCGCGCCGCCCAAGGTCAACAAGACGGTCAAAGCTGCTCTGCGTCACCTGCGGCATCCAACTGACGCCGGGGCGGAACTGTTCGAGGTGCTGCACGAGCATCCCCGCGAGGAACCGCGAGAACCGCCCGCCGATGGCCAGCACGCTGCGGCTTTCGGTGATCAGCCGCGCCGCCTTCTCGTAGGAGCGCTGCGGCGTTAGCCCCGCCGTGTCGCCGACCGCATCGCGCGCCGAGGCAAGATAGCTGTCGGCCGGGCTGTCCGACCCCCCGGTGGCGCGGCTGTCCATCATCGACAGCGGCGAGCGCAGCCGGTCCTCGACCTCGCTCAGCAGGCTGGCCTGAAAGTCGGGAAAGCCGTCGAAGCCGAGCTTGACCACAAGGCGGATCACCGTCGGGTCCGACACGCTCGCCCGTTTCGCAAGGCTGCTCGCGGTGCCGAGCCCGGACGTCGGGTAGTCGTTCAGCAGAACCTGCGCGATGCGCGCCTCGGCCGGGGTCAGGCTGATCTCTTCGCGCGTCAGCAGATCGCGAATGCTCATGCGGTCGTCTCCTTGCGCGCCACCGCACTCATCCGCGCCCATGATCCGGCCTCAGATCTGCGCAAGCACGTCGGCGATTACATCTGTCCAGGCGTCGATCGCTGCCGGTGCCGCCAGGGTATCATTGCGCAATTCCAGCAACAGGGCGTCGTTCCCGCGGGCGTCGCCATGGATCGGAATCGCGTAGTCGTCACCATCTCCGACCGCGTAGGGTTCGTCCAGCGCGACGCAGAGGCCGGGGGTGTGAAGGCGTGTCTTGCTGACGAATTCCTCGGCAAGCGCCCGCGACTCGCCGGCCAGCACGCCCAAGTGCCAGGGCCGGGTCTCGCCATGGTAAACCGGCGTGAAACTGTGCACCGCAAGGATCCGCGTGCGCCGACCCTCGGCCTGCCGCCGGTCGAGGATCGCCGCAAGGCGCTCATGAAATAGGCGGTGAATGCGGTCGATGCGCTCGGCGCGGGCGCTCTCCGTCAGCCCTTGGTTGCCCGGCACCTCGATGTCTTCGGAGCGCTGCGGGATCAGGCTGGGCATGTCCAGCGGGCGATTGAGGTCGATCAGCAGCCGCGAATAATTGGCCAGCGCGGCCTCGGCATTCAATCGCTGCGCCAGCGCGCGGGTCAGATCCGCCGCGCCCGGGTCCCACGCGACATGCGCCCGGCGCTGGTGCTCTGGCAGGCCAAGGCGCTGAAATTCCTCGGGCATGTAGGACGACGCGTGTTCGCACACCAGCAGCCAGTCGGAGGTTCCGCCCTCGTTCATGACGGTGCAGGGCGCGGGCCAAGCCTCGGCGGGATTCGCCTGCGCTCTTGGCGCGGACGCCTGTGCTGTCTGTGTCATGGGCGGGTCTCCAGATAATTCACCGGGCAGTAACACGCCGCGCAGAATGTAATGCAACCTAAATTTTATCTGCCTGTCGTATTTCTGAAAGATTATTGACATGAGGCGCAGCGCGTTCATAGTTGCCGCAATCCCGCGCGCGGCGGGGGCGGCACGCCCTGAAGGACCCCAGTTTGAGCCAGACAACCGACATCGCCACGTCCAGCCCCGACAGCCAGCAGGCCGCGCGGGACAAGGTCTGGGCCGTGCTCGACGCCGAGCCCGACTGGTCGGTTGAACTGGCGGCGCAGCTGGTGCGCATTCCCTCGGTGAACCCCAAGTTCCCCGCAGGCACCGCCGGCGTCGACATCGCAGGCCGTGAAGCCGAGGTGCAGGCACTGCTGGAGCGCGAACTGACCGCGCTCGGGCTTGACTGCCGCCAGTGGGACGCGCTGCCGGGCCGTCCCAACCTCGTAGCCAAGACCGAGGCCGGAGAGCCTGAACGCTCGCTGATCCTGTGCGGCCATATCGACGTCGTACCGGTGGGCGATGCCGGGGAATGGAGTTACGATCCGTTCTGTGGCGAAATCCGCGACGGGCGCGTTCTGGGGCGCGGCGCAATGGACATGAAGGCCGGGCTGGCCTGCTGCGTTGCTGCGATGCGCGCCGTGCGCAAAGCGGGCGTGCGTCTGCGCGGACAGGTCGCGCTGCATTCCGTGGTCGACGAAGAAGCTGGCGGTTTTGGCGCGATCTCGGCGGTCGAGCAGGGCGAGACCGCCGCCGCCGCGATCATCGCCGAGCCGGCACAGGGCGAACTGCACCTGTGTCAGGGCGGGCTGGAATGGCTGCGCGTGACCATCCGTGGACGGCAGGGTCATTCGGCCTATCGGTACAAGGGCTACTGGCCGCAGCCGCACGATCAGAAAGGCGCGCCCGACCCGATCAGCGCCGCCGACATCGCCACCCGCTTTCTTGCCGCGCTGCGCGATTACGAGGCCGCCGTGGCCCGCACCCATTCGCATCCGCTGATGCCTGCCGGGGTGAACCATTTCGGCGTCGGCAACGTGCAGATCGGTGCGGGCATGGGGCCGGATGGGCTGCCGCAAATCATGAACAACCCCGGCATCACCCCCGACGTCGCGGTGATCGACATCGATATGAAATTCATGCCCGATCAGACGTCGACCGAGGTGCGCGCCGATTTCGAGGCCTTCGTCGCCGGTTTCTGCGCCTCGGACCCGTGGCTCCGGGCGCATCCGATCACGGTTGACTGGAAGCTCTACGGCCTGCAGTTCCCGCCGATGAACACCAGCCCCGACCATCCGCTGGTCGGCGCGATCCGCAACAGCCGCCGCACGCTGACCGGGCAGGACACACCGCTGCGCGGCTCGATCGGCGTGACCGATGGCGCGCATTACGCCGCCGCCGGCGTCACGGCGCTGCGCTACGGTCCGGCCGGAGCCAACCAGCACGCCGCCGACGAATGGGCCGACGTGGCCTCCATCCGAGAAACCACAAAGGTCTTCGCCGCCGCCATCCTCGACTGGTGCGGGGTGGCCGAGACTGAGCTTGCAAGGACATGACCATGACCCTCCCCGCGCGCGATGCCGCCTTCGTTCCCGGCGAGACCGGCCTGCTGCTGGTTGACATGCAGCGTATCTGGCTCGACCGCGCCTATGCCGGCCACGAGGCTGGCGGCGGCCCGAAGGATGAGTTCTACGATGCCGTCGAGCAGGTAACGATCCCGGCGTGCGAGAAACTGATCGCCGCCGCCCGCGCCGCGGGGGTCGAGGTGCTGCACACGATCATCCAGAGCCTCACCGAAGATGGCCGCGACCGCTCGCTCGATCACAAGATGACGCCGATCCATCTGGCGAAATCCGATGACCGGGCGCTGCCCGTCCCCTCGCTGATGCCGGAGGGTGACGAGATCCTGCTGCCGAAGACCTCTTCGGGCGTGTTCAACTCGACCAATATCGACTACCTGCTCAAGAACCTCGGAGTGAAGCAGTTGATCGTCTGCGGCGTGATGACCGATCAATGCGTCGACATGGCGGTGCGCGATGCCGCCGACCGCAGCTACAGCGTCTACGTCGCTACCGATGCCTGCATGGCCGCCACCGCCGAGCGCCACGAGACCGCGCTGAGCGCCTTCGGCGGGTATTGCTTCGAAGGCACCACCGATGACATCTGCGCCCGCCTCGCGGCGATGGCCAACTGACCGCAAGGAAGGACCCCAATGACCACCCCGACCGCCACCAACCTTGCCGCCGTCGTCACCACCGACCTTACCGCGATCACGCGCGGCCGCTTCGTGCCCGCCCCCCGCATCGCGCGCATGGGGCAGACCGGCGTCGGCTGGGTGCCCGCGAACCTGTCGCTGAAGCCCGACGGGCACATCATCGACGCCGACATCTGGGGCTCCTCCGGCGACCTGCGCCTGCTGCCCGACCCCGACGCCCGCTTTTCCACCGAACTGACCGGCGCACCGACGCCCTTCGACATGGTGATGGGCAATATCACCGAGCTCGACGGCACGCCTTGGTCCGGCTGCGCCCGCAGCGCGCTGATCGCGGCGCTGGACGCATTCAAGGCCGCCACTGGCCTCACGCTGATCGCCAGCTTCGAGCAGGAGTTCCAGATCCTCGGCGCCGATTGGGCCCCAGCGCATGTCTTCTCCTATCAGGCGATGCGCCGCGCCGAACCCTTTGCCGGGCAGTATTTCGCCGCGCTCGAGGATGCAGGGATCGACCCCGAGGTGCTGATCGCCGAATACGGCGAGAACCAGTACGAGGTCACCTCCGGCCCGATCGACGCGCTGACCGCCGCCGACCGCTGCGTCGCAATCCGCAAGATCACCCGCGAGATGGCCCGTCTTGCCGGATGGCGCGCGACGTTCGCGCCGAAAACCGCGCCGGATGCCGTCGGCAATGGCGTGCACATCCACTTCAGCTTCCTCGACGAAGCGGGCAACCCGGTGACCTTCGACGCCGCGCGCCCGGGCCGGCTGTCGCAGGCCGCAGGTGCCTTCTGCGCGGGCATCGTTGAGCATATGCCGGCGCTGCTGGCGCTGACCGCCGCTGCGCCCTCGTCCTACCTGCGCCTGAAGCCGCACAACTGGTCCTCGGCATGGACTTGGCTCTCCGAGCGCGACCGCGAGGCGAGCCTGCGCATCTGCCCCACCGTCGAGATCGGCGGCAAGGATCCGGCCAAGCAGTTCAACGTCGAATACCGCGCCGCCGACGCCACCGCGAACCCCTATCTGGCACTGGCCGCGCTGGTGCGCGCCGGGCTCGACGGCATCGAACGCGGCCTCGAGCCGCGCGTGCATGCGGGCGATCCGGAGGCGCTTTCGAGCGAAGAACGCGCCGAGAAGGGGTTGGCACGGTTGCCCGAAACCCTTGAGGCGGCGCTTGATCTGATGGCCCAGAGTGAGGCCGTGAAAGGCTGGTTCCCGGCGCCGCTGCTGACCACCTTCGAAAACGTCAAACGCGCCGAGGCGGCAGATGCCGCCGCGCTGACCGACGCCGAGATCTGCGACAAGGCCGCCGGGGACTACTGACTGATGACCGCTCCGCTGACCGCCTTCGGCCCCGACTTTCCCTTCGCCTACGATGACTGGCTGACCCATCCCGCCGGAATGGGCAGCCTGCCACCCGAAGCGCGCGGACGCAGGGTCGCGGTCATCGGGGCCGGTGCCGCAGGCATGGTCGCCGCCTATGAGCTGATGCGCATGGGGCTGCACCCGGTGATCTTCGAGGCGGGCCGCATCGGCGGGCGCCTGCGCTCGGAGCCGTTCGACGGCACCGACGGCATCATTGCCGAACTGGGCGGGATGCGCTTTCCCAAATCCTCGGCGGGCTTTTACCACTATCTTGGCAAGCTTGGCCTGAAGACACGCCCTTTCCCCAACCCGCTGACGCCCGCCTCACCGTCGACGGTGATCGATCTCGAGGGCGACACGCATTACGCCGAGACGGCTTCAGATTTGCCGCCGCTCTTCGCCGAGGTCGCCCGCGCCTATGACGCCGCGCTTGAGGAAAGCGCCAGCTACACGGCGCTGAAGGATGCCATCCGCAACCGCGACGCCGCCCGCGTCAAAGAGCTGTGGAACCCGCTGGTGCACGAGTGGGACGAGAAGACCTTCTACGATTTCGTCGCCTCCTCCAGCGCCTTCAAAGCGCTGAGCTTCCGGCACCGCGAGGTGTTTGGCCAGGTCGGCTTCGGCACCGGTGGCTGGGACAGCGATTTCCCCAACTCGATGCTGGAGATCCTCCGAGTCAACCTGTGCGAACTGGACGACAATCAGGAATACGTCGAAGGCGGAGTCGAGCAGATGCCGCAGCAGCTCTGGCGTCACGCGCCGGACGACTGCGTGCACTGGCCCGCTGGCACCACGCTGGCGCAGCTCAATGGCGGCGCCACCCGCTCGGGCGCCTGCGCTATCAAGCGCCGCGACGAACAATGGATCGAGGTCACCGACCGCTGGGGCCGCAGCGAGGCCTTCGAGGCGGTGCTGGTGACCGCGCAGACCCACCTGCTGACCACCGCGATCCGCACCGAAGAGCGGCTGTTCGACCAGAAGCTCTGGATGGCGCTCGACCGAACCCGCTACATGCAGGCCAACAAGGTCTTTGTGATGGTCGACCGGCCATTCTGGAACGAGCGCGATCCCGAGACCGGGCGCTTCCCGCTGTCGATGACGCTGACCGACCGGATCACCCGCGGCACTTATCTGTTCGACAATGGCCCCGACAAGCCGGCGGTGATCTGCCTGAGCTACTCATGGATGACCGACGCCCTGAAGTTGCTGCCGCATGGCACTGAAAAGCGGGTGGAATTGGCTCTGGACGCGCTGGCGCAGATCTACCCCGGCGTCGATATTGCGAGCCACATCATCGGCCAACCGATCTCGGTCAGCTGGGAGGCCGACGAGCATTTCCTTGGGGCCTTCAAGGGCGCCCTGCCGGGCCACTACCGCTACAATCACCGCATGTACCGCCACTTCATGCAAGGCGGCATGCCTGCGGCGGAACGCGGTGTTTTCCTGGCGGGAGACGGCATCAGCTGGACCCCGGCCTGGGTCGAAGGCGCGGTGCAGACCGCGCTCAACGCAGTCTGGGGGATCATGACGCATTTCGGCGGGCACTGCGCGCCGGAGAACCCCGGTCCGGGCGATGTCTTCGACACGCTTGGGCCGATCGCGCTGGATGACTGAGGCGGACGATTGATTTGCGCTCGGCAAGCCCGTAAGGCGCCTGCCGCGGCGTCAGACAGGGCGGCCAACCGCCAAGCACCACGCAACCATCAACAGGGCCAAAGCCCGGACCGGCGATCCCGCCACAACAGAGAGGACCACCATGTTCAACACCGCCCCGCTGCGTACCGGCGCACTCGCGCTGCTGCTGGCCGGAACGGCCCTGCCCGCCGCCGCCGCCACCCTCAACTGGGCGCGCAGCAGCGACGTCCAGACACTTGACCCGCACGCCTACAACCATGGTGTGACCAATGCCTTCAACCACCAGATCTACGAGCCGCTGGTGCGCCGCTCGGACGACGGCGAACTGGTGCCGGTGCTGGCCACCGAGTGGACCAACCTTGCCGAGGATCCGACGATCTGGGAGGTGAAGCTGCGCGACGGCGTGACCTTCCACGACGGCACCGCCTTCGAGGCCGACGACGTGGTGTTCTCGATCGCCCGCGCGCAAAGCGAGACCTCGAACATGAGCAGCCTCGTCGCCGGGATCACCGAGGTCGAGGTGGTCGACCCGCTGACCGTGCGCCTGCACACCGACGGCGTGAACCCGATCCTGTTCAACAACCTGATCAACATCTTCATCATGAACCGCGAGTGGGCCGAGGCCAATGGCGCCGAAGCGCCGCAGGACTTCAGCAGCGGCCAGGAAAGCTATGCCGCCACGCATGAAAACGGCACCGGCGCCTACGCACTGGTCTCGCGGGAGCCCGACACCCGCACGGTGCTGCAGGCCTTCGACGGCTACTGGGGTGCCGATCAGTTCCCCATGGACATCGATGAAGTCGTCTACACTCCGATCCAGTCGTCGGCGACCCGCGTCTCGGCGCTGCTGTCGGGCGAGGTGAACTTCCTGCAGGACGTGCCGCCGCAGGACGTCGAGCGCCTGCAGTCCACCGACGGCATCGAAGTGGTCACCGGGCCGGAAAACCGCTCGGTCTTCTTTGGTATGAACGTCGGCGCCGACGAGCTGACCTATGGCACCGCCGAGGGCAACCCGCTTGCCGACAAACGGGTGCGGCAGGCGATGAACATGGCGATCGACCGCAACGCCATCCAGCGCGTTGTGATGCGCGGCCAGTCGACCCCGCTGGGCACCATCGCGCCGCCGTTCATCAACGGCTATTCCGACGACATGGGCACCGTGCCCGAGGTCGACATCGAGGCCGCGCAGGCGCTGATGGAAGACGCAGGCTATGGTGACGGGTTCTCGATCACCCTGACCTGCACCAACGACCAGATGGTCAACGACGAAGCGATCTGCCGCGGGCTTGTGTCGATGCTGGCGCGCATCGGCATCGAAGTGAACCTCGACGTGCAGCCCGGCGCCGTGCAATGGCCGGTGATCGCCAAGGGCGACACCGATTTCTACATCATCAGCTGGGGCGTCTCGACCTACGACAGCCAGTATATGTTCGACAACCTCGTGCACTCGAAGTCGAACGGCAAGGGCGCCTGGTCGGTCACCAACTTCGACAACGCCGAGATCGACGCAAAGATCGACAGCCTCGGCTCCGAGGCCGACATCGAGACCCGCAACGCCACGATCGCCGAGATCTGGGACACACTGCAGGATGAGACGATCTACCTGCCGATGCACGTGCAGGTGCTGGCCCGCGCCATGCGTGACGGCATCAACGTGACCCCGAACCTCGGCAACCAGGTCTTCGTCAAGACCATCACCGTCGACGAGTAAAGAGAGCATGCTGATCTTCCTCCTGAAACGCCTCGGCCAGGCCATCCCGGTGCTGCTGGTCACGGCCTTCCTGTCCTTCGCGGCCTTCCGGTTCATCGGCGATCCGATCATGAACCTGCTGGGTCAGGATGCGACGGACGAGAGCCGTGCCGCGCTCGAGGCGGCGCTCGGTCTCGACCAGCCCTTCCCGGTGCAGTTCTGGCACTTCATCTCCGGGGCGCTTCAGGGGGATTTCGGCATCTCCATCCGCATCGGTCGCCCGGTGCTGGATTTGATCCTCGAACGCCTTCCGGCGACGCTCGAGTTGGCGTTCATTTCCTTCGTGGTGGCGCTGAGCCTCGGGCTGGTGCTCGGCGTGTTCACCGCACTGCGCCCGAAAAGCTGGGCGGCGCAACTGGTGATGACCGGCTCGCTGATCGGCGTGTCGCTGCCCAACTTCCTGATCGGCATCGGGCTGATCTGGGTGTTCGCAGTCAACCTCGGCTGGCTGCCTGCCTTCGGACGCGGCGAGACCGTCAAGATCGGCTGGTGGACCACCGGCCTGCTGACCGTCTCGGGCTGGAAGGCGATCATCCTGCCCGCCATCTCGCTCTCGCTCTACCAGTTGACGCTGATCCTGCGGCTGGTGCGCGCCGAAATGGCCGAGGTGCTGCAGGCCGATCACATCCGCTTTGCCCGCGCCCGCGGCGTGCCCGAGCGGCGCATCAACTTCGCCTACGCGCTGAAAAACACGCTGGTGCCGGTGATCACCGTCTCCGGCCTGCAACTCGGCTCGGTCATCGCCTTCGCGGTGGTCACCGAGACCGTCTTCCAGTGGCCGGGCGTGGGGCTGCTGTTCATCAACTCGGTGAATTTCTCGGACGTGCCGATCATGGCAACCTACCTGCTGCTCACCTCGCTGATTTTCGTTGCGATCAATCTGATCGTCGACGCGCTTTATTACCTGTTCGATCCGCGGCTGCGCGGTCGGGCCACCGGACGCTGAGGAGCCCCTGATGCCCGATCAAAGCCCCGCCCGTCCCGCCTCGGCGCTTGGCCGCTTCCGCGACAGCGACCTTGGCCACGCATTCCTGCGCTCGCCGGTCGCCATGATCGCCTTTGCGCTGCTGCTGCTGCTCGCGCTCGGCGCCCTACTGGCGCCGTGGCTCGCCCCGCAGGACCTGCGCAGCGGTGCCAGCTACGACATGATGGATGGCTTCACACCTCCGTTCTCGGCCAATGAGTTCAGCGGCAACTTCTTTGTGCTGGGCACCGACGATCAGGGCCGCGACATGCTGTCGGCCGTGCTCTTCGGCACCCGCGCCTCGTTGCTGGTCGGGCTGGCGGCGGTGGCGCTTTCGGCTCTGATCGGCGTCTCGCTGGGGCTGATCGCTGGCTATGCCGGCGGCCGCACCGACGCGCTCATCATGCGCGCCGCCGACGTACAACTGGCCATCCCCGGCATCCTCGTGGCGCTGCTGATCTTCGGGCTGACCCGCTCGATGCTGCCGCAGGACCTGCGCGACGCGGTGGCGATCTACGTTGTGATCCTTGCCATCGGCCTGTCGGACTGGGTGAGCTACGCCCGCACCGTGCGCGGCGCGGCCATGGTCGAGATGCGCCGCGAATACATTCAGGCGGCGATCATGATGGGCCGTCCCGCCCGTGCCATCCTTTACCGCCACCTGTTGCCCAACGTCGCGCGGCCGATCTTTGTCATCGCCACGATCAACTTCGCGCTGGCGGTGATTGCCGAATCCACCCTGTCCTACCTTGGCGCGGGCTTGCCGCCGACCCAGCCCTCGCTCGGCACGCTGATCCGCATCGGCCAGCAATTCCTGCTGTCGGGGGAATGGTGGCTGCTGGCGGTGCCCGGCGCGGCATTGCTGGTGCTGGCGCTGTCGATCAACATCCTTGGCGACTTTCTTCGCGACACGCTGAACCCGAAAGGCCGCGCATGACCGATCCCGTTCTGAAGATCGACGGCCTGAAGGTCGACTTCCCCACCCGCCGCGGCACCGTCACCGCTGTCGAGGCGGTTTCTCTGACCATCGGTGCGGGCGAGGTGCTGGGCGTCGTCGGCGAAAGCGGCGCGGGCAAATCCACCATCGGCGCGGCGATCACCGGGCTGCTGCAAGAGCCGGGCCGCATCGCCGACGGCACCATCCATCTTGCCGGCAAGCAGATCGACGCCACCGACGCCGCCGCGATGAAAGCGCTGCGCGGCTCGTGGGTGTCGACCATCTTTCAGGACCCGCTGACCTCGCTCAACCCGCTGTTCACCATCGAGCAGCAGCTTGTCGACACCATCCGCACCCACCGCCCGATGTCGCGCGCCGCGGCGCGGGCCGAGGCGGTGCGCCAACTGGCATCCGTCGGCATCCCCGAGCCCGAGCGCCGGGTGAGCCAGTTCCCCCACGAGTTCTCCGGCGGCATGCGGCAGCGCGCGGTGATCGCGCTGGCGCTCTGCTCCGAGCCGCAATTGCTGATCGCCGACGAGCCGACCACGGCGCTCGACGTCTCGGTGCAGGCGCAGATCCTCGAGTTGATCCGCACGCTGGCGCAGGAGCGCGGCATCGCGGTGATGCTTGTGACCCACGACATGGGCGTGATCGCGCAGATCGCCGACCGCGTTGCGGTGATGAAGAACGGCCATCTGGTCGAGCTCGGCGACACCCGGCAGGTGCTCACCGCACCGCGCCACGATTATTCACGCGCGCTGGTCTCGGTGGTGCCCCCCGCCGACCGCAAGCTCGAACGCTTCCCGGTCACCGGCCTTGGCGACGGCGCGGGCGCGGCGCTGGAATGGCTGTCGTCGGGCCCCGCGCATCAGCCGCAAGAAGGTCGCGCGCTGATCGAGCTTTCGGAGCTGACACAGGTCTATGGCGCCCGGCGCGGCCTCTTCGGTGGCAAGCCCGGCTTCACCGCGCTGCATGGCATCGATCTGAAGATCCGCGAAGGCGAGGTGCTCGGCCTTGCCGGTGAAAGCGGTTCGGGCAAATCCACCATGGCGCGCATCCTCGCCGGCCTTTCGGCACCGGCTTCTGGCGAGATGCTGTTCGACGGCAGGGCGGTCTATACCGCCGGGCGCATGGCGCGGCCCGAGTTGCGGCAGGAAATCCAGATGGTCTTTCAGGATCCCTATTCCTCGCTCAACCCGCGCATGACAGTGGGCCAGATCCTCGCCGAGCCGATGTTGCACCACGGCCATGTGGCCAATGCCTCCGAGGCGGCAGAGGTGGCGCAGTTGCTGCTTACCGCCGTCGATCTGCCGCCCGAGGCGGCGCGGCGGCATCCGCACGCGTTCTCGGGCGGGCAGCGGCAGCGCATCTCTGTGGCCCGCGCGCTGGCCTCGCGCCCGCGTTTCCTGATCTGCGACGAGCCGACCTCGGCGCTTGACGTGTCGATTCAGGCGCAGATCCTCAACCTGATGAAAGACCTGCAGGCGCGGCTCGGGCTGACGATCCTGTTCATCAGCCACGACCTGCCGGTGCTGCGCCAGATGTGCGACCGCATCGCGGTGCTGAAGGACGGCCGCCTGTGCGAACTTTCTGACACCGAGCAGCTGTTCACCACGCCGCGCGACGCCTATTCCCGCCAGTTGATCTCGATGATCCCCTCGCTGTCGTCGCTGACATCCGCACTGCCCGGGGCCCCTGCCTGACGTCCCAGCCGCCAAGTCCACGCGCAACACGTGACCTTGGGCGGCGATGCCACAAGAGGCCAAGCCAGCGCGAACACCGCAGGCACGTGCCCGCAACCCGACCGATCATTCCGCGGGGGTCAGCGTCTGCCCCAGCCGCGGTGCCGCAGGCAGCGCCAGCAGCATTAGCGCTCCGATCAGCAGGAAATGCGCCTGCACGAGCGTATCGTAGTCGACCAGCGTCGCCAGACCCCCAAGCCCCAGAACCGCTGCGGCCGCGCTGCCATAGGTGATCGCGGCGTAGATCGAGGCCAACCGTCCCTGCCGCGCCGGCGTGGTGCCGCGGGTGATCAGCACCAACGACAGCCGGTAGCTCATGCCTCCCGTGTAGCCAAGCAGTGCGAAGCCCGGCAACGCCGGTACGCCACTGCCCAGTTGCGCCGCCGCGACGATCAGCGCCAGCCCCAGCGCCCCCGTCAGCATGCCGTGCGAACGCCGCAGCCGCGGCGCCAGCCACGGGCTGCCGATCTGCCCGGCGAAACTAGAGACCAGCATCACCGGCACCCCCCAAGCCTGCGCCAGCGGCAGGCCCGCATGGGCAAAGAGCGTCGGCGCAAGCACAATGGCCGAAGACAGCCCGACCCACGCAAGACAGCCTGTCGCGAGGTATATGAGGTGGCCCCGCAGCACGCCGCTCACGCCGCCGACCTCACCGCTCGGACGCACGTCCTGCGCGTTCTGCGTGCGGCGTCGCCAAAGCACGCAGGCCAGTGGCACGGCCAACACGAAACACAGCAGCGCATGCAGCCGAAATGTCAGATGCACCGCCTCGGCGGCAAAGCCCAGCAGCATCAATTGTGAGCCCACCGTGCCGACGATCGCCCCCGCGAGATTGCCCGTCGCCGACAGGCCGCGCCCGCGCTCGCCCAGCACTGCCGTGACCAACGCAGCCGAGGCCCCGGTGCCGCAGCCGCCCGAAAGGCCCGCAAGAAAGCGGCCCGCCAGAATGCCCTTGGTGGTGCCGGTCGAGAGCAGGAGGTCACCGAGTATGGCAAGCGCGAGAGCCCCCAGAAGCATTGCGGCGGGACGGCCCGCCGGGCCGCGCCCGTCTCTGCCCGGCCGCGCTGCCCAGACCAGCGTCGCGATCAGCGCCCCGACATAGACCGTGAAGGTGAGCGTCAGTTCAAGCGCCGAGAACCCGAGCACAGCGTTGTAGACCGGCAGCAGCGGTGTCGTCGCGTTGGTGCCCGCCAGCAGCAGGCTGAACGACATTGCGGCAAGGATGCCTTGCAGAAGGCCAAGCGTACCAATCGGGCGGCGTTGCTTCGCATCGGGCGCGCGCTCTGGAGAGAGCCCCTCTCTGGCGCCGTCCGCCGGATGCGCGGCGCAGACGTCTGAGCGTATGTCAGCGCGGCCCGGCGGCAAGAGGGCGAGCAGCCGCGAGCCGCGATCGGGAGGAAGTCATGAGCGGTCCTTCGGGATGAAATGGCACGCCCCTGCGTATGGTAGAGGCATGCGGCAGCGCGGGAGGATGACCGCGCCTAGCACGCGGAACAGCAGGCATTCTTCCGAGGAGGAGCCAAAAATTTCAGCGGATGGCCACGCCGGTGTCTCGGCACCGCGGCCGCGTGCCGAGCCTTGCTTGCCTTGGATCGCCATGACGATAACGCTTCAAAGTGGAAAGAAACCGACACTTTGTAAGATCACCCACAGGGAGCCTCTCATGCCATCCGGCCACCCTATGCGCGACGGCCAGCCCGAAACATGGAACAGCTACGCCGAATTCTACCTCGGCTCGGCCTATGCCGCCTTCCCGCAAGAACACCGCCGCGCCCCCGGATCGTTTGACGCCCGGCTGATCACAGTCGATCAGGAGCCGCATGATTTCGTCGATCCCGAGGTCGCCGAGACGGTGATTGCCCTGTTTCTCGAGGTGGAGCCGGGCTGCACCGTGCAATGGGCGATGGACGACGTGCAGCACATGCGCAAGGTCGAGCCGGGGCAGATGATGGTGGTGCCCGCCGATGGCGCGTCGCGATGGAAGGTCAGCGGGCGGCGCAGGCTGTTGCTGCTCAACATCCCCAACGCCACGGTCCGCGCCGTGCTCGGCCTGTCCTGCCCCAGCCACCTGCGGCGGGCGTTCTGGAAGCTGGGTCAGGACGTGGTTACCGATCCGATGGTGGCGCTTTTGATGCAGCGGCTGTGGGATTGCAGCGACGCCGCCGCCGAAGACTACGCGCCCTATCTGGCAGACGGGCTTTTGGCCTCGATCATCAGCCAGATGCTGATCCTTGCCGAAACCCGGATCGAGGACGACCGCGGGATCGCCCTGCCGCAATGGCGGCTGCGACGGGTCACCGACTATGTCGCCAGCCATCTCGATCAGGCGATCTCGCTCGAAGATATGGCCAATGCAGCCGGGCTCAGCCGCCGACACTTCGCCCGCACCTTCCGCGAGGAAACCGGCCTCACACCGCACAAGTGGCTGATGCGCCAACGGCTCGAGCGGGCGCGGGCGCTGCTGGAAGAGACCGACATGCAGATCAGCGAGATTTCCCTCTCCTGCGGGTTCTGCAGCCAAAGCCATCTGACCACGCAGATGCAGAAGACCTTCGGCCTCACCGCGCTGAAGTGGCGCCAGACCTACCGGCGCTGACGGATGGACCAACGCCTGGTGCGCCGCACGCCCCTCCCCATCGAGCACGCAGCAGGCTGCAACCGGGGCGTTTTTTCGCGCTTTTTATCGTGCAGGATCGAAACGGCACGGAGTCACAAGGCCAAATGCCGCCCCGGCACTTCGACGTAAATTTGGTCTTTCCTGCGGTAGACCCCTGTTTGGGGACGCGGCAAGACTGCGGGACCATCGAGACCCGGCACAGAACCGGACCGATGATTTCGCTGCAATCGAGAGGCGCGCCGCATGACCAATCCGATCAGAGCAACCGGAAGAGCGCATGAGACCGGAGCCGGAGACAGGTCATGACGCTTTACGACGGTCCGATCATCGACGCCCATCACCATCTCTGGGACTACGGCATGGGCCGCCACCCTTGGCTTTTGCCCTCGGGCGGCACGCCACTGACCGGGATGGATCTGCTGCAGCGTGACTACCTCGCGCCCGATTACGCCGCCGACATGCAAGATGCCGAGGTCGTCGCCACGGTGCACGTCGAAGCGCTCTGGGACTCCTCGGACCCGTTGGGCGAGACGCGTTGGCTCGACGGTCTGGACCGCTCGGGTGGGGTCGACGGGCTGGCGCAGGTCTATGTCGCTGCGGCGCCGCTGACCGAGGCAACGGGGCCCGAGATCGTCGAAGCGCAGGCCGGGCACGACCGCGTGCGCGGCATCCGCGCCGTGCTGAGCCACCATCCCGATCCCAAGCGCTCCTTCGTGTCCGACCCGGACCTCGCAGACCGAACGCAATTCCGCGACAGCCTTGCGGTGATGCAGGATCGCGGGCTGGTGCTCGACGTTATGGCCTTTCCCTGGCAGGCCGAGAAACTGTGCAAGCTGGCGCGCGACTTTCCGAAGCTGCAGATCGTGCTGAACCATTGCGGCAGCCCGGTGGATCAGGACGTGGACGGTATCGCGCGCTGGCGCGGCATGCTGCTGCACCTCGGGCGCGAGAAGAACGTCGCGGTCAAACTGGCCAACGCCGGAATCTACGGCAGCGGCACCCCCGAAGAGCGCGTGCGCCGCGACGTGCTGGCCTGCCTTGCGGCCTTTGGTGCCGAGCGCTGCCTCTTCGGCACCGATGTGCCCGTCAGCCTGCGTCATCGCCCGGCGTCAGAAACCCTGCGGTTGGTGCGCGGCGCGGTGGCGGACCTGCCGCGCCCGGAGCAAGGGTCGCTCTTCGAAGGCGCGGCGCGCCGCATTTACCGGATCTGAGTCGCGGCGATCTGCGTGTTCCCCGTGAGGAAAAACCAAGCACGGAAAGCACGCGGTGCGCAAAGCCAAACGGCGGTCAGGCCACAGCGCGGCCGGGCAGCGTGGCGCAGAGCATTTCGATCCGCTGCACCGCGGCTGCGAGTTGCTTATCCGGCACCGTCAGCGCGACGCGGACAAGTCCCGGGCCATTGCTGCCAAACGCGCTGCCCGGCATCACCGCCACGCCCTGCTCGTCCAGCAGCCGCCACGCAAAAGCTTCGCCGTCGAGCCCGGTGCCCGAGACGTCGAGCATGAGGAACATGCCGCCGCGGGGCATCTGGGCCGACAGGCCCCGCGTTGCGTTCAGCCGCGTGCAGATCTCGCGGGCGCGGCGCCCGAAGGCGTCGCGCATTTGGGCCGAAGTGTCGAAACTGCCGCGCAGGGCCGCTTCGGTCATGTCGGCGATGAACGGCTGGTTGCCGAACAGCATGGTCTCGGACACCGGCAGCAGCGCGGCGCAAAACTCCGCCGGTCCTATTGCCCATCCGCTGCGGAACCCCGTGGCCGCATGGCTCTTGGAGATCGATGAGACCACCACCACACGCTCGCGCAGTGCGGCAATCTCCAGCGGCGAGGTGAAGCTGCCATCGAAGATCAACTCGGCGTAGACCTCGTCGCAGACAATCCACAGGTCGTGCGCGGCGCAGATCGCCCCCAGGTCCTCCAGTGTCGCGCGGTCGATCACCGCGCCGGTGGGGTTGTGCGGCGTGTTGAGCAGCAGCACCCGGCTCTCGGGCGTCAGAGCGGCGCGCAGATCGGCGGGTTGCAGCACGAAGCCTTCCTCCATGCGCAGCGGCACCGGCTGCACATGCCCGCCCGCCGCCGCGACCACGCCCTCGTAGGTGGCGTAATAGGGATCGCCGATCAGCACCCCCTCGCCCGGCCCAACCAGCCCAAGCATGACCGTGAACAGCGCGGTCTGTGTGCCCGGGAAACACAGCACGTTCTCTGGCCCGATATCCGGCTGGCGCGGGCGGTAGGCCTCGACCAGCGCCGACACCAGCCCCGGCTCGCCGCGCCCATTGGAATATTGCGTGCGCCCGGCGCGCAACGCGGCAACGCAGGTCTCGACCAGTTCGGGGTCGGGCGCGATGTCCGGCTCGCCGATGGTCAACTCGATGATGTCCTCACCAGCCTCGCGCCGGGCGCGTGCGGCATTGTGGACCGCCCATTTGTCTCCGCCCAGCGTGCGCAGGCGCTCGGTGATCGCGGCATACCGCATGTCAGACCCTTTCGTTGTCGGGCGCCATATGGCGCGTCAATGTGGTTTCGGGCAGGCGCAGGATGCCCTCGGCGGCGCCAAGCGCGATGCCCGGCAGGCGGCGCGCGTCGTAAAGCCCGTGCGCCAGCGACCCTTCGATCCACAGCCCGTCGATCAGCCCGTTGAGCGCGATCGCAAACTGCTGGCAGCGTGCCGGATCGGCCGCGCGGCCCTGCGCCAGCAGCACCGGATGGATCATCGTGGCAAGCAGATCGAGCAGTTCGCGATAGCCTTCGCGGTGGATGTCGGCATAGCCGGGGTCGGCGCGGATCCGGCCGATGAAGGTCGCCCAGAGCGATACCTTGGTGCTGGACAGGCTGGGGGCGGCGAAGTTGGCGGCGATGACCTGCGCCAGCGCGGCCTCTGCCGACAGGCCGTCGCGGCTGCCGGAATCATGCACGGCGGCGGTCATCTGGCCCATCAGATAGGCGTAGGCGGCGCGCACCATGTCGTCCTTTGACGGAAAGTAGTGGCGGATCAGCCCGGCAGACACCCCGGCCCGCTCGGCGATCTGCCGCGCCCCGGCCTTGTCGAGACCCAGATCGGCAACGCAGGCCAGCGTCGCCTCAAGCAGATCGGTGCGCCGCCGGTCCTGCGACAGGCGGCTGTAGGCACGGCGGGTCATGCCAGACCTCCTGCCAGCAAATGCATCATGTCGCGTCGGTTCCGTATGGTCACTTTGACTTCCTCGTCGAGATTTGTTTTACAGTCGTACAACAGCGACGAAATTGCAAGAGATGCAGCCGCCCGGATGTGCCCGGTGCCGGCAGAGGGACAGCCATGAACAACGCAACGCCGGCCGTAGAGATCCGCGATCTTCACAAGCGCTTCGGACAGCTCGAAGTGCTCAAGGGAATCTCCCTCACGGCGCGTCCCGGCGACGTGGTGGCGGTGATCGGCGGCTCGGGCTCGGGCAAGTCGACCATGCTGCGCTGCATCAACATGCTCGAGACGCCGAGCGATGGCGAGATCGCCATTCACGGCGAGGCCTATGCCATGCGCCCGGCGCGCGGCGGCGGGCTGGAACCGGCGGACCGGGCGCAACTGCAGCGCATCCGGGCGCAGCTCGGCATGGTGTTCCAGAATTTCAATCTGTGGCCGCACCGCACCGTGCTTGGCAATGTCATCGAGGTGCCTGTGCAGGTACTGGGCATGCCCAAGGACGAGGCCGTGGCCCGCGCCCGGCAGGTGCTGCGCCGCGTCGGGCTAGCCGAGAAGGAAGATGCCTACCCCGCCCATATGTCCGGCGGCCAGCAGCAGCGCTGCGCCATCGCCCGGGTCCTAGCGGTGGAGCCGCTGGCGATGCTGTTTGACGAGCCGACTTCGGCGCTCGATCCAGAACTCGTTGGCGAGGTGCTGAACGTGATCCGCGATCTCGCCGCCGAGAAACGCACGATGATCCTCGTCACCCACGAGATGGGCTTCGCCCGCGACGTGGCCAGCCACGTCGTCTACCTGCGCGATGGCCGGATCGAGGAGCAGGGTCCGCCCGAGCAGATCTTTGGCGACCCGCAATCGCCGCACCTTCAGCAGTTCATCCGCTCGGTGGCCTGACCCGCGGGCAGGCCATGGCCCGACCACAAAACGAACACCCAAAAGACCCAGAGAGGAGACCTCATGTTCAAGACACTCGCGCTTGCCGCAACTGCCGCCGCCGCGCTCGCCGCTCCGGCCCTCGCCGAGCCCTACAAGGTCGGCATCGCCGCCGAGCCCTACGCGCCCTTCTACAGCCCGGATTCGAGCGGCAACTGGAGCGGCTGGGAGATCGACTTCGCCGATGCGCTCTGCGCCGAGATCGAAGCCGACTGCGTGATCACCCCGGTGGCATGGGACGGCATCATTCCGGCGCTCAACACTGGCAAGATCGACATGATCGTCGCCTCGATGAGCATCACCGAGGAACGCGCCAAGCAGATCGCCTTTTCGGACAAGTACTACGACACGCCGACCGGCGTGATCGCCCTCAAGGAAAGCTCGGTTGAGCCCACGCCCGAGGGCGTCGACGGGGCCTACCTCGGCGTCTCGGTCGGCACGATCCACGAGACCTACGCCCGCGCGCATTTTGCCGAAACCGCCGCCGACATCCGCAGCTATCCGACCGTTGACGAAGAACTTCAGGACCTCGCGGCGGGCCGCATCGACGCGGTGATCGGCGATATGCTGGCGATGATGCCCTTCCTTGACACCGAGGCCGGCGCGGCCTGCTGCGAGTACCGCGGCGCGGTCGAGAGCGATCCGGCAATTCTTGGTCAGGGCGTTGGCGTCGGCCTGCGCAAGGAAGACGGCGACCTGCTCGACCGCATCAACGCCGGCATCGCGGCGATCCGCGAGAACGGCACCTACCAGAAGATCTCGGCGCCCTACTTCGAAGGCTTCGACATCTACGGCAGCTAAGCCGCTTTGCCGGGCCGCGAAAACCACGTCGCGGCCCGGTCAGTCTCAACAACAAAGGACACAGCCGCACGATGTTCGACGCTCTTGATTTCAGCCTGCTCGCGCTCTCCTCTCCAGGATGGGGCGGCGCGCTCCTCGCCGGGTTTCTGCGTTCGGTGGAACTGGCGGCAGGCGGCTATCTGCTCGGGCTCGTCATCGGCCTGCTGGGCGCCAGCGCCAAGCTCTACGGCGGCAGCGTGCTGCGCGACATCGCCGAGATCTACACGCTGCTGATCCGCGCCGTGCCAGAGCTGGTCTTGATGCTGCTGTTCTACTACGCGGGCACCGATCTGCTGAACAAGCTGATGGCCACCATGGGGCGCGAGGGCATCGACATCGACGGGCTCAGCGCGGGCATTCTGGTGATCGGCCTCGTGCAGGGTGGCTATGCCACCGAGGTTCTGCGCGGTGCCATCCGCGCCGTGCCGCCGGGCCAGATCGAGGCGGCGCAAGCCTTTGGCATGTCGCCGCTGAAAGTGCTGCGCCGCGTCACCCTGCCTGCGATGACGCCGCACGCCCTGCCCGGCATGGCCAATCTGTGGATGATCGCCACCAAGGACACTGCCCTGCTCGCCGTCATCGGTTTTTCCGAATTGACGCTGGTGACCAAGCAGGCCGCCGCCGCAACGCGCGAATACTTCCTGTTCTTCGCCGCCGCGGGGCTGCTCTATCTCGCGCTCACCCTTGTCTCCAATCTCGGCCTGCGCTGGTTCGAACGGCGCGCGCGCCGCGGCCTGCCCGCCGCCGCCTGAGGAGCCCGAGATGCCTGACATCGATATCGCAACCCCGATCCGCCCGGCCCCCGCCCTGCCGCTGCGTACACGCCTCGCGCCGATGCTGATGCCGCACCGGCTGGCAATGGTCGCACTGGCTCTCGCGGCCCTTGCCGCGATCATCACCCAGATGGACTGGCACTGGCTGCCCGCCTACCTGCCAAAGCTGGGCCATGGTCTGCTGGTCACGCTTGCGCTTCTGGCCGCAAGCGTGGCGGCGGGCTTTGCGCTGGCGCTGCCGCTTGGCGTGGTGCAGGTTGCCGGGCCTGCGCCGCTGCGCTGGCTTGCGGCGGTGTTCTGCACGGTGATCCGCGGCACGCCGCTGCTGCTGCAGCTTTGGCTGATCTACTACGGGCTCGGCGCGCTCTTCGCACAGTTCCCCGAGATCCGCGGCTCGTGGCTCTGGCCCTATCTGCGGCAGGCATGGCCTTACGGGTTGCTGACGCTGACCCTGTCCTTCGCCGCCTATCAGGGCGAGGTCATGCGCGGTGCCTTCGCCGGTGTGCCCCGCGGCGAGTTGGAGGCGGCGCGCGCCTTCGGCATGTCGCGGTTCAAGGTGTTCCGCCGGGTGTGGTTCCCGCGCGCCGTGCACCGAGCCCTGCCAACGCTCGCCGGCGAGATCATCCTGCAGCTGAAAGCAACGCCGCTGGTGGCGACGATTACCGTGACCGATCTTTACGCGGTGATCACCCGCGTCCGGCAGGACACCTATCTGACCTACGAGCCGCTGCTGCTGCTGATCGCCATCTACCTGTGCCTGAGCGGCACGCTGACCCTGCTGCTGCGCTGGCTGGAAGGGCGGGTGCCCAGCGGGCGCTGAGCCCCGCCGGGCGTCGCGCGCTCAGTAGCCGCGCGACCGGTCCACCGCATAGGTCATCGGTGCCCCGTCACGCAGCGCTCGCGCAGTCTCGATCACCTGCGCGGCCACCACCTCGGGCAGCGAGTCGCTGGCCACATGCGGGGTGAGCCGCAGCCGCCCGTCGCGCCAGAACCGATGCTCTGGCGGCAGCGGCTCTTCGCGGAAGACATCCAGCGTTGCCGCCGCAAGTTGGCCGCTGTCCAGCGCCGCCTCAAGGTCGGCTTCGACAAGATGCTCGCCCCGGCCGATCTGCACCAGCGTCGCCCCCGGTGCCAGCCGCGCGAAAAGCGCGGCATTCAGCACATTCTCGGTCTCGGCGGTCAGCGGCAGCACGTTGACCAAGTGCTGCGCGCCTTCGGCGGCCCGCGCCACCGCGCCCGGTCCGCTCAGGTAGCTGACACCCGGCGATTGTTCCTGCGGCTGGCTGCGGCAGGCGACGCGCACGGCAAAGCCCACCGCCCGCAGCGCGCGCACCACGGCCCGGCCCATGGTGCCGTGCCCCAGCACGGCCACCTGCACCGACGCAGGCGCCCGCATGCGCAGTGGGGTCCAGCGCGCCTGCGCCGCATTGCGCGCCATCTCGGGAAATCTGCGTTCGGCGTGCAGCACCGCATGCACCGCGTAGCCGGCCATAAGCTCTGCCTGATGCGGATCCCGCACCCGCGCAATAGCGACCGGCTCGGGCAGGCCGGGGTGCGCCAAAAGCGCATCCACCCCCGCCGCCACCGACATCGCCAGCCCTAGGTTCGGATAGGCGGCGAAGGCCTCTTCCCCCGGCTCCCAGCAGATCGCGAAGCGCACATCTTCGGGACGGTCGATCTCGCGGGGGTGACGCAGCACCACATCCTGCGCGGCACAGCGCAGCGCCGCTCCGTAGAGCGCGTCTAGATCGGCCGTGTCGCTGAGGTAAACGCCAAGGATCGGTGATTGCACGGGCATGGTGTCGGCTCCCTTTCATACGGTTTCCGACTTATTGCACAACCGTACAACAGGTGCCACGCAACAGTGCAGGCGCGCGGTCGAAAATGGCAGGTCCGACCCGGCGTGCAGCAGGGCGGCCCCCCGTCCGGGGGGACCGCCGCAGGATCACATACTCACGCAGATCTTGCCGAAGTGCGCGCCGCTTTCCTGATGCCGGAAGGCATCGGCCAGTTCGTCGAGTGGGAAGCTGCGGTCGATCACCGGGCGCAGCTTCAGCACGTTCATCGCCTTGACGAAATCGAGCTGGTGCTGCCGCGAGCCGACGATCAGCCCCTGCAAGCGCTGTTGACGCGCCATCAGCGCCGCCGTCGGGATCTCGCCGGCAAAACCGGTCAGCACCCCGATCAGCGCCAGATGCGCACCGGGACGACCTGCGACGATGGACTGCGCCAGCGTTGCCGGGCCGCCCACCTCAACCACGATGTCCACACCGCGCCCGCCGGTGAGACGGCGCATTTCCTCGCCCCATTCGGGCGTGGTGCGATAGTTGATCACGTGATCGGCGCCAAGCTCGCGCAGGCGCCCGAGCTTCGCGTCCGACGAAGAGGTCGCGATCACCGTGGCACCCATCGCCTTGGCAAGCTGCAACGCGTAGATCGACACACCACCGGTGCCCAGCACGGCAACCGTGTCACCGGCCTTGATCTTCGCATCGACCACCAGCGCTCGCCACGCGGTCAGTCCGGCGGTGGTGATCGTGGCGGATTCCTCGTGGGTCCAGCCCTCGGGGGCATGGGTGAACCAGTTGGCGGGCCGCGTCACCCGCTCGCGCGCGTAGCCGTCGCGCCCGTCGCCCGGCGTCGTCGAGAAATCGCTGGGCCGGTCGTCGCCGGTCTGCCAATCGGGGAAAAAGCACGACACCACGGCATCGCCCACGGCGAACTCTTCGACGCCGTCACCGACGGCTTCGACCACGCCCGCGCCGTCGGCCATTGGGATCCGCCCATCCGGCAGCGCGCCTTCGACGGCGCAGACCCGGTAGTCGTGGTAGTTGAGCGAACTGCCGTGCACGCGCACGGTGATTTCGCCGGCGGCCGGCGCCGCGGGCTCTGCGACATCGCTCATCACGAGGTTGTCGAGGCCACCCGGCGCTTTGATCGTCACCTGTTTCAAGAGATTGCCTTCCTTTTGTCTTGGCCCTCGGACGGACCAACGCCCGCCTTATCGGCGGATCTAGTGCGCCCTCCCGAGAATCCATTCACGGGAGGGTCTCCTTAGTGGCAGCGGCAGGACCGCCGCAACCTCAGGCCCGGAAGTCGCTGCCAACGCCCTCGACCGAGCGCAGGTGCGCCTGCCACTCAAGTTCCAGATCGCCGTCTTCCTCGTTCATCTGCACGTATTGCTGATGCACGCGCCCAGCGATCTCGTCATCGACCATGCGCAGCGGCTGGCCGCTGGAGGTGGCGGCGATCTGAATTTCGCAGGCGCGTTCGAGATAGAAGATGTTGTTGAACATCTCGGCGGCGCTCCGCCCCGTCGCGATGAGCCCGTGATTGCGCAGCACCAACACCGGGTGATTGCCGAGGTCCTCGACGATGCGCTCACGCTCTTCGAGGTCCAGCGCGATGCCCTCGAAATCGTGATAGCCAACGCGACCCGCGAACTGCAGCGAGATCTGGTTGAGCGGCAGCAGTCCCTCTTCCATGCAGGACACCGCCACGCCCGCGCGGGTGTGGGTGTGCATGATCCACGCGGCATCGTGCCGGTTCATGTGCACCGCCGAGTGGATGGTGAAGCCCGCCGGGTTCACCCGATGCGGGCTGCCATCCACCTTGTTTCCATCCACGTCGATCTTCACCAGCGAAGAGGCGGTGATTTCTTCCCAGCGCCAGCCGTAAGGGTTGATCAGGAAGTGCCCGTCTTCGCCCGGAACGCGGGCGGTGATGTGGGTGTAGATCAGATCGGTGAATTTGTGCAGCGCCGCGAGACGGTAGCAGGCAGCCAGGTCTTCGCGGGTCTGTTTCTCTTCGGGGGACATGGTCATCTGTGTCTCCGGTCGTCAGTTGCGTTGGCCGACGGCGCCGCCGGCACCTTCGGCGGGGTGGCCGGCATGGGCCGCAGCGAGGGCTTCGAGAGCCTGCGCCACCTGCGGGTCGGGCGCGCAGGCACGGCGGGTGGTCAGATCGGTGTGCAGAAGCAGAGTTTCGAGCGTGGCTGCAAGGGTTCCGTCGGGCTTGGTGACCCGATGGAACAGCTTCATCTTCTTGCCCGCGCCCTCGAGCACCTGCGTGGTCACCGTCAGCACCGTCCCGCGATGCACCTCGTCGAGATAGCGAATGCGCGTGTCGACGGTGAAGAAGCTCTTGCCCGCTGCCACATAGGCCTCATCGGCGCCCACCAGCTTCATCAGCCCGTCGGTCGCCCATGTGCCAAGCTCGAGGTAGGCGGCCTCGTTCATGTGACCGTTGTAATCGGTCCATGTGACAGGCACCGCTTGGCGCAGGGTGATCGGCAGACCATCCAGCTCGCCCCCGGTCTCCAACGTCTCTTCGTGGCCAAGCACCACGCCTCCCGCGCCGCTGCCGGTGCGACGCAGTCCGCGCAGGATCGCCACCAGATTGTCGTCACGCAGCCGTTCCAGCGCACGAATGCTCATGTGGCCCGACTGGGCGTCGGACTGGCTGCTGATCGTTTCGATGAGCGCGGCGTCCAGTTCGGGCACGTCCATCAGCTTTGTCCACGGCCAGCTGAGCGTGGGGCCGAACTGTTCGATGAAACTCTGCATCCCGGCCTCACCGCCGGCGATACGGTAGGTCTCAAACAGGCCCATCTGCGCCCAGCGAAGACCAAAGCTCATCCGGATCGCGTCATCGATCTCGGTGGTGGTGGCGATGCCGTCCTTGAGCATCCACAGCGCCTCGCGCCAGACCGCCTCTTGCAGACGGTTGCCAACGAAGGCGTCGATCTCCTTGCGCAGCACCAGCGGGTGCATGCCGATTGCGCGGACCACCTCGACCGCCCTAGCGCAAACAGCCGGATCGCCCGAGATCTCGGCCAGCGGCAGCAGGTAGACCGGGTTGAACGGATGCACCACGGCCACCGGCGCGCCTTCGGCAGCAAGATCGCTGGCTTTGAAGCCAGAGGTGGAGGAGGCGATGAAACCGCCCGCGGGCAGGGCCTCGGCGATCTCGGCGTAGACCTCGTGCTTCAGATCGAGCCGTTCCGAGACACTTTCCTGCACCCAGTCCGCCGCTTCCACCGCCTCGGCGACGGACGCGGCGAAGCCTAGCGTGCCCTCAGGCGGCAGCGGACGGTCGTAAAGCGCGGGGAGCGACGCGCGGGCGTTGTCCAGCACCTCGCCGATCTTGCGCTCGGCCTCGGGGTCGGGATCGAAGACGGTCACGTCCCAGCCGTTCAGCAGGAACCGGGCGGCCCAGCCGCCACCGATGACGCCGCCGCCGACGATGGCCGCTTTCTTCGCGGTCCGCGTCATGCCAACACCGGCATGTCGCGTTTCACCAGGCCCAGCTGGTCGCGGACCTCCTGCGGGGTCATCAGCGATGCGCCCATGTTCGACAGGAGGCTCGCCGCCCTTTCAACCAACTGCGCGTTCGTCGCGAACACGCCACGATCGAGGTAGAGGTTGTCCTCAAGACCCACGCGGACGTTGCCCCCGGCCAGTGCCGCGGCGGCGACATAGGGCATCTCGTCCCGGCCAAGGCTGAAGGCGGACCACGTCCAATCGGCGGGCACGTTGTTCACCATCGCCATGAATGTGTTCATGTCGCCCGGCGCGCCCCAAGGAATGCCCATGCACAGCTGAACCAGCGCAGGGCTATCAAGGACGCCTTCCTGAACCAGCTGCTTGGCGAACCACAGATGGCCGGTGTCGAAGGCCTCGATTTCCGGCTTCACGCCCAGATCGGTCATTTGGCGGCCCATGGCGCGCAGCATGTCCGTGGTGTTGGTCATCACATAGGTGCCATTGCCAAAGTTCATCGACCCGCAGTCCAGCGTGCAGATTTCCGGCAGGCAGTCACGGATATGCGCCATGCGTTCGGTCGCGCCGATCATGTCGGTGTTCGGCGCATCCAGTTCCATCGGCGTCTCGACGTCGCCGAAGGTCAGATCACCGCCGGTGCCGGCGGTCAGGTTCAGCACCATATCCACCTCGGACGACCGGATGCGGTCCGTCACTTCGCGGAACAACGCCCGGTCGCGGCAGGGCGCGCCGGTCTCCGGGTCGCGGACGTGGCAATGCACCACGGCGGCACCGGCCTTGGCCGCGTCGATCGCCGCTTCGGCGATTTCCTGCGGCGAGCGCGGCACGAGGCGGCTCTTGTCCTGGGTGGCGCCCGCCCCGGTGATCGCAGCGGTGATGAAGGGTTTGCGGTTCATCGTCAGGGACATCGGGTTCTCCTTACCGGCCGGTCCAAACCGGGTCGCGTTTTTCGGCGAAGGCGCGAGCGCCTTCCTTCTGGTCCTCGGAGCGGTAGAGCCGCTCGACCGTCTCGAACTGGCTGCCGTTGATCCGGTTTAGCGCGTCCTGGAACTTCATATCCTCGGCTTCGCGGGCGATCTCCTTGATCGCGGCAAAGACCAGCGGCGGCCCGGCGGCCAGGTCGTCGGCCATCTTGCGCGCCTCGGCCATCAGATCGGCGGCGGGCACGATGCGGTTGATCAGCCCCCAGCGGTGGGCCTCCTCCACGTCGAACCAGCGGCCAGTGTAGAGCAGCTCCATCGCGATATGATAGGGGATGCGCTTGGGCAGTTTCAGCGTCGCGGCGTCGGCCACGGTGCCAGACTTGATCTCGGGCAGCGCAAAAGAGGCGTGATCGGCGGCAAGGATGATGTCGGCGCTGATCGCCAGTTCCAGACCACCGCCGCAGGCGATGCCGTTGACCGCGGCGATCACCGGCTTGTTCAGCCCGCGCAGTTCCTGCAGGCCGCCGAAGCCGCCCTTGCCGTAATCGCCATCGGCCCCCTCGCCACCGGCGGCGGCCTTGAGGTCCCAGCCCGGGCAGAAGAATTTCTCGCCCGCGCCGGTGATGACCGCAACGCGCAGGTCCGGATCGTCGCGGAAGTCGGTGAAGATCTCGCCCAGCTCGCGGCTCGTGGCCATGTCGATCGCATTGGCCTTGGGCCGGTTCAGCGTCACCTCGAGCACCGCGCCGCGGCGCTCGGTGAGCACGTTCGAAGAGGTCATTGGCTCTCTCCCATCCTGATGAGTGCATCCGCCGCCACCGCGCCCGCGGCGCGGCAGATCAGCGGGTTGATTTCGATTTCATGCAAGCTGTCCGCGTAGCCGCGGACCAGTTCCTGCAGCGCCATGATCGTGTCGAGCACCGCCTCCATGTCCGCCGCCGGGCGTCCGCGGTAGCCGGTGAGCAGAGCGCCGGTGCGCAGCCCTGTGAGGGCGCCTTGCACCTCGTCGCGGCTGGCGGGGATCAGCAGCGAGGCGGTGTCGCCGATCAACTCGGTCAGGATCCCGCCCAGCCCCAGCGTCAGCACGAAGCCATGCGCCGGATCGCGGGTCACACCGATCAGCAGTTCGGCGACGGTGCCGGTGATCATCTCTTCGACAAGGAAGCTTTTCGCGGGCATGCCCGCCGCCGCCTCGGTCACCGCCTCGCGGCAGTCGAGATTGAGCGCCACCGCCCCGGCCTCGGTTTTATGGGCGATGCCCTCGCCTTTCAGCACCACCGGAAAGCCGATGGCAGAGGCGCGGGCCCCGGCGGTTTCGGCGCAGTCGGCCCGGTCGGCTTTCGGCACCCGGATGCCGGCCTCGCGCAGCAGCGCCTTGGCCTCGGCCTCGGGGTAGATGCGGGGGGTGCCTTGGCCGCGCTGCGGCATCAGCACCGGCGCGGGCGGGCAATTGTCGCCCGTGCTGCGCGTGCCGACCTGCGCGGCGGCCCGGATCGCCCGCAGCGCCTCGCCCATGCCGCAGAGCGGGGTGATCCCCAAATCAAGCGCCTTGCCAGCCACCGCCTCGGGCAAGCCCTCGGCCAGCAGCGAGACCAGCGCCATCGGCGTGCCGGTGGTGGTCTTGGTGGCCGCAACCGCGCGCAGCACCTGATCATAATCGGGCGCGGTGAACCGGTCGTCGCGCGGATAGTCGATCACCACGCAGCCAAGTGCCAGATCGGCATCGCACAGCGCGGTGAAGGTGGCCTCGAGCGCCGCCTCGTCGCCCCAGATGTAGGTGTTGTAGTCGAGCGGGTTGGCCAGCGCGACCTTGGGCCCGAGCGCACCGCGCAGGGCGGTTTTCTGGCTTTCCCCGAGCGGCGGGAAATCCACGCCGACGCCCTCGCCCATATCGGCCATCAGCGAGGCCTCGCCGCCCGAGCAGGAGGCCGAGGCGATGCGCGCCGACGCCAAGCCACCGGTGACATGCAGCAGCTTCAGCGTCTCCACCAGTTCCGAGGGCGTGTCGACCTGTGCCATGCCAAGCCGGCGCAGCAGCGCCCGCGCCCCGGCATCGCTGCCGGTCAGTGAGGCGGTGTGCGACACCGCCGCCTCCTGCGCCTGCTGCGACGCGCCAACCTTCAGCGCGACGATGGGTTTGCCCAGTTCCTGCGCCCGGCGGGCCAGCCCTTCGAAGGCCGGCAGGTCGCTGATGCCTTCGATGTGCAGACCCAGCGCGGTGATACGCGGGTCTTCCAGCAGGGCAATCCCAAGATCGGCCATCGAGGTCTGTGCCTGATTGCCCGCCGCCACGACGGCTGCCAGCGGCAGGCCGCGGCGCTGCATGGTGAGGTTTATCAGCACGTTCGACGACTGTCCGATGACGGCGACGCCGCTGTCCACCGGCGCCATGCCGTGCCGGTCCGGCCAGAGCGCCACGCCGTCGAGCGCGTTGACGATGCCATAGCAGTTCGGCCCCAGAACCCGCATGTCGCCAGCAGCAGCGACCAGCCGCGCCTGCAGCGCATCGCCATCGGCAAGCTCGGAGACAGCCTCGCTGAACCCGGCGGCAAAGCAGACCGCGCCGCCGCAGCCCATCGCCGACAGCTCGCCCGCGATCTGCACCGAAAGCTCGCGGTTGACGCCAATGAAGGCAGCATCCGGCACGCCCGGCAGGGAGGTAAGGTCCGGGTAGGCAGGCAGTCCGCCCACCTCGGATTTCTTCGGGTGCACCGGCCAGATCGGCCCGTTGAAGCCGGTTTCACGGCATTGGCGCACCACGCTCTCGCACCAAGTGCCGCCGCCGATCACGGCGATGGCCTTGGGCGAGAGGAAACGGCTGAGCGGCTGCATGGATCAGGCTCCCAGCGGCCGGAAAATCTCCCGGCTGATGATGTGACGCTGGATCTCCGACGTGCCGTCCCAAATCCGCTCGACGCGGGCGTCGCGCCAGAACCGTTCGATCGGCAGCTCGTCCATCAGCCCCATGCCGCCGTGGATTTGCAGCGCCGCATCGGTGACGCGCGCCAGCATTTCCGAGGCATAGACCTTGGCCGAGGCGATCTCGCGGTTCGCCGGCAGCCCCTGATCAAGACGCCACGCCGAGGAAAGTGTCAGCATGTCGGCGGCGTCGATCTCGGTGATCATATCGGCGATCTGGAAGCTGACGCCCTGAAACTTGCCGATCGGCTGGCCGAACTGTTTGCGCTCGGCGGCGTAGCTCACGGCGTGGTCGAACACCCGGCGGGCGCGCCCGACCGAGTTCGTCGCCACGGTGATGCGGGTGGCATAAAGCCATTCGTTCATCACGTCGAAGCCGCCATCGACCTCGCCCAGCACCTGCGCGTCCGAAAGGCGGCAGTTGTCGAAATAGAGGATGCTGTTCTGATAACCCCGGTGCGAAACCGAGTTGTAACCGCGGGCGATCTCGAAGCCGGGGGTGCCACGATCGACGAGGAAACAGGTGATCCGCTTTTTCGGGCCGCGCGGTGTCTCGTCGACGCCGGTGGCGACGAAGACGATCACGAAATCAGCATGTTCTGCGCCAGAGATGAAGTGCTTCGAGCCGTTGATCACCCAGTCGCCGCCGTCGCGCACCGCGGTGCATTTCATCCCGCGCACATCCGAGCCCGCGTCGGGCTCGGTCATCGCCAGCGCGTCCATCTTCTCGCCGCGCACGGCGGGCATCAGGTATTTTTCGATCTGCTCGCCTTCGCAGGCCATCAGGATGTTCTGCGGTCGTCCGAAGAAATGGGTCAGCGCCATCGAGCCGCGGCCCAGTTCACGCTCGACCAACGCGAACTCGAGGTGCGACAAGCCCGGCCCGCCGACACTTTCCGGGAAGTTCGAGGCGTAAAAGCCCAGATCAAGGCACTTTTGCTTGATTTCTTGCCCGATCTCGGCGGGAACCTCGCCGCGGCGTTCCACCTCTGCCTCATGCGGGTAGATCTCGTTTTCGACGAAGCTGCGGACGGTGGAGACGATCATCTCCTGTTCTTCGGTCAGTCCAAAATGCATGTCGGACCCTCTTATTTTGTCTTGGGTATGTCTGGGGTTTTGCGGGGTCTCCCGCGCCGCGTTGGGCGCGGGAGACGGGATCAGCGGGCGGCGCGGTCCTTGCGCAGCAGCAGCAGGGCGCGGGCGATGACCAGCATGCTGACCACAAGGATCAACAGCACCGAGAGCGCGGCGATCGAGGGGTCGACGTTGTCGCGCAGGCCCATCCACATGCGGCGCGGCAGGGTGATGGTCTCGACCGAGGTGACAAAGAGCGTCACGCCGATCTCGTCCCAACTGAGCAGGAAGCACAGGAAGAACGCGCCCAGCAGGCCAAAGCGGATGTTGGGCAGGATCACCCCGAAGATGCGGGTGGGCACGCCGGCACCCATCGACTGCGCGGCAAGATCCATGCGCCGGTCGATCTGGCTCAGAGAGACCATGACCACGACCACCGCGTAGGGCACGATCATCACCATATGGGCGAGGATGACGCCGCCGAGGCTGTCGTAGGCAATGAAACTGTTCCACTGCGACAGCTTGTTGAGGAAGAAGTAGAGCGTCAGCGAGGAGACAACCGGCGGCGCCACCATCGGCAGCAGCACGAAGCCGGTCATCAGCCCGGCAAACCGCGGCCGCAGCATCCACAGGCCGATGCAGAAGGCGGCGGCCAGCGCAACGGCCAGCAGGCTGGCGATCCCCCCCACCTGCACCGAGGTGAGCAGGCTGCTGAGCCACTCGGGGTCTTCCCACAGCGCCTGATAGTGGCGCAGCGAGTATTCCCCGTCAGGCAGGCTGAGATACCGCCGCGAGGTGAAACTCACCGGCACCACTGCGATCAGCGGCATCAGCAGGAAGAGCGAGACCAGCGCGGTGAGCAGCGTGGCGAGGCGGCCGGGATGCAGTTTGATCATTTCGCCATCTCCCCGTAGCGGCGCATCAGCAGCACGAGGATGCCGCCCACCGCAAGCATCAGGATCACGCTCATCGCGGCGGCCATGCCCCATTGCGGGATCTGGAAAATCCACAGGTAGATCAGCTCGGCGATCAGCACCGACTGCCCGCCGCCGAGAAGTGCGGGGGTGACGAAGAACCCGACCGAGAAGACAAAGACCAGCAAGGTTGCGCCCATGATGCCGCTGGCGGTCATCGGCAGGAACACCTGCCAGAAGATACGCAGCCGCGAGGCGCCCATGCCGTCGGCGGCGGTCAGCACGCGCTCGTCGACGTTGCGCATGGCCGTGGCCAGCGGGAAGACCGCAAAGGGAATGAGATAGTGGGACATGCCGACGATCACCGCGAATTCATTGCGGGTCATCTGCAGCGAGGTCTCGATCAGCCCGAGGTCCTTCATCCATGTGTTCAGCAGGCCGCGGTTCGACAGCATCGACATCCAGCCGAAGGCGCGGCTGAGGACGGAGATCCAGAAGGGGATCATGATGCACAGCTCGGTCAGGCTGCGCACCAGCGGACGGCCACGGACCCAAAGAAGGGTGATGATATAGGCGGCTGCGACCGAAACGGCGGTAACGATCACGCAGATCCGCAGCGTGCGCCAGATCACGCTTTGCGTCAGCGGATCGGAGAGCACGTGTTGATACTGGCCGAGCCCGGGGTCGGGATCGGTGAGGCTGAGCTGCATGATCCCGAGGAAGGGCAGCAGGTAGCTGCCTCCGAGAAACAGCAGCACGGGGCATATCAGGAAGATATAGGCGCGCATGGAGGCTCCTTGGTGCCGCCCCGCGACGGGTCGCAGGGCGGCGGGGGGGGACGGGATCAGGCGGAGATGATCTGCAGGTAGGTGTCGAGCGCCGTGCTGTAGTTCTCTTCGTACCAGTCCATGTTCAGCGCGGTTTGATTCGGCAGGTTCGCAGGATCCATCGGGTTGAACATACGCTCTTCCTCGGGGATCAGCGCGTCGGCCGCCGGGTTGCTCGGGCCGTTGCCAAGCATCTGGAACAGCACCACCTGACGCTCGGGCTCTTGGGTGGCCGCGATGTAGCGCATTGCCGCCTCGGTGCCGCCCGGGTTGCCCTTGAGCACGCCAATGCCGCCCGGCCCGATGATGCCGTCGTCCCATGTGAAGGTGATCTCACCCTCGGTGTCCTTGTGCAGAAGGCTTGCCCGGGTGTTCCAGATCAGCGCCATCGACACGTCGCCATTGAGCAGCAGCGACTGGCTTTCGGCGCCACCGCCCCAGAACGCACCGATGTGCTCCTTGAAGCCTTCGATCTTCTTGTGCGCGCGCTCGAGGTCGAGCGGGTAGAGATCTTCCGGTGCCACGCCGTCGGCGAGCAGCGCCGCCTCCCACATGCCCGCGCCCCATTTGTACATGGCGCGCTTGCCCGGGAACTTCTCGGCGTCAAAGAAATCGGCCAGCGAGGTCGGCGGCGTGTCGAACTGCGTGGCGTCATAGGCGATGACGTAGGAATAGAAGTAGCAGGACGAGGAATACTCCCAGCCAAAGCCTTCCCGTTGCTTTGCGGGATCGACGATGCTGTAGTCGATCGGCTCCATCATGTCCTTGCGCCCCAGCGCCTGCGACGAGAAGGGTTCGGCGTCCACGAGGTCCCATGTCGGGCGGCCGCCCTGCACCTGCGCGGTGATCGCGCCTTCGGTCGGGCCGGAGCCATCGTAGAGCACGCGGATGCCGGTCTCTTCTGTGAACGGCGTGCCGAAGGCTTCGTCCATGGCGTCAAGCGCATCGCCGCCCCAGTTGACAAAGACCAGACGGCCCTCTTGCGCCTGCGCGCCATTGCCCGCGAGGCCGAGCGCCGTGGTGCCCATCAGCGCGCCAAAGCCCTGCAGCATCTGGCGGCGCGAGATCTGGCCTTTGGCCTGACGCTCTTTGAGGATTTCGACGCAATCGTTCTGGAAGTGGCTGTTCATGTTCTCACCTGTCGTTTCGTTTCTTGATGGGAGGAGGGTGTCATGACGACACAGCTTCCCCGCCCCGGCGCGCATGGCGCACCGGATCTCAGGGCGGGGCATTCTGGAGGGGTGTCAGACGGCGAAGCTGTCGTTCACGTCCCAGGCGACACGGACCTCTGCACCCGGCTGTGGCGCTGCGGGGCCGGCGCCATTGTCGAGGTAGAGCATCAGTTCCTCGCCGCCCTGCGTTTGCAGCAGCAGGCGGGACTTCGAGCCGAGATAAACCCGGTCGCGCAGACGCACCGGCAGCTGGTTCGCATCGCCGTCAGCAGCGAGGCGCATGTGCTCGGGGCGCACCGCCAGATGACCGAAGCCCGCGGCATTGTGCGGCAACTGGATCGGCGTTCCGGCAACCCCGGTGGCACCGTCGAGGCTGAGGATGTTGATGTCGCCAAGGAACTCTGCGGTAAAGCGGTTGGCGGGCCGTTCGTAAACTTCGTCCGGTGTGCCAAGCTGTTGCAACTCGCCGTGGTTGAAGATGGCGATGCGCGACGACAGCGCCAGCGCCTCTTCCTGATCGTGGGTGACGAAGACGAAGGTGGTGCCCAGCTCGCGGTGCAGGCGGCGCAGTTCTTCCTGCATCTGTCCGCGCAGGTTCTTGTCGAGCGCCGAGAAGGGCTCGTCGAGCAGCAGCACCTTAGGCTCGTAGGCCAACGCACGGGCCAGCGCAACGCGCTGCTGCTGGCCACCAGAGAGCGCGCGGGGCTTCTTGGTTTCATGCCCGGAGAGGCCGACCATATCGATCATCTGCGCCACGCGATCCGCGATCTGCGCCTTGGACCGCTTCTGCACCTTCAGCGGGAAGGCGATGTTCTCGGCCACCGTCAGGTGCGGGAAGAGCGCGTAGCCCTGAAAGACCATGCCAAAGCCGCGCTGTTTTGCCGGCCAATCGGTCATGTCCTCCCCGTCGAGCATAAGCCGACCCGAGGTGGGTGCCTCATAGCCGCCGAGCAGTGTCAGGAATGTGGTTTTACCCGAGCCCGAAGGACCCAGAAGAGAGAGGAATTCGCCTTCGGCAACTCCAAGGGAGACGTCGCTCAACGCGCTGAATTTACCAAACTTTTTTCCGACCGAACAGGCTTCGATCTGCGTTGTGTTCACCACAATCGCCTCGCTTTTTTCGTTCTTGTCCGTTGTGCGGCGAACGTGCCGGAGGCCTGCAGTGAGCGCAAATGAAACTTATTGGGGCGCTCGACAAATTCTATTTGTCACGCATCGTGCTTCGGGTGAAAGCGGCTCATTTCAATTCGGCTTTTCAACCAGTTATGAAACTCAATGACGATCGGATTTCCGAGGTTTTCCTCCGGCGTGCAAAGAAAATAACCCGTGTCGGCGTGAAGCGAGGGGGCGAACGGGCGCATCAGCTTGCCCTCTCGCAACTCCTTTCGCCACAGCACGGTGTCGCCGATCGCGATTCCTTCGCCTGCCAGAACGGCGGTATGGACGATGTTCATATCCGAGTAGCAGATACCGCGATGCGCGTTCTCCGGCGGCAGGCCGGACAGCTGCATCCAATCCTCCCAATCGGTGAAATCGCTCATGTGCAGCAGCGTTGCCGCCTTGAGAATGCCGAGGTCGTTGAAGTTCTTGAACTGGCTCAGATAGGCCGGGCTGCACAGCGGGGTGAATTCCACCGACAGCAGCGGCTCGACCACCAAGTGGGCGCGAGGTTCGTGCCCGAAGGTGATGAACGTGTCGACCTCGGGGTTGTTGGTGTCGGCAAGGTTATGGGTGCTCACCACGTTGAGCACCACCTCGGGGTTCTCGGCCAGAAAATCCCCGATGTGCAGGCACAGCCATGCCGAGGCGAAGCCCGGTGGCGCGCTGACCGTCAGGCGCCCGGTCAGCCCATGCTGCGAGACGCGCGCCGTCGAGGTGGCGATCATGCTCAGCGCCCGGCGCACATCTTCGGCGTAGGCCCGGGCGCGCGGCGTGATCTCGGTGCGGTTGCCGGTGCGTTCGAGGATCTTGAAGCCAAGATCGGCTTCGAGCATGCGCAGCTGGTGGCTGATAGCGCTGCGGGTCACGTTAAGCTCGGCGGCAGCGCGCCAGAGCGCGCCGTTGCGGGCCACACTTTCAATCGCGCGCAGCGCCTGAATGGATGGGAAGCGTTTGATGGGGGGCCTCGTCTGCTTTGGACTGCCGCTGCTTAGCGCAGCGCCGCCCCGGGGGCGAGCCCCCTGCACGGGGCGAAGCAGGTGAACGGGCCTCGCCCCGGAGTTCTTAAAGCGTGGGCACCTGCGATTTCAGGAACGCAAAGTGCCGCTCTGCCATGCCTCGATAGGCGCGCCAGCCGTCGGCGGTGTTCTGCGCCACCGCGTCAGAAAGCACCGACAGCGGTGCGCCGGTCGACCGTGCGAGGATCAGCGTCTGCGCCGCCTTCTCGAAGAAGTAGAGGTCCTCATAGGCCTCGGCCACGGTCTCGCCGACCACGGTGACGCCATGGTTGCCCATCACCAGCACCGATTTGTCGCCCAGCGAGTCCGCCAGCCGCTCGCCCTCTTCCTCGGCATCGGCGATGCCGCCGAAGTCGCGATCATAGGCGGTGCGCCCGTAGAACCGCGCGGTGTTGTTGTCGATCGGCACGATGGTGGGATCGGCAAGGCAAGACAGCGCCGTAGCATAGGGCGCGTGGCAATGCAGGATCACCTTCGCCTCGGGCTTCTTGCGATGCAGTGTGCCGTGTACGCACCATGCCGACGCGTCGGGCGCATTTGGGCCCTCCAGAACCGTCTCATCGCTGCTGTCGAGCAGCAGTAGATCCTCGGGCCGGATCGTCGCGAAGTGCTGCCAGCACGGATTGAGCAAGAAGCGCGCGCCATCCTCCGAGACGGCGGCGCTGAAGTGATTGCCGACGGACTCGCTCCAGCCCATCTGGTGGCAGATGCGGAAGGCCGCGGCGAGGTCCTGCCGCAGCGCGGCAGGGTCTTCGGCGTTCTCCGTCAGGGTGTGCAGGGGGACGCTGCTCATGCCTTGAACCGCCCCTCGCTGACCAGCGCGCGATAGGTCGAGCGCATCTCGGCACGGTCGGTGTAGCAGCCGCGCAGATAACGATCGCCGCTGGTGGCCGAATAGGCGGCGCGGCCATGCACGATGCGGTGGTTGTCGAACACCATGCACTCGCCCGCCTTCATCACGAACTGCATCATGTACTTTTCTTCCTGCAGCATCCGACCAAAGCGGCAGAAGGCCGGATAATAGTCGTCGAGCAGCGCCTGATCGAGGTCGATGAAATCAAGCATGTGCTGGCTAATCGTCAGGCCCGAGACCTCGCCGTGCTGGTCAAGCTCGATCACGGTCTGCCGCGAGCGCATGTCGTAGCTGTCATGCTCGCAGTAAAAGGGCACCGGCACCTCCGACAGCAGCTTGAAGCCTTCGGGATCGCGCGCCCGGAAGTCGTTGGCCACCGCCACACCGTCGGAATAAAGGCTGCCGCCGCCCTGCACCGTGTTGGCCCGGCAGTGCAGGAACTGAACGCCCGGCGCGTGCTCTTCGGCGGGGGTGTCGGTGTGCAGCTCCAGCGCGGCAGCGGTATAGGCGGTGTTGGTCGGGTTGATGTGGGTTTTCACATCGAAGTAATCGCCAAAGAACGTCGGGCGCACCTGCCCGATCAGGCTGGCGGTCTCGGTCAGTGCGGCATCGCTGTCGGGCATGTCGGTGACGATGGTGAAGCCTTCGACCAGCATCGCCTCGATCCATTTTGCGCGCACCGCCGGGTCGGCGACAAGCTCGGGCTGGCTGAACCGCGGCACCTGCGGGTAGTGATCGCCGTACCACGCCCGGCGCGGCAGGTCAGAGGGGTCATGGCGCGGCGTCGCCCCGCGGTAGTCTTCGAGCCAACTCAGCGGAAAGCGGGTGACGTGCTCTTCGTCGGCCCATGTGAGCTTAAGCGCATTGCCAACCACCTCGGCGGTCTCGGCGCGGGGCGCGGCCTCAAGGTGGAAAATGTCGAAGCTGCGCTCGCGCGTGTCGGCGTTGAACGAGCTGGGGCAATTGTCGCGCAGCCAGTAGTAGTTAAAGTAATGGCTGGCACCGTCAGAGAGCACAATCTCGAGGCCTTTGTCCTTCAGGACCGGCGCCGCGACCGGGGAGGTCATTACATTCATGTTATATACCAATGCGTTGGATGTGGGCTTGGGAGGTTATGGCAAAACCATCTCACGGCTTCCCATTTCCGAACAGGCCGATTAGCGTGATGCTAAGTTAAGCAACTGGTTATGATATGGACCGCCTGCCCCCACTCCGCCTGCTGACCACCTTCGAGGCGGTCGCGCGCAACGGCTCGATGCAGATGGCCGCCGCGCGGCTCAATGTCACGCAGCCCGCGGTGAGCCAGGCGCTGAAGGCGCTTGAGGACCATGTGGGCGCGCCGTTGGTCGACCGCGCGACCCGCCCGGCCCAGTTGACCGAGGCCGGAGACCTGCTGGCCCGCGCGGTGCGCGACGGGCTGGGGCAGATCGCGGCCGCGCTTGAAGACATCCGCGCGCTCAGCGGTCAGGGCGACAGTCAGGTCACCGTGTCCTGCACGCTGGGGATGGCGACCTACTGGCTGATGCCGCGGCTTCCGGATTTCTACGCCCGCCACCCCGAGATCACCGTCAACGTGCAGGCCCCGGCCACCGATCTGCCGCATCTCTCGCCGGGCATCGACATCGCGATCCGCTACGGCACCGGCGGCTGGCGCGAGGGGCAGACGGTCAGGCTCTTCGACGAGCGGGTCTGCCCCGTGGCCGCGCCGGCGCTGCTCGCGCAACTTCTGGACGAGGGCGTCGGACTGCAGCGCGCGCCGTTGATCCACGTGCGCAGCCCGCACAACCAGCACTGGGCGGGCTGGGAAGACTACCTCAAAGCGCGCCGCATCGAGCGAGGCCGGCTCTCGGGCCAGACCTTCAACAACTACGTGCAGGCAGCGCAGGCGGTGCTGGATGGGCGCGGCGTGATGCTGGGCTGGCGCTCGATCGCCAGCGGCGCGGTGCGCGAGGGCGCGCTCAGCATGTGGCCAGACGCCGAGGTCGACCTCGGAACCTCGTATTTCGTCACTGGCGCCAGCCCCCTTTCGCAGACCGCGCAGGTGTTTCTCGAGTGGATCAAGGGGGCCGCGACCGACACGCATGTCAAAGACCATGCCGCTGACACGGGCGCGCCCTGAGCGGAGACAAACGCCGCGCGCATGAGCTTCGGATCGCTTAAAAAAACAGTTTCTGAGCGCTTATGCATCAGTCTCTAATCGAGCCGCGCGCAGCCCCCCTTTTGGACGCTCGCCATATCTTGCCTCTCTGCCCCTTGGCTTCGAGAAATGAGCCGTCAACAGCCTCGAACGGATTTACTTGATGAAGATTACCAAAATTGACGTGTTCAAGGGGCGCAGCGGCAAGCTCAATCCCATCCTCGTGCGCATCGCCACCGACGCCGATCTTATTGGCTGGGGGGAGGCCGGGGTTGCCTATGGGAAAGGGGCCAGCGCCGCCGCGGGGATGATTTCCGACCTCGCGCCGTCTCTCATCGGAACCGATCCCACCGCCATCGAGGCGTTCCTGACCCGGTGCCACGACCACACCTTCTGGGGCAAGAACGGCGGCACGATCTTCCATGCCGGCGTCAGCGCCTGCGAGATGGCGATGTGGGACATTCTCGGCAAACAGCTGGACGCGCCCATTCAAAAGCTGATGGGCGGCGCGGTGATCGCTGACCTGCCCTGTTACGCGAACGGCTGGTATGAAGCATCGCAGACCCCGGATGACTTCGCCCGGGCCGTCGAGCGACCGATGAAGGACGGCTTCACAGCGATCAAGTTCTATCCGCTCGGGCAGATGGTCGGGCAGAACATGCGGCACGTCAGCAGGCGGCAGATCGACCGGGCGGCGGCTGACCTCGCGGTGGAGCGGGTGCGCGCGGTTCGCGACGCTGTCGGGCCGGACGTGGACATCATGCTCGACCTTTCGGGCGGGATCACCGCCGCCGAGGTCATTGCGCTTTGCCACCGGTTCGCCGAGTTCGACATCCGCTTCGTCGAGGAACCCGTCGACCCGGCGGACCCCGCGGGCCTTGCCGATGTCGCGCGCTCGGTGCCGATGCCGATCGCGGCGGGTGAACGGCACTACACCCGCGAGGGGTTCCGCCCGCTGATGGAGCAGCGCGCGATCAGCATCGCCCAGCCCGACCCCGGCAATACCGGCGGCCTGTCCGAGATGCGCAAGATCGCGGCGATGGCGGAAGCCTTCGGCATGCTGTGCGCGCCGCATGTCTGTGCCTCACCGCTGATGACGGAAGCGGCGCTGCAGGTCGGCACCACCATGCCCAACTTCATGTCGATGGAGCTCTATCCCTATTTTCGCCATCACGACGGCTGGGTCGATTTCGTGCGCAATCCCGCCGAAACGCGGCCAGTGAACGGAATGATCCGGCCCAGCGACGCGCCGGGGATCGGCGTCGAGATCGACGTCGCGCGGATCGAGCCTTGGCACGTCGCCTCGATAACATGACCTGCGAGGCGGCGCTTCGCCCTCTGGGCCTCTCGACTTTCGGCCACGGCGCGCGTTTGGCACATTGGCCACGGTGTGAACGGGTTCAGACCGGCCGGGTCATGGCGCCCTTCACCTCTTGCCGCAGATGGGCCACAAAGCCAGATCGATCTGCCTGCGCCGTCTCTGGCGCATCCCACAGATCGGCATAAAATTCCGGCAGAAGAGACTATTCGGTGGAAAAGGCTTCGCCGATCGCGGGATACTATCGCCGGGACAGGCGCGCGCAAAGCGCCGCGCGCAGGACGCAAAGACGAAGCGAAAGACACGGACATGTGGAGCGAAGAGCGCTACAAAGCCTTCATGGCAAAGCGGACGGTGGACGACGACGACCACCTGCAACTGGAAAGCTACAAGGCGACCATTGAGCCGACGGACCTTTCCAAGCGCGAGTTGCTGCACCAGCTCGCCATGACGGTCTTTTGGCCGCATCGTGGTCGCGACATCGATCTGTTTCTGGCGCTTGGCAAGGGCTACATCGCCTGTGACGAGATCGGACGGCCACTGGCCTCGGCGATGTATTTCCCGATGGGCGACGATTTCGCCATGCTTGGCATGATGGTGGTGACCCCGCGGCTTCAGGCGCAGGGCGCCGGGCGCCGACTGTTGCGCCGGGTCATGCGGGATTGCGCGGGGCGCGATCTGCGCGTCACCTCGACCCGCTCGGGCTTCCGGCTCTATGAATCCGCGGGGTTCGCCCCGATCGCAACGATCTCGCAGCAGCAGGGTATCGTGCAGGCCGTCACGCCCCCGCCCGCGCCCGATGGCGCCCACCTCCGTCCGATGACCGCAGACGATCTTTTGGCCCTCGTGGCGCTTGATCGCAGCGCCTACGGGGCCGACCGCAGCCGGGTCTACGAGCAGCTTCTGAAAGTGTCGGACGGGCTGGTGCTGGAACAGGGCGGTGAGATCACCGGCTTTGCCGTAAAACGACCGTTCGGCAAGGGCACGGTGATCGGCCCGGTTCTCGCGCCCGACGAAACCTCGGCGATCCAGCTCATTGCACCGCTGCTGCAACAGTGCAAGGGCAGATTCGCCCGCGTCGATACGCAAATCGACAGCCCCGCTCTTCGGAACTTTCTGACAGAGGCCGGGCTCGAGGTTGTCGACACCGTGACCGAGATGCGCATCGGCGACTCGCGTCGCAGCCAGACCGGCACCCGCATCTACGCACTCGCCTCGCACTCGCTCGGTTGAGGCCGGCGCCGCGCGAAAGTCAGGGGCCCCCCGAAGGGCCCCTGCGCCACCTTATTGGTCGCGATGAGGCGTCAGGAGAGCCGGTCTTTCAGACCAAAATACATCCCCACCAGCGGCAGGAACCACGGCGTTCCGGTGTGCATCGGGATCGTCGGCCAGCTCAGACCCTCAAGCGGGTTGGTATCGGTCTGCCCCATCGCCATATCTGCCAGCGCCTGCCCGATCAGCGTCGACATCTGAGCACCGTGACCGGAATAGCCCATGCCGTAGATCATCCCATCAACCTCTCCGGCCCGCGGATAACGGTCCTGCGTCATGCCGACGAGCCCGCCCCAGCAATAGTCGATGTCGATATCGGCAAAGCCCGGGAAGATCTCGGCAAAGCTCTTCTTGAGGATCGCGCCTGACTTGGCGTCCGAACGCTGGTCCGAGGTCGCCGAGAACCGCGCCCGACCGCCGAAGATGATGCGGTTGTCGGGCGACAGCCGGATGTAGTTGCCGATGTTCATCGAGGTCACATAGGTGCGGTTCCCCGGTAGGGTTTTTGCCACCTCGGCCTCGGTCAGCGGGCGCGTGGCGATGATGAACGAGCCCACCGAGATGATACGCCGCCGGAAATAGCGGAACGGCGACGGCTTGCCGCGCGCCGCATGGACGCCCGAATATGCGCCCGTCGCCACGATCACCCGCTCGGCGGTCAACTGGCCCTTGGGAGTGCTCAGCAGCCAACCGCTGCCGCTCTTGCTGCGCTCGGTGACCGGCGCGCCTTCCCATATCTTTGCGCCATGGCGATGCGCCGCCTCGGCCAGCCCGGTGACATAGCGGCCCATGTGCATCATCGCGGTCTTTTCATAGAGCATGCCGCCGTGAAAGCCGTCCGACCCGATCTCACCTTCAAGATCGGCCTTGTCGAGCCAGCGTGTCTCGGGATCGACCTCGCGGTTGATCAGCTCGAAATTCGCCTTGAGCCCCGCCACATGCGACGGTTTCGACGCCAGCTTCAGCTTGCCCGCGCGGCGGAAGGCGCAGTTGATGCCCTCTTCGGCGATCACCTGCTCGATCATGTCGATCGAGCGGTCGTAGGCCTTGTAGAGCGCGTGCGCACGCTCTGTCCCGAGATGCTGCTTGGCGCTGGCGTAGCCATGCGCGATGCCGTTGTTCAGATGGCCGCCGTTGCGGCCCGAACCACCGGCGCCAACGTGCTCGGCCTCCAGCAGCGCCACCGAAACGCCCTCGCGCGCCAGCTTGCGCGCCGCGTTGAGACCGGTGAAGCCGCCGCCGATGACGACCACGTCGAAGCGCCCGGCGACCGGACCGGCCTGCGGATTTGCGAAGGCCGGGGCGGTGTCGTGCCAGTAGGACTGATATTTCATGACGAATCCCTGTTTCGAACTCCCCTATCCTCTCGCGGTTGTCGCGAAACCGCCTGCCGCTCTTGCCGGGTGCGGAGCAGGAAATTTCTTTTCCCGCACCCTTGGCGGCACGGGATGCCGATAGCGGCGGATCTTCGGTGCCGACGGCGGGCATGGTTCGCCGAGAGTGGCCGCAAAGACCACGAAAGGATCCAAGATGGCCAAGCTGCTGCCCGTGACCACCGCCCCCGACTTCGCCCCGCGCGAGGATGTCGCGCCCGAAGAGCGCCGCATCGAGGGCGCGCCCGCCTACAAGACTTGGGAGCTCGACGCCGCGATGGCCGAAGCCGCCAAATGGGGCAAAATCCGCACCGGCATCTGGGAAGCGACGCCGGGCAAGACTGTGTCGAAGAAAGGCGAGACCTTCGAGTTCTGTCACATCCTGTCGGGCCGCGTCGAGATCGGCGAAGACGGCGGCGAGACCCATGCCTTCGGCCCCGGCGACAGTTTCATCCTCAAGCCCGGGTTCGTCGGCACGTGGAAGACCCTCGAGACGGTGCGCAAGATCTTCATCATCGCGTCCTGAGGGCCTTTGCGGCGCGCGGCAGGAAATTCGGTGGCGCGCGCCGATTGAACACGAAGCTGCCGCGCGGCTGGTGCCCATCGGCATCACGCCACCGCCGCAGCGCCCTATCCTGATCCCGATTTTCACCCAAACGCCCCGACCGGCCCGCGTTCGCGCCATGACCGACCGAGGCGGCACATCCTTCTGGAGAGCATCATGCTGACCAATTCTCTCGTCGAGCTGGACCGCCGGCACCTCGTTCACCCGGTCTCGTCGTTCAAGGGCCACGAAGAGCGCGGCGTGCGCATCCTGCAATCGGCCAGTGGCGCCCGCGTCACCGACGCCGAGGGCCGCGAACTGATCGACGGCTTCGCCGGCCTGTGGTGCGTCAACGCCGGCTACGGCCACGAAAGCGTGGTCGAGGCCGCGGCCAAGCAGATGCGCGAGCTTCCCTATGCCACCGGGTATTTCGACCTTGGCGCCGAGGCGCCCATCCGGCTGGCGTCGGAACTCGCCGAGCGCAGCCCCGGCGACCTCAACCACGTCTATTTCTCGCTCGGCGGCTCGGATGCGGTCGACAGCTCGGTGCGCTTCATCCGCTACTACTGGCACGCCAAGGGCCAGCCGCAGCGCGACCAGTTCATCTCGATCGCACAGGGCTACCACGGCTCGACCACCGTCGGCGCCGGTCTCACCGCCCTGCCCGGCTTCCACGAGGGCTTCGGCCTGCCCTATGACTGGCAGCACAAGATCTCGTCGCACTACGTCTATCGCAACCCGCTGGGCGACGATCCGCAGGCGATCATCGATGCCTCGGTCGCCGAACTGAAGGCAAAGATCGAAGCCATCGGCCCCGAGCGCGTCGCCGCCTTCTACGCGGAGCCGATCCAGGGCTCGGGTGGTGTGCTGGTGCCGCCCAAGGGCTGGATCAAGGCGATCCGCGATGTCTGCGCAAGCTATGGCGTGCTGTTTGTCGCTGACGAGGTGATCACCGCCTTCGGCCGCACCGGGCCGCTGTTTGCCTCTGAAGAAGAGGGCATCGTGCCCGACTTGCTGACCACCGCGAAAGGTCTGACCTCGGGCTATGTGCCGATGGGCGCCGTGATGATGCGCGACCACGTCTACGAGACCATCGCCGAGGGCGCAGGAGCCAAGGCCGTGGGTCACGGCTTCACCTATTCGGCGCACCCGGTCTCGGCGGCCGTGGCGCTGGAGGTGCTGAAGCTCTACGAGGGCGGGCTGCTGGAAAACGGCGTCAAAGCCGGCGCGCGGCTGATGCAGGGTCTGCAGGGGCTCGCCGATCACCCGCTGGTCGGCGACGTGCGCGGCCGCGGCATGCTCGCGGCGCTCGAACTGGTGGTCGACAAGGACAAGAAGACCCCGCTGCCCGCCGCTGTGCAGCCTGCGACGCGGCTGTTCGACCGCGCCTGGGAGCAGGGGCTGGTGGTGCGGTCTTTCCCGCAGGGCATCTTCGGCTATGCGCCGCCGCTGTGCTGCACCGACGAGGACATCGACGCCATCGTGGCGCGCACCAAAGCGGTGCTGGACCTCACGCTCGAGGACCCGGAGGTCCGCGCGGCGATGGCCGGATGAGCCTGCTGCTTCTCGCCGAACCGCGGCGCGCGGAGGCCTGGAAACAGGTCTTCGACGCGGCGGGCGAAGAGATCGTGCTTGGTGAGGCCGCGGTGCAGGACGCCGCGGCCATCACGCATCTGGCCTGCTGGCAGCCGCCCGCGGACCTCGGGCGCTATCCGAATCTGCGGGTGGTGCTGAGCGTCGGTGCCGGGGTCGATCAGATGCCGCCGCTGCCGCAGGGCGTGGCATTGGCGCGGACCGTTCTGCCCGGCATCACCGACATGGTGCGCGACTGGGTGGTGATGGCCACGCTGATGCTGCACCGGGAGATGCCGCGCTATCTGCAGCAGGCGCGCGAGGGCCGCTGGCAAAGTCACGTCACCCGCCCCGCCGCGACCGCTCGCGTTGGCATTCTTGGCATGGGCCGCATCGGTCGGCAGGTGGCGGGCACGCTGGCAGGACTGGGTTTTGCCGTTTCCGGCTACAGCCGTTCGGGCCGCCCGGTGCCGGAGGCCGACATGTTCGGCCCGGAGCAGCGCGACGCCTTTCTTGGGCAGAGCGATATCCTGATCTGCCTGCTGCCGCTGACCGACGACACCCGTGGGCTGCTGGGGGCCGACCTCTTTGCGCGGCTGCCCCACGGCGCGGCATTGGTGCACGCCGGACGCGGCCCGCAGCTCGACATGACGGCGCTGCGCGCGGCGCTCGACAGCGGCACGCTCGGCGCGGCGATGCTGGATGTCACAGACCCCGAACCGCTGCCCGCCGAACATTGGGCATGGCGGCATCCACAGCTTGTGGTGACGCCGCATGTGGGCTCGGTCACCGAAGATGCCGAGGGCGCGCGGCACGCGCTGGCGGTGATTGCCGCCGACCGTGCGGGCATCGAGATTCCGGGCCTCGTTGACCAGCGGGTGGGCTATTAAGCCCGCCTCGGAGCATGCCGCGCGATATGCCGCGCGACCGCCGAATACGAAAGATTCTGCCGAAAACCCCGCGCCATTTGGCGTTTCACGCGAAGATTTCCCGTCCAGACTGGTCCTTGCGAGGAGAGTTTCGAACGCCGCTTTCCTAGGGAAACTCGGGCGCCCGGCATGAAAACCGCAGAAAATGCGGCACGGCGGGGCCCAAATGACCCGGAAGGCGACCCGGAGAACAATATTCTGCGCCGCACCCGGCGCGTAGAAGAAAGGACCGCCAAGATGGCGACTGAGACCGCAGTGAAACCCCTGACCGCCTTCGGCTACGTCACCTTCGACGTGGTGGGAACGCTCATCGACTTCGAAGGCGCGATCAAGGGCGCGCTGGCCGAGATCGCCGAGAAGGAAGGCATCGAGCTTGACGGCGAGGCCGCGCTCTCGGTCTACCGCGACGCCCGCTACGAGCCGGGCGCGGGCCTCTTCCCCGATGACCTCGGCCGCTGCTATTCGCGCATCGCCGCCGCCTTCGGCCTGCCCGACACCGAGGACTACCGCTCGTTCATGGTCGAACAGGTCGGCGAAGCAAAGCCCTTCCCCGACAGCGCCGAGGCGATGTCGCGCCTGAAGGCGCGCTACAAGCTGATCGCGATGACCAATGCCCGCCGCTGGGCCTTCGACAAATACGCCGAGAAGCTTGGCCAGCCGTTCTGGGCCGGGTTCACCACCGACGACACGGGCACCGAAAAGCCCGATCCGATGTACTTTCAGAAAGTCTTCGAGTTCGTCGAGAAGGACGGTGCCAGCAAGGACGACATCCTGCACACCGCGCAGAGCCAGTACCACGACATCGGCATCTCGCGCGAGCTGGGCATGACCAACGCCTGGATCCAGCGTCGCCACGCGCAGAAGGGCTATGGCGGCACCATCGAGCCGAAGGAATACACCGAGCCCGATTATCACTTTCACGCGCTGATCGAACTGGCCGAGGCCGCCGACGCCGCATTCGACGCGTGATCCATCCGGGCCAAACGGGCATAAAGACCCGTGCGGCCCGCCTTTCACCATCAGGGAGCTGACCCATGACCAAGACACCGACGAACTGGACCGGCCGCGACGACGCGCGCGTCGAGAACATGATCCGCCGCGGCGCGTCGCGCCGCGAGCTTCTCAAGATGCTCATGGCCTCGGGCGTTGGCGCCGCGGCTGGCGGCTCGCTGCTGCTGAAGGCCGGTGCTGCAGTGGCCCAGACGCCGCAGAGCGGCGGCTCGCTGCGTGCCGCCGGCTGGTCCGCCTCGACCGCCGACACGCTTGACCCGGCGCTCGCCTCGCTGTCGACCGACTACGCCCGCATCTGCGCCTTCTACAACCGCCTCACCGTGCTTGATGAGGCGGGTACGGTGCAGATGGAACTGGCCGATAGCGTCTCGTCCGACGACGCGCAGACCTGGGAGATCAAGCTCAAGTCCGGCGTCACCTTCCACGACGGCAAGACCCTGAGCGCCGATGACGTGGTCTACTCGCTGAAGCGTCACCTTGACCCGGCCATCGGCTCCAAGGTCAACGCCATCGCCAGCCAGATGACCGAGATCTCGAAGACCGACGATCTGACCGTGCGCATCGTGCTGTCGGCGCCCAACGCTGACCTGCCGACGATCCTTGCGCTGCATCACTTCATGATCATCGCCGAGGGCACCACCGACTTTAGCACCGCCAACGGCACCGGTGCCTTCATCTGCGAGACCTTCGAACCCGGCGTGCGCTCGGTCGGCGTGAAGAACCCCAACTACTTCAAGGCCGAGGGCCCCTACCTCGACAGCTTCGAGTTCTTCGCCATCGCCGACAACTCGGCACGGGTGAACGCGCTGATGTCCGGCGACATCCAGATCGCCGCCAACGTCAACCCGCGCTCGCTGCGGATGCTCGAAGGTCAGGACGCGATCAAGACCTCGATCACCACCGCCGGCAACTACACCAACCTGAACATGCGTCTCGACATGGAGCCCGGCCAGAACGCCGACTTCGTCGAGGGCATGAAGCATCTCATCAACCGCGAACTGATCCAGAAATCGGTGCTGCGCGGCATGGCAGAGATCGGCAACGACCAGCCCGTCTCGCCCGCCAACCGCTACTACAACACCGAGCTGGCGCCGCGCGCCTTCGATCCGGAAAAGGCCAAGTTCCACTTCGAAAAGGCCGGTCTTCTGGGCACCGAGATCCCGATGGTCTGCTCGGATGCCGCGGCAAGCTCGGTGGATTTCGCCACCGTCATGCAGCAGGCAGGTCGTGATATCGGCATGAACCTCGCGGTGGAGCGTGTGCCCGCCGATGGCTACTGGTCGAACTACTGGCTGAAAGCGCCGATCCACTTCGGTCACATCAACCCGCGCCCGACGCCGGACATCCTGTTCTCGCTGCTCTACGGCTCGGACGCCAAGTGGAACGAGAGCCACTACAGCTCGGAGACCTTCGACAACCTGATGGTCGAAGCGCGCGGCGAGCTCGACGAGGCCAAGCGCACCGAGATGTACTGGACCATGCAAGAGATGATCTCGAACGAGGCGGGCACCATTATCCCGGCCTATATCTCGAACGTCGACGGCATGTCCGCAAAGGTGAACGGCATCAAACCGAGCCCGCTTGGCGGCCTCATGGGCTTTGCCTTCGCCGAGCACGTCTGGCTGAGCTGATCCCAGCCAAGGCCACCGGTCGGCGCGCCCACCGCGCGCCGGCCCCTTCCCCTCTCGCCAACTCCGAGGTGCGAACTTGCGACACGCGCTCAAGCCCTGGTTCCTGGTCCTGCAAAGGCTCGGTATCGCCTTTCTGACCCTGATCATCGTCTCCTTCGCCGTCTTCTTCGCCACCGAACTTCTGCCCGGCGACGTGGCCGAGGTGCTGCTCGGACAGGCCGCGACCCCCGAGGCGGTGGCCGCCCTGCGCGAGTCCATGGGGCTTGATCAGCCGGCGCTGAGCCGCTTTCTGGGCTGGCTCTTCGGACTTGCCGGCGGCGATCTGGGTACCTCTTACGTCAACAACATGTCGGTCGCCGAGCTGATCTCCGGGCGTCTGGCCAACTCGCTGCAACTGGCCGGCATCGTCACGCTGGTGTCGGTGCCCGTGGCGCTGGCGCTGGGGATCTCTGCCGCCATGTGGCGCGGCTCGCTGTTCGACCGCGCGGTGTCGGTGCTGACGATCTCGGTGATCTCGGTGCCCGAGTTCATGGTCGCCACGCTGGCCGTGCTGATCTTCGCGGTCTGGCTCGACTGGCTGCCGGCGCTCAGCTTCGGCGCCGATGCCGAGGGCTTCTGGGCGATGCTGCGCGCCTATGCCATGCCGGTGATCACCCTGTCGTTCGTGGTCTGCGCGCAGATGATCCGCATGACCCGCGCCGCGGTGATCGAGACGATCAACACCCCCTATGTCGAGATGGCTCTGCTCAAGGGCGCATCGCGGTCGCGCATGGTGCTGCGCCACGCCCTGCCCAACGCGCTCGGCCCGATCGCCAACGCCGTGGCGCTGTCGCTGTCGTACCTCGTGGGCGGGGTGATCATCGTCGAGACGATCTTCAACTACCCCGGGGTGGCCAAGCTCATGGTCGACGCGGTCTCGACCCGCGACCTGCCGCTGATCCAGTCCTGCGCGATGATCTTCTGCGTCAGCTACCTGTCGCTGATCACCCTCGCCGTCATGGTCGCCATCCTTTCCAACCCGAGGCTTCGCTGATGACGACACGCACTTCCTTGCTCACCGCGCTGCCGACCCCGCGCAAGCTGGGCTATCGGTTCAACCTCACCGGACAGATCGGCCTGGCGATCATCCTGTTTTGGGCACTCGTCGCCATCTTCGGGCCGATGCTGGCGCCCTACCCGCCGGGCGAGATCGTTGACTGGGACTACTTCGGGCCGATGACCCCGGAGTACTGGCTGGGCACCGACTACCTCGGACGCGACATCTTCAGCCGCATCCTGATGGGCGCGCGCTACACGGTCGGCATCTCGCTGGCGGCGGTGACCATCGCCTGCGCCGGCGGCGTGATCCTCGGCATGATCGCCGCGGTGGCCGGCGGCTGGTTCGACATGGTGCTGTCGCGGCTGCTCGACGCGTTCAACGGCATCCCCTCGCTGCTGTTCGGCCTCGTCACCGTGGCCGCCGTCGGCTCGTCGATCCCGGTGCTGGTGCTGACCCTCGCGGCGATCTACCTGCCCGGCGCCTACCGGTTCGCCCGCGCACTGGCGGTCAACATCAACACGATGGATTTTGTCACTGTCGCCCGCGCCCGCGGCGAACGCACGCCCTATCTCATCCTGCGCGAGATCTTCCCCAACATTCTCGGCCCGGTGCTGGCCGACCTCGGTGTGCGCTTCGTGTTCATCGTGCTGGTGCTCTCGGGCCTGTCCTTCCTCGGCCTCGGCGTGCAGCCGCCGAATGCCGACTGGGGCGCGCTGGTGCGCGAGAACATCGAAGGCCTGAGCTTTGGCGCGCCTGCCGTGCTGTTCCCATCGGTAGCCATCGCCACGCTGACCATCTCGGTGAACCTGTTCATCGACAACCTGCCCACCAAGATCCGCGACAGGAGCGAATGATGACCCAGACACAGCCCCGCGTCAGCGTCCGCAACCTTAAGATCGGCGCCGTCACCGACTCCGGCCGCAGCGTCGAGATCATCAAGGGCGTCTCTTTCGACATCGCCCCCGGCGAGATCGTCGCGCTGATCGGCGAGAGCGGCTCGGGCAAGACCACCATCGCGCTGTCGCTGATGGCCCACACAAGGCCCGGCTGCTCGATCCGCGGCGGCGAGATCCGCCTTGGAGATGCCGAGATCACCGGCATGACCGAGCGTCAGCGCGCCGCGCTGCGCGGTACGCAGGTGGCCTATGTGCCGCAATCGGCGGCGGCGGCGTTCAACCCGTCCAAGCGGATCATGGAGCAGGTGATCGAGATCACCGCCATCCACAAGCTGATGCCGCGCGAGGCCGCCGAGACAAAAGCGGTCGAACTGTTCCGCGCGCTGGCCCTTCCCAACCCCGACAGCATCGGCGATCGCTACCCGCACCAAGTGTCGGGCGGCCAGCTGCAGCGGCTGTCGGCGGCGATGGCGCTGATCGGCGATCCCGAACTGGTGATCTTCGACGAGCCCACGACGGCACTCGACGTGACGACGCAGATCGAGGTGCTACGCGCCTTCAAATCGGTGATGCAGCAAAACGCCATCTCCGGGGTCTACGTCAGCCACGATCTTGCGGTGGTGGCGCAGGTCGCTGACCGGGTGATCGTGCTCAAGGGCGGCGAGGTGCAGGAGATCGGCGAGACCGAACAGATCCTCCACGCCCCGCAGCACCCCTACACCAAAGACCTGCTCTCGGCCTTCGAGCCGGTCGGCCATGTCGCCAAGGCTGCCGCCGAGGCGCGCAAGGACAACACGCCGATCCTCGAGGTCAGCCACCTGCACGCCGGCTACGGCGACATGGTCCGCGGCGAGCCAGCGGTGAAGATCCTCAAGGACGTCAGCTTCAAGATCGAGCGCGGGCGCAACCTCGGGGTGATCGGCGAAAGCGGCTCGGGCAAATCCACACTGGCGCGCGCCGTGGCTGGGATTCTGCCGCCTTTCAAGGGCGACGTGCTGATCGACGGGCACGAGATGCGCCCCGGCCTCAAGGCGCGGTCGAAGGACGAGCTGCGCCGCGCGCAGATCGTTTTCCAGCTGGCCGACACCGCGCTCAACCCGGCGCATTCCGTGGGTGCGATCCTCGCCCGACCGCTGACCTTCTACCACGGGCTCAAGGGGGCCGCGCGCGAGCGCAGAGTGATCGAACTGCTCGACATGGTGCACCTGCCGGCCAACCTGCGCCACCGTCTGCCGGGCGAGCTGTCAGGCGGGCAGAAACAGCGGGTGAACTTCGCCCGCGCCCTCGCCGCCGAGCCCGAACTGATCCTCTGCGACGAGATCACCTCGGCGCTCGACACCGTGGTGGCCGCCGCGATCATCGACCTGCTGAAGGAATTGCAGAGCGAGCTTGACCTGAGCTACATGTTCATCAGCCACGACCTGTCGACCGTCGAGGCGATCTGCGACGACGTGCTGGTCATGTACAAAGGCGAGATCGTCGAGGCGCTGCCCGCAGCCGACATGTCGCGGCTGGCCCAGCACCCCTACTCGAAGCTGCTGATCTCTTCGATCCCGCAGCTCGACACCGGCTGGCTGTCGTCGCTGGAGCAGGATCCGGACCTGGTCGCACAATTCGCGCTGCGCTGAAGGCGCCGGTCCCCGGCGGCGCCCCGCGCTCCCCGGAACCAGCGTGGCGCGTGCCCCCTCACACCTTGTCTTCGAACAGGCGTGTGAGGGGGATTTGTGTTTTTGAAAACGGCGTCTTCATCACCACGAAGCTGAAGTATTTGTCGACACCGACCTCGCGATCGATCAGCCCCTCGATGATCGTCTGGTAATCCGAGATCGAGGCGGTGATGAACTTCGCAAGATAGTCGTAGCCGCCCGACACAAGATGACATTCGACGCAGCTGTCGACCTTCTCGAGCGCTTCTTGAAAGCGCGCGAAGTCGATCTGGCGGTGGTTCTTCAGGGTGAACTCGGTGAACACGGTCAGCGTGTCGCCCAGTTTGGCCAGGTCGATCTGCGCGCTGTAGCCGGTGATATATCCCGCCTGCTGCAGTTTTTTCACCCGCATCAGGCAGGGCGATGGCGACAAGTTCACCAGATCGGCCAACTCGACATTCGTCGTGCGCCCGTTGCGCTGGAGTTCGGAAAGGATCTTGAGGTCGATCCGATCGAGCTTGTAACTGCCGCTCATGGTGAATTCCCTTAGGCCCCGGGGCTTGTCCCCTCTTATCGCCGCAACGTCTGACAGGTGGGGCGTATACCACCTGAAATGTGCGCGCTTGTCCATATTTGCCGCGCCGCTCTTGCGCAATCACCGGGTGCCGCAAAGACCCGCCAAATTGTGCAAACCTGCCCGGTTCAAACGAAACGGGGCTTCACCACGCTTTGCCTATACCACAGAGCGCCGCGAAATCTTCTGCCTGCCGGGACGAGGGCAGGAGTGGAATGTGCTGCGTCTCTGGCGCTTTCGGCAGCTTTTTCCGCGCCGTGCAGGCAATATCTGAAGCAACGCTACAAACGTCGAGGAGACCGAAATGACCAGCCACAAGATCGCCCTGATCCCCGGAGACGGGATTGGCGTCGACGTGACCGATGCCACGATGCGCGTGCTGACGGCCGCCGGAAAGACATTCGGCTTCGGCCTCGAGACCGAAAGCTTCCCCTGGTCGTGCGAATACTACGTCGAACACGGCAGCATGATGCCCGAGGACGGGATCGAGACGCTGCGCGGGTTCGACGCCATCTACCTCGGTGCGGTCGGTTGGCCGGCCACGGTGCCGGACTCGGTGTCGCTGCACGGGCTGCTGCTGCCGATCCGCAAGGCGTTCAACCAATACGCCAATATCCGCCCGCACCGGCTGCTTTCGGGCGTCGAGGGGCCGCTGAAGGCCGAAGGCTTCGACATTCTGTGCATCCGCGAGAACACCGAAGGCGAATACTCCGGTGCCGGTGGCCGCGTCCATGAGGGCAAGGACAACGAGGTTGCGGTCGAGACCTCCGTGTTCACGCGCGCCGGGGTCGAGCGCATCCTGCGCTTCGGCTTTGAGCAGGCACGCAGCCGCCGCAAGCACCTGACCTCGGTGACCAAATCCAACGCGCAGAAATACTCGATGGTGTTCTGGGACGAGGTCACCCGCGAGCTGGCCGCCGAATACCCCGATGTCACCGTCAGCCACATGCACATCGACGCGATGGCCGCCAAGATGGTGATGGCACCGCAGGATCTTGATGTGGTGGTCGCCTCGAACCTCTTCGGCGACATTCTGACGGACCTCGGCGCCGCCATTCAAGGCGGGCTGGGCTTTGCAGCCTCGGCGAACATCAACCCCGACCGCAGCGCGCCGTCGATGTTCGAGCCGGTGCATGGCTCGGCGCCGGATATCGCGGGCAAGAACATCGCCAACCCGATCGCCGCCATCTGGTCCGGCGCGCAGATGCTCGAGCATCTGGGCGAGACCGAGGCCTCTGCCGCCGTTCTAGGCGCCATCGAGGCGGCCACGGCCAAGGGCATCGGCATCCGCCCCGGCCTGAACACCACCGACGAGATCACCGCGGCCGTCATCGCCGCTCTGGAGGCCTGATATGACCCTGCACGCTGCATTCGCCGCCGACATCCGCGAAAGCCTGAGCGATCCCGACCTCTTCCGCGAGGCCGCGCTGATCGACGGGCAGTGGATCGACCGGGCCGACATGGAGGTCTCCAACCCGGCCACCGGCGGCACCCTCGGCCATATGCCCGATTGCACTGCCGCCGAGACCACCCAAGCCATCTCTGCTGCCGAGCAGGCGATGACCGCATGGAAGAAGAAGACCCACGCCGAGCGCGCTGATCTGCTGATGGCATGGTATGACCTGATGCTCGCGCACGCCGACGATCTGGCACTGATCCTCACCGCCGAGCAGGGCAAGCCGCTGGCCGAAGCCAAGGGCGAGATCATCTACGGTGCCTCCTTCATGCGCTGGTTTGCCGAGGAAGCGCGGCGGATCAACGGCCACATCATTCCCTCGCCGGTACCCGGCAAGAAGATCTTTGCGATGAAAGAGCCGGTGGGGGTCTGCGCGATCATCACGCCGTGGAACTTCCCCAACGCGATGATCACCCGCAAGGTCGCGCCCGGCCTCGCGGCGGGCTGCACCATGGTGATCAAACCCTCGGACTTCACCCCCTATTCGGCGCTGGCGCTCTGCGTTCTGGCCGAGCGGGCGGGCATTCCGAAGGGCGTGCTGAACGTGCTCACCGGCCGCCCCGAGGAGATCGGTGCGACGCTCACCGCCTCGCCGGTGGTGCGCAAGCTCAGCTTCACCGGCTCGACCCGCGTGGGTGCACTGCTCGCCGAGCAATGCGCGCCGACGCTGAAGAAGATGTCGCTGGAACTGGGCGGCAACGCGCCCTTCATCGTCTTCGACGATGCCGATCTTGATGCGGCGGTCGAAGGCGCCATGGCCAGCAAGTTCCGCAACGGCGGGCAGACCTGCGTCTGCGCCAACCGCATCCTCGTGCAGTCCGGCATTCACGACCGTTTCGTCGCGGCGCTGGCGGCAAAGGTCGACGCGCTGAAGGTGGCGCCGGGCACTGAAGAGGGGGCGATGATCGGCCCGATGATCAACGCCGCCGCGATCACCAAGATCAGCGCCCACGTCGCAGACGCGCTGTCCAAAGGCGCCGCCCGCGCCACCGCACCGCGCGATCTGCCCGAACAGTTCGCCGATCCGGTGGTCCTGACCGGCGCGACGCCGGAGATGCAGCTGGCGAGCGAGGAAACCTTCGGCCCGGTCGCCCCGATCTTCAAGTTCGAGACCGAAGAAGAGGCGTTGGAGATGGCCAACGGCACGCCCTTCGGGCTGGCTGCCTATTTCTACACCACCGACATGGCGCGCGCTTTCCGCTTCGGCGAGGCGCTGGAGGCGGGGCTGGTGGGGCTCAACACTGGCGCGGTGAGCCACGCCGAAGCCCCCTTCGGCGGCGTGAAAGCCTCGGGTCTCGGGCGCGAAGGTGCGCAGGAAGGCATCGAGGAATACCTCGAAACCAAGGCCTTCCACTTCGGCGGGCTGTGATCTGAGCCGCTTGGCGGGCGCCCCTTACCCGGGCCTGAAGCGCCGGTTCGAACCTTCGGACCGGCGCTCTGCCATGCGCGCGGGGCGAAACGCGCTCTTCTTGGCCCACGTCCGCGGCGCGTGAGGCAAGCCTCTTGCGTGCCGGATCTGCACAAGACGTGGCGGGTACCCAATGGGCTGAGTACCGGTTTCATGTGATGTGTCGGGGCCTGTCCCGCTCAGCGCCCGCACAAGAGAAGCCGAGCGGCGGGGCCTGAAGGGGCGCTTGCGCGATGCTAAAGGCGCGCGGCAATTGCCGCGCGCCAAGAGTTTCGATCAGTAGGGGCTGTCTTCGAAATAGAAGTCATCCGCGTTTTCCGGCGTGATCAGCTCGGACGCGATGATGAACTCGCCGCTCATCGGCGCCGCGCCGGTCACGCCGACCGCGGTCATCTCGATCGCGGTGGAGATCATCGCAGGCGGATAGGTCACGTTCACCGGCACCGCTTCATCGCCGTTGCGGATGCGGTCGACCATCTCTTTCATGCCCGCACCACCCACGACGAACATCTCGCCGCTGCGCCCGGCCTGTTCGATCGCCGCCAGCGCGCCCACGGCCATGTCGTCGTCGGCGGCCCAGACCGCGTCGATCTCGGGGAAGCGCGACAGCCAGTCCTGCATCAGCGTGAAGGCGGTGTCGCGGTTCCAGTTGCCGTGATCCATCGCCAGCACCTCGATGCCCGAGCCGTCGATCGCAGCCTCAAAGCCCGCCACCCGCTCGTTGTCGACGGTCGAGGGAATGCCGCGCATCGCCACAACCTTGGCGCCCTCGTCGAGCGTTTCGGCGAAATACTCGCCGGCGGTGCGGCCAAAGCTGTCGTTGTCACCGGCGACATAGAGCGTCTCGATGCCCTCCACAGCCAGCCCGCGGTCGACCACGGTGACCCAGGTGCCGCTTTCGGCGATGCGCTGGATCGGACCGGTCAGCGGCTCGGACTCGAAGGGCAGCACGACCAGCGCATCGATGCCGCGCGTGGCCACCATGTCTTCGAGGTCGGAAACCTGCGTCGCCGAGTCCGGCGTGGTGGCCAGCACGAAGTCATGGTCGGGGTAGACCTCTTCCAGCCGCTCGATGGTGCGCTCGGCGTGGTAGTTCAGCGCGCCGGCCCAGCCATGGGTCGCCGCCGGGATCGAGACGCCAATGGTCTCGGCCTGCGCGGTTCCCGCAAGGGCGCCGACGAGCGCGGTGGTTGCGATCAGGAATTTCGTCATCTGGTAGTTCCTCCCAAAGAAAGACGACATGGATGCCGGTGGTGGCTCAGCGCTCGGAACCTCCCTTGCGCTGCAGCACCACGGCAAGGATGATCACGGCCCCCTGAATGGCTCCGTTGAGGTAGGGGCTCACGAAATCGGTGAGATTGAGAATGTTGCCGATCAGGCTGAGGATCAGCACGCCGACGACGGTGCCCCAGACCCGACCGAAGCCGCCCTTGAGCAGCGTGCCGCCGATGATCACCGCGGCAATCGCCTCAAGCTCCCACAAAAGGCCGGTCGAGGCCGAAGCCGAACCGAGGCGCGGCACGTACATCACCACCGCGAAACCGACCAGCAGGCCAAGCAGCGCATAGGTCGCCAGCCGCACCTTCAGCACCGAGATCGACGAGTAGCGTGCGACCTTCTCGTTCGAGCCGATGGCGGCGCAATGGCGGCCAAAGGCGGTGTGGCGCATGACGATCTCGCCCAGCACCGCGACCACCACGAATGCGATGATCGGCCAGCTGATCCCGGCGATGCCGCCATAGTAGACCGGACGGTAAAGCTCGCGCATCTCGAAGCCGAGGCTCAGCGTGCCACCATCGGCCAGCCAGGTGATCAACGAGCGATAGATGCCCATGGTCCCGAGCGTGACGATGAACGCCTCGATCCCGACGCGGGTGATCAGGATGCCGTTGATGAACCCGGCCACCAGTCCGGCGACCAGCGCCAGCGCGACGCCAGCCAAGATCACCGGCAGCGTCACCCCCATGCTTTCGGTCAGCCCGTTCATCGTCAGGATCATCAGTCCGGCGACGAAGGCGGCCATCGATCCGACCGACAGGTCGAGCCCCCCGGCGGTGATGACGAAGGTCATGCCCACCGCGATGATGCCGATGAAAGCCGAGCGCGCCAGCACGTTGGTGATGTTGGCATAGCTCAGGAAGTTCGAATTCAGCGCCATGCCGATCAGCACGAGCGCGATCAGGGCGAGGATCGGGCCGATCACCTGAAGGTTGATCCCGCGGCCCCGGCCCGCTGTGGTTTTCTGTGTCGTGGCCATGGTCATGCAGCCGCCTCTCCGTTGCTCTCCCCAAGGCCCATCGCCAGACGGACGATGGCCCCCTCGTTCACCTCGTCTCCCTCGAGCCCGCCGACGATGCGTCCGGCGTGCATCACCAGCACTCGCGAGGCGAGGCCGATCAGTTCGGGCATCTCCGAAGAGATCACGATGATCGCATGCCCTGCGGCGGCCAGTTCAGAGATAAGCGTGTAGATCTGCTGCTTGGTGCCGATGTCGATGCCGCGCGTCGGCTCGTCGATCAGAATGACCTGAGGATCGCTCAGCAACGTCTTGGCCAAAAGCAGTTTTTGCTGGTTGCCACCAGACAGGTTGCCGACCGGCATCTCGCGGTCCGGCGCGCGGATCGCGAAGTCCTCGATCGCCTTGTCCAACGCCGCCTCCTCGGCCTTGCGGTCGATCAGCACGCCGCCGAAGCGGTGCAGAAGTGGCAGCGTCAGGTTCTCGCGCAGCCCCTTTTCCAGCAGCAGCCCGGCCCCCTTGCGGTCCTCGGTGAGGTAGACGAGCCCGCGTTCCATCGCGGTCTTCACCTGCCCCTCCGGCAGCGTCTCGCCCATCAGCCGCACCTCGCCGCTGCGCGGGCGCAGCCCGGCGATGGCCTCGGCCAGCTCGGTACGGCCCGCGCCGACCAGCCCGCCAATGCCCAGCACCTCGCCGCGGCGCAGTGTCAGGCTGGCATTCTCGATAAGCCCGGGGACCGAAAGCCCCTCGACCTCAAGCATCACCTCGTCCTGCGGGATCGCCTTGGCGGGATAAAGGTCCGACAGCTCACGGCCAACCATCGCGGCAGCCATCTCGTCTTCGCTGATCTCTGACACTTTCGCCGAGCGCACCATCGCCCCATCGCGCAGCACGCTGACGCGGTCGCAAATGCGTTTCACCTCTGAAAGCTTGTGCGAGGTGTAAAGGATCGCCACGCCTTGTTCGCGCAGCCGCTCGATCTGCCGAAACAAGATCTCGCAATCGCGCTCGGTCAGCACGGCGGTCGGCTCATCCATGATCAGCACCCGCAGGTCGCGCGACAGCGCCTTGGCAATCTCGACCATCTGCTTCGAGGGCACCGAGATCTGCGAGACCTGCGCCGACGGGTCGATATTGCACTCGAGCTGCGCCAGCAGTTCGGCGGTGCGGTCCCGCATCGCCGTGTGATCAAGCCGCCAGCCGCGCTTGATCTCACGCCCGAGAAAGACGTTCTGATCGACGCCCAGATGTTCGGCGAGGTTGAACTCTTGGTGGATCATCACGATCCCCCGCGCCTCGGCCGCGTCGGATCCGTCGAAGCGCACCGGCTGACCCTGCCAGCGGATCTCGCCGCCGGTTGCATCGATGTAGCCGCCGAGGATCTTCATCGTCGTCGACTTGCCCGCGCCATTCTCGCCGATCAGCGCGTGGATTTCGCCCGGACGCAGCTCAAAGTCGACGCCGTGCAGCACTTCGATCGGGCCGAAGGACTTGTTGACCCCGTTCAGTGAGAGGATCGGGTCAGCCATCGCTCAACTCCACCCACGCACTGTCGGCGCGGTCCGAGCGGATGCAGGCGTCGATGAACTCGAGCCCTTCGACGCCGTCGCGGATGCCGGGCAGCAGGGTCGGCAGGGTCTCGCCCGCCTGATGCGCACGGATTGCCTCGGCCGCCTCTGCGTAGATGTTGGCAAACCCCTCAAGATAGCCTTCGGGGTGGCCCGGCGGCACGCGGCTGCCAGCCATGGTCTGCGCGCCGCGGCGCAGCTTCTGCGCTGGCTCGCCGAGCGGTGTGAACCACAGCGTTTCAGGCACTTCATGCGCCCATTCGATCCCGGCCTTCTCGCCGTAGATGCGCAGCTTCAGCCCGTTTTCGGTGCCCGGCGCGACCTGGCTGCACCAGAGCGTGCCCTTCGCGCCAGAGGCGTAGCGCATCATCACGTGCGCGTTGTCGTCCACAGCACGTCCCGGCACGAAGCTGGCAAGGTCCGCCGCCAGCCGTTCGGGGGCCATACCGCTGACGAAGCGCGCCAGTTGGAAGGCATGCGTGCCGATGTCGCCGATCGCGCCGCCTGCCCCGGCCTTCGCCGGGTCGGCGCGCCACGTGGCCTGCTTGCTGTCGCTGGGTTCGGCCAGCCAGTCCTGCGCGTATTCCACCTGCACCAGCCGGATCGGGCCCAGATCACCGCGCGCCACCATCTCGCGCGCCAGCCGCAGCTGCGGATAGGCCGAGTAATTGTGGGTCAGCACGAAGAGCGCATTGGACGCCTCGGCGATCTTTGCAAGTTCGCGCGCATCCGCCAGCGTCGAGGTCATCGGCTTGTCGCAGATCACGTGGATGCCGGCCTCGAGGAACGCCTTGGCCGCCGGGAAGTGCACGTGGTTGGGCGTGCAGATCGAGACCGCCTCGATGCCATCGGGACGCGCGGCTTCGTCGCGTGCCATGACCGCGAAATCGTCGTAGGTGCGCTCGGGCATGATGCCGATCTCGGCGGCGCTTTCGGCGTTGCGCTCGGGCGTGGTCGACAGCGCACCGGCGATCAGCGCGAAGCGATTGTCGAGCCTTGCTGCGATGCGGTGCACGTTGCCGATCATCGCGCCCTTGCCGCCGCCGACCATCCCGAGCCGGATGGGGGTGTGAGTGGTCATGTCAGTCTCCCGGATCTCAGGTGCCCAGCCCCAGCATACGCCGGTTGGCCGCATCGTCGGTTCCCGCCGCCGCGAAATCGTCGAAGGCGCGCTCGGTGACGCGGATGATGTTGTCCTTGACGAACTGCGCACCCTCGCGCGCGCCATCCTCGGGGTGTTTCAGCGCGCATTCCCATTCGACAACCGCCCAGCCGTCAAAATCCATCGCGGCGAGCTTGGCGAAGATCGCCTTGAAATCCACCTGCCCGTCGCCGGGGCTGCGGAAGCGACCGGCGCGATCGACCCAGCTCTGGAAGCCACCGTAGACCCCCTGCCGTCCGCTCGGGCGGAACTCGGCGTCCTTGACGTGGAACATGCCGATGCGCTCGGCATAGATGTCGAGGTTCGCCAGATAGTCGAGTTGCTGCAAAATGTAGTGGCTGGGATCGTAGAGCATCATCGCCGCCGGGTGCTGGTCGACCCGATCGAGGAACATCTCGAAGCTGGCACCATCGTGCAGATCTTCGCCCGGGTGGATCTCGTAGCAGATCTTCACACCCTTCTCGGCGGCATGGTCGAGGATCGGACGCCAGCGCGCCGCCAGCTCATCGAAGGCCGCCTCGACCAGACCCGCCGGACGCTGCGGCCACGGGTAGAGATAGGGCCATGCCAGAGCCCCGGAAAAGGCGGCCATTCGGTCGATCCCGAGGTTCGCCGAGGCATCGATGGTCTTGATCACCTGATCCACCGCCCAGGCCTGCCGGGCTTTGGGGTTGCCGCGCACGCTCTCTGGCGCGAAGCCGTCGAAAGCGTCGTCATAGGCCGGGTGCACCGCGACCAGCTGGCCTTGGATGTGGGCCGAAAGCTCGGTGATCTCGACGCCATTCTGCGCCGCCGTGCCGCGCAGCGTGTCGCAGTAATCCTTCGAGGCGGCGGCCTGATCGAGATCCATCAGGCAGGCCTCGCCGGTCGGCACCTGCACGCCGCGATAGCCGCAGGAGGCAGCCCAGCCAGTGATGCCGTCGAAACTGTCGAACGGCGCATCCGCACCAACGAATTGCGCAAGGAACAGGCCGGGGCCTTTCAGTGTCCGCATGGATCCTCCCAAATAGCCGATCATAAATGTAATCGGTTTCATTATTCCTGACATAGGGTGAAAAGGTTTTCAACATGAGTCTTTCCCCCTATCGTGCAGACCTCGTAACAGGAGGCCAGCCTTTGAAAGATCCCGCGACCGCGCCCCGGATCCATGATGTCGCGAAACTTGCCGGGGTTTCCGTCGCCACCGTCAGCCGGGTGCTGTCGAATCCCTCCATCGTGTCCGAGCGCACCCGCAAGGCGGTGGAGAAAGCGGTCGAAGACACTGGCTACACGGTGAACCTGATGGCGCGGAACCTGCGCCAGCAACAGGTCGGCGCCGTGCTGGCGCTGGTGCCCAATCTGGCCAACCCGTTCTTTTCTGAAATCCTCGCCGGGATTTCCGAAGCCCTGCGCGCCGAGGGGCTGAGCCTGCTGGTGCTCGACACCCGCCAGACCGATCCCGGATCGGCCAGCCGTGGCCTGCGGGCCTATCTCAACCGCTCCCGCGCCGATGGGGTGATCGTTCTCGACGGCAGCCTAGACAAATCGCTCTTCGAGCACGCCGCCTGCCCGCCGGTGGTGCAGGCCTGCGAATGGATCGACGGGCTGCCCGGACCGCGGGTGCTCGCCGACAACCAGACCGGGGCACGGATGGCGGTCGAGCACCTTCTGGAGCTTGGACATCGGCGCATCCTGCATCTGACCGGCCCCGCCGAGAACACGCTGTCGATGTCGCGCGCCGCGGGCGTGGCGCAGGCCCTCGCGGCCGCTGGCCTGCCGCCCGTCCCGCGCATGGAAGGCGCCTTCACCCTGCGCTCCGGCCATGCCGCCAGCGCCGAGGTCTTGTCCCTGCCAGAGCGTCCGACCGCGATCTTCTGCGACAATGACGAAATGGCGATCGGCCTGATGGCCGGGCTGCGCGCGGCGCATGTACGGACCCCCGAAGACATCTCGGTGGTCGGCTTCGACAACATCGAGATGTCGGCCTACGCCAGCGTACCTCTGACCACCATCCGCCAGAAACGCGCGCATCTCGGTCGCCGCGCCGCCGAGGTTCTTCTGGCGCAGCGCGGCGGGGCCGCGCCGGAAGAACAGCTCACGCTGCCGGTCGAACTGGTGATCCGCGAAAGCACGGCCCCCGTCCGCGGGTGAAGATCCGCGCGTTGGGAACAAGCTATGTGGCTCATCGCTCCCGGACGGCCTGCGATGAGCCACAAATTCCGATCCCGATGTCTGGACCCACGCGGAAGGTGGCCCCACTCACTTCTTCAGAGCCAGACGCAGCCACGTACGGTCAGAGTTGACCGGCACCAAAGCCCCGCGGCAGCGCGCGGCAGGCGCGCAGGCTGAGCGCCATGGAGGTCCGCAAGCTGCCCGAAAAGAACGCGACGCGGGCCTGCACCGGCTGACCTTCGAGCGGGGCCCGGGCAGGGTCCCAGATATTGAAATCACCCTGCGGCGGCCTTTTCCGGCTAAAGTCGAGACCTTGCGGGGACCGTCGCTGTCAATCGGCAGCAGCACGTTGAGGCGCTGCTCGGTCAGGTCTTTGCCAGCAACCGAGGACAGCGAACGAGCCGGTTTGGCCTGAGCCGACGACGATCGGGTCATAGTGGCTGTTGGACATTGCCCCCATTGGACGAGAGAAAGCGCGCCGCAGCTTCATGGCCGAGCAGATCGGCGTATCGCTGCACGACGACATCCTGCCGACCTCGAACACGCCGCTCTGCCTTGCCCCGTTCTGGCTGCGCTCTAACATGTTGCTGGCAGTCGACTGACCATAATGCCCGCTCCCGGCCACGGGGGCGGGCTCCGCATTTCCGGAGGACCGATGACCGAGCAATGCAGATGGGGCATCATGGCCACAGGCCTGATCGCCGAAACCTTCGTCAAAGACCTCCTGATCGCCGGCCTTCCGATCGCCGCGGTGGGCTCGCGCTCTGCCGAGAAAGCACGGGCCTTCGCCGCCGAGCACGGCATTCCTGTGGCCCATGGCAGCTACGAGGCGCTGGTCGCCGACCCCTCGGTCGACGTGATCTACGTCGCCACCCCGCACCCCTATCACCTCGACGGCGCGCGGCTGGCGCTGGAGGCCGGCAAGCACGTGCTGATCGAGAAGCCCTTCGCGATGAACGCCCGCGAGGCGCGCGAGATCGTCGCACTGGCCGAGGCGCGCGGGCTTTTCGTTATGGAGGCGATGTGGACCCGCTTCCTGCCGCATATGCTGCGCCTGCGCGAGATCATCGCCGAGGGCACCTTGGGCGAGATCCTCTCGCTCCGGGCCGACCATTCCCAAAGCCTCCCCGACGATCCCGAACACCGGCTCAACAAGCTGGAGCTTGGCGGCGGGTCGCTCCTCGATCTGGGGATCTACCCCGTGTCCTTTGCGTGGGACCTCCTCGGCGCGCCGTCGAAGGTGCAGGCCATCGCCCGGTTCAAATCCACCGGCGCCGACGGCGCGGTCGAGATTCTGATGCAGCATGGCGCAGACGCACTGGCGCAGCTGAGCTGTGCAAGCGACGTCAACGGGCCGAACTCCGCGACGATCATCGGGCGCAACGCCACGGTCGAGATCGACGCGATCTGGTACGCCCCTGCACGGATGCGCGTGCTATCGCGCGACGGCGAGGTGCTCGAAGAGTTCGAGCCCGACACCCAAGGCCGCGGCATGCAGTTCCAAGCCTTGGCGGTGCAGCAGGCCATCCAGAACGGGCACCTGTCCGATCCCCTGATGCCCCCTGCCGAGACGATCCACATCATGGAAACGATCGACCAGATCCGCGCCGGGATCGGCCTCACCTACGACGCGGACCACAAGGGCTAACCTTGGCGCCGCCTACCGCATCGAAGGCGGAGCGAACTGCTTTGATCGGGTAGCGCCGTCCTGCGTCAAAGCCCTAGGCAGTCAGGCGCTCTCACGCACCTCAAGCGCGTAAGGCGTCAGCACCGGCGCGGCGTCTTGCGCATAGCCCTCCAGCAGCACTGACACCGCCGCGCGGCCGATCTCGTCGGAAAAGGGCGCGACCGTGGTCAGCGAGGGCGAAAGCTGGCGGCTGATGTCATAGTCGCCCCATCCGGCGATGGCGATGTCACCGGGCACCGACAACCCGCGGCGCTGGCATTCAAAGACCGCGCCCGCCGCCACAACGTCGGTCGGGCAAAGCACCGCGTCGAGCCGCGCCTCCTGCGCCAGCAACTCGTCGAGGATCCGCGCGCCCGAGCCGAAGCCATCGGCGGCCCGGATCGTCAGCACCAGCTTGTCGGACAGGCCCGCCGCGAACATCTCCTGCCGGAACGCCGGCAGCCGCATGGCATAGCGTTGTCCGCCGCCGCCCGAAACCTGCACGAAGCCAATCCGCCGCCGCCCCTGCGCGATGAGATGCCGGGTGAGATCGCGACTCGCGGCACCGACGTCGTAACTGACGCCGCGCCCGATCGCCGCCTCGCCACCCCAGCTCTCGACCACCGGCGTGCCCGACCGTGCCAGCAACTGGCGCAGTTCGGGCGCATGCGGCGCGGCGACCAGAGCGATTCCCGCCACGCGCAGGCCAAGCAGCGTCTGCACCGCCTCAAGCTCTTCCTCCTCGCTCTCGGCGATCATGGTGATCAGCTTCAGCCCGTGGTCAGAGGCCGCCCGCCGCAGCCCGCTGGTATACATGTAGAACGACGAGTTGCGCATCGAGGGCAGCACGGCGCCGATCACCCGGCTGCGCCCGGCCGCCAGCAATCCTGCAGACATATTCGGCACATAGCCAAGCTCGGCTGCGACTTTCATCACCGTCGTGCGGGTCTTCTCGCGCACCCGGTCGGGGTAGCGAAAGCAGTTGGACACGGTCATCGGCGACACCCCGGCGGCGTCGGCAATGTCCTGCATCGTCAGCTTGTTGCGGGGAATGGATGGCCTGTCCGGCATGTGAACTCTCTTGTTTCGTAAAAAACTGCTCTGGTTTCACCGGATTGGCAAGATGTGCGCGATTGTCACGTTTTTGCTCTTTACAAAATTTTGTAGCGCTACAATCGTGGAGACAAATCCGACTGGAGTCCGCATGACCGACGCCCCCTCCGCCCTCAAGCTCTCGGCGATCCGCAAGACGTTCGGCTCGCTGATGGCCGTGGACAACCTCGACCTGGCCGTGGAACCCGGCGCGCTGGTCTCGCTGCTTGGCCCCTCGGGCTGCGGCAAGACCACGACGCTGCGCATGGTCGCGGGCTTTGAAAGCCCCGACAGCGGACAGATCACCATCGGCGGCGAGGATGTTACCCGGCAGGCGCCCAACAAGCGCGGCCTCGGCATGGTCTTCCAAAGCTATTCGCTGTTTCCGCATCGCACCGTGGCCGAGAACGTCGCCTTCGGCCTGCGCATGGCAGGAGCGTCGAAACAGACACAGGCGGACGAAGTTCGGCGCATGCTGGACATGGTTCACCTGACAGGCCGCGAGGAGATGTTCCCCTCCCAGCTCTCCGGCGGCCAGCAGCAACGCGTGGCGTTGGCCCGTGCCCTCGTGGTCAACCCACGCGTGCTGCTTTTGGATGAACCTCTGGGCGCGCTCGACAAGGCGCTGCGCGAGTCGATGCAGTTCGAGATCCGCGAGATGCAGCAGCGGCTGGAGATCACCGCGCTTCTGGTGACGCACGATCAGGAAGAGGCGATGTCGATGTCCGACCAGATCGCCGTGATGCACGGCGGGCGTATCCTGCAGCTTGGCGCGCCGAACGACATCTATGACCGCCCCGAGACCGCCTTTGTCGCCACCTTCCTCGGCACCTCTAACCTGTTCGAAGGGCAGGTGCAGGATGACCAGTTGATCACCGGCGCCGGCGCGCTGCCACTGCCGCAGCGCCCCGCCGACAGCACCGCCACGCTGTCAGTGCGGCCCGAGCGCGTTGTGCTTGGCGCCGAGGCCGCGGCGCTGCCGCAGGGGCTTCGCGGACGCATCACCGCCGCCAGCTTCCGCGGCGCCTATGCCGCCTATCACGTGACGCTCGAGGGGTCCGGGGTCGAAGTGACCGCCTACCGGCAGGCCGACACCGCGCTCGGCCAGACCAGTCTGGCCGTCGGCGCCGAGGTGCCGGTGGGCTGGCCGGTCGAGCATGGCGTCCTCGTCACCGGCCCCGCGCCGAAGGAGTAAGACATGAAAGACCTTGCAACCGGGGCAACCGGACGGCTGCGCATCGGCATCGACGTCGGTGGCACGTTCACCGATTTTGTCATGGCCGACGCCGAGACCGGGAACGTCGCGCTCTACAAGGAGCCCTCGACTCCCGACGATCCGTCGCGCGCACTGATCGAGGGCATCGAGAAATTCCTCGCCCGCGAAGGCATGTCGGCCGCGGATGTCGGCGGGCTGATGCATGGCACCACCATCGGGCTCAATGCGATCATCATGCGCCGCGGCGCCAAGATCGGGCTGATCGTCACCAAGGGCTATCGCGACATCCTCGAGATCGCCCGCTGCCGGATGCCGTCCTCGTTCGACCTGCACGCCGAAAAAGAGGTGCCGCTGGTGCCCCGTGCGCGGGTGGTCGAGATCGACGCCCGCTTTGATCGCGACGGCAAGCTGACCCGCGCGCCCTCCGAGGCCGAGCTCGACCGGGTCGCCGGCGAGTTGGCGGCGCTGGGGCTCGACGCCGCGGCGCTGATGCTGATCAACGGCTATGCCGACCCCGAGACCGAGGCGGGCATCGCCAAGGCGCTGTCGGACCGTATCGAAGCGCTGTCGATTTCCTCGGCGGCGGCGATCTGGCCGGAGATCCGCGAATACGAACGCACGCTGGTGGCCTGCCTCAACGCCTATATCCAACCCCTGATGGACGCCTATTTCGCCCGCCTGACCGAAGGGCTGTCCCGCATCGGCATCACCGCGCCGCTGCTGGTCACTGCCTCCAACGGCGGCTCGCTGTCGGTCGGCTCGGCGGTGGCGCGACCGGTCGAGACGATCCTGTCGGGCCCCGCCTCGGGCGTCATGGCGGCGGTGCGTCAGGCGGGCCAGTCGGGCATGGATAATATCATCACCTTCGACATGGGCGGCACCTCATCCGACATGGCGGTGGCCACCGAGGGCACCGCCGGCATCGCCACCCGCACCGACATTGGCGGGCTGCCGCTGGTGCTGCCGGTGGTCGACGTCAACGCCATCGGCGCCGGCGGCGGCTCGATCGTCTGGGCCGATGCGCAAGGCGTGCTGAAGGTCGGCCCGCAGAGCGCCGGGGCCCATCCCGGCCCGGTCTCCTACGGTCGCGGCGGCACCGACCCCGCGGTCACCGACTGTTTCATCGCCAGCGGATTCATCGATCCGGCCAATTTCGGCGGCGGCTCCATGCCGCTTGACGGCGACGCCGCGCGCGCCGCGCTCGAGGCGGTGGCCGAGCGCATCGGCATGACCGGCGAGGACCGCGCCGCGCGGCTGGCCGAAGGTGCGCTGGCCGTGGCCTCGGCGGGCATGGCCGGATCGCTCTTCCGCACCATGGCCGAACGCGGTCTCGATCCGCGCGATTTCGTGCTGCTGCCGTTCGGCGGCGCCGGACCGACCCATGCCAACCTGCTGGCCGAAGAGATCGGCATCGCCCGCATCCTCGTGCCGCAGGCCGCGGGCGCCTATTGCGCCATGGGCGCCGCCGGGGCCGACCTGCGCCGCGATTTCGTCCGCTCGCTGCGCGTCGAACTGACCGCGGCCACGGCGGCCGAGGCCGAGGCCACCTTTGCCGCGCTGCAGGCCGAGGGCGACGCCTGGCTCGATGACGAACTCCCCGAGATCGCCGAACGCCGCGGCGAACGCTCCGCAGACATGCGCTACGCCGGTCAGGCGTATGAGCTGCGCGTGGACCTGCGGCCGGGCGACGATGCGGAGGCCTATGCCGAGGCCTTCCACCGCGAGCACGAACGCATCTACGGCTTCCGAGACGCGGGCGCGCCGGTCGAGATCGGCACCATCCGCCTTGCGATGATCGGCGCCGGTCAGCCGCTCGCCCCCTCCGCCGCCACCGGCGACGGCGCGCCCGTCCGCACCCGCCGCCCGCTCTATCACAAGGGCGCATGGGTCGAGGCGAGCGTCTACGACCGCGCCAGCCTCGGCGAAGGCGCGCAGCTTTCTGGCCCCGCCGTGGTCGAACAGCCCGAGACCACCACCGTCATCCTGCCCGGCTGGGCCGCCCGCGTCGACGAGCAGGGCAATCTGATCATCGAAAGGACCCCGGCATGAGCAGCCTCGATCCCGTTCTGCTGGAAATCCTCGGCAATAAGTTCGCCTCCGTCACCGAGGAGATGTGCCTGACGCTGCAGCGCACCGGCCGCACGCTCTACGTGAAAGAGACCGCCGATTTCGCCTGTGCGCTCGCAGGTCTCGATGGCCGGTTCTTTGCCTATCCGCGCTCGATCGGCGTGTCGGGCTTTGTCGGGCTGGAATGCCTGCCGGCGATCGAGGCGGTCGAGGCCACGCAGGGCGCGCTCGAGCCCGGCGATGTGATCCTCACCAACGATCCCTATCGCTCGACCGGGCTGGCGACCCACCTGCCCGACCTGCATATGATCGAGCCCTATTTCCACGACGGCGAGATCGTCGCCTATGGCTGGTGCTTTGTGCACTGCTCGGACGTCGGCGGGCGCGTCGCCTCGTCGATCTCGCCGGTCAACACCGAGATCTTTCAAGAAGGGCTCCGCATCCCGCCAGTGAAACTGATGCGCCGGGGCGAGATGTCGCCCGAGGTGAAGCTCTTCCTCGACGCCAACTCGCGCACCCCCGAGGCCAACATGGGCGACATTCGCGCCATGCTCGCCTCGCTGGCCACCGGTCGTCGCCGCGTCGCGCAGATGCTCGGCCAGCACGGCCCGACCGAGCTGACCGCCGCGCAGGAGGCTCTGATGGGCTATGCCGCTGGTAAAGCCGAGGCGGTGCTGCGGCAGATGCCAGAGGGGCGCTACAGCTTCTCCGATTATCTCGACGACGATGCCGCCAGCACGCTGCCGGTGCGGGTGGCGGTGGCCATCGAGATCAAGGACGGCAAGGTCCACCTCGATTTCACCGGCACCGACCCGCAGGTGGCGACCGCGATGAACATCCCCTCCTGTGGTCGGCCGCACGCATGGCTGACGCTACGCATGCTGGCGCTGGTGCAGACGCTGGACCGTTCGGCGCCGCTCAACGCCGGTCTGCTGCGGCCACTGTCGATCACCACGCCGCTCGGCTCGCTGGTCAACCCCGAAGAGCCCGCCGCCACTGGCGTGCGCCACGCCGCGGCGATCCGCGTCAACGACATTCTGAACGGCGCCTTCGGCCTCGCGTTGCCCGATGTGCTGCCCGCCGCCGCCTCGGGGACGGTGATCCCGATCGTGATGAGCGAGCCCAAGCCCACCGGCGGGCGCATGGTGCAGGTGATCGAACCGCTGATCGGCGGCACCGGCGCGCGCCGCGGCCATGACGGCGTGGACGGGCGCGACAGCGGCATTTCCAACCTTGCCAACAACCCGGTCGAGACGGTCGAGGCCGAGCTTGGCGTCGAAGTGCTGCATTACGCGCTGCGCGCCGACAGCGGCGGCGCCGGGCAATGGCGCGGCGGTTGCGGCATGGAGCTGTCTTTCCGCGTCCTGACCGACGGCAGCCACGTGCTTGGCCGCGGCATGGAACGGCTGCTGTTCCGGCCCTGGGGTCAGGCCGGCGGCCAGCCCGGCCAGCCGGGCTCGCTGGTGATCAACGAGGGACAGCCGCGCGAGCGCCGTCTCGGCAAGATCGACGTGCTGGAAGTGCAGGCCGGCGACATCGTCACCTTCCGCACCCCCGGCGCCGGCGGCTGGGGCGACCCGATGCAGCGCGAGCCCTCGGCGGTGCTGGCCGATGTCGAGGCCGGCTTCGTCACCGAGGCGCGCGCCCGCCGCGACTATGGCGTGGCGCTGGTCGATGGCCGCGTCGATCCGGACGGCACCGCCACGCTGCGCGCCGAAACCGGCCGCAAAACCAACGCGGGCACCGTCTTCGGCCCCGAGCGCGAGACATGGGATGGCATTTTCGCGCCCGAACTGATGGACCGGCTCAACGCCGCGCTGCTGACCCTGCCGCTGTCGCGCCGCCAGACCCGGCGCCGCGAGATCTTCGAGACCGTGCTGGCCGACCTGCCCAGCAGCTTCCCGCGCAGCCCGGTCAACGACACCCAGCGCGAGGCGGCGCAACGCCGACTCGAAACCTGTCTGAGCACACTGTGAACCAGAGCCGGAAAACGGCCCCACTTCCAACGGCCCAATCCCAACGGAGAGACCCGATGACACTCAACAGACGTACCTTTCTCGGCACCGGCGCTGCGGCGACCGGCCTTCTGGGCCTCAGCGGCCTGCCCCTGCGCGCGCAGGGCGGCACGCTCAATGTGACCGCCTACGGCGGCGTCTGGGAACAGGCGATCCGCGATTGCTTCGTCGCCCCCTTCGAGGCCAAGACCGGCGCCACCGCCACCGTCTCGCTTGGCGGTCCGGCGCAATGGCTGGCGCAGGTCGAGGCGAGCCCGGAACAGCCGCCGCTCGACGTGCTGATCATGTCGCCCGACCTTGCGGTGCTGGCCGCCGAGGGTGACCTTATGGACGATTTCACCGTCGAGAAGCTGCCCAACCTCGCCCACATCCCGCAAGAGTTCACCGACGCCTGCCTCGGCAAGGGCACCTATTTCGACTATGGCGTCGGCGGCATCACCTACAACAAGCAGATCGTCTCCGAGCCGCCGCGCAGCTTCGCCGATTTCGTCGAGCGCGTGTCGTCGGGCGAGTTTGTCGCCTCGGTGCCGTCGATCAGCTACGGGCCGACCACGGTGTTCTTCCTCTGGGCGCTGAACAACGCGCTTGGCGGTGACGTCAACAACACCGACCCGTTCTTCGAGGCGATGGCCAAGATGAAAGACAATCTGGTGTTCTGGGCGGGCCCCAACGACTTCTTCAACCACCTCGCCTCGGGCGAGGCGGATCTGGGCATCTACTTCGACGGCCGCACCTGGAACCACGTCGACGAGGGCGTTGACTGGATCGACTTCATCAACCCCGAGGAAGGCGGCGCGATGACCGCCGTGGCAATCCAGAAGCCGAAGAACGCCTCGGATCTGGCATGGGACTACCTCAACGAGGTGCTCGACGCCGGCAACCAGGCCAAGTTCGCCGAGATCCTCAACTACGGGGTGACCAACACGCAGGTCGAATACAGCGAGAAGCTGGCCTCGCGCGTCACGCCGCTGTCGGAAGCGAACCTGCCGCCCTACGCCGAGATCGCCCGCGTGCGCAACGACTGGATCGATCGCTGGAACCGCGAAATCGGCATGTGATGCCGCCGCCCCCGCCTGAGCCACAGGCGGGGGCACCCTGACTGCCCGGAGGCCATATGACGCCAACCGTTCCCCTCTCCGCCGGAGCCCGGCGCGCGCTGCTGCTTGCCCCGGCGCTGATCTTCCTCGCGGTGTTCTTCGTGATGCCGCTGGCGGACAATTCCGCGCGCTCCTTCCTTGCCGAAGAGGGCGGCTTCACGCTGGCGCGCTACATAGATTTCCTGACCGACCGTTTTTACCTCGGGGTGATCGCGGAAACAATGATCCTGTCGGCGGTGGTAACGCTGATCTCGGTGGTGATCGCCTATCCGGTCGCCTATGTGCTGGTGCGCAAGGCCGGGCGGTTTTCGGGGCTGATCATCTTTCTGCTGATCGCGCCGCTGCTGACCTCGATCATCATGCGGACCTTCGGCTGGCAGGTGCTCTTCGCGCGTCGCGGGCTGGTCAACCAATGGCTGGTCAACGATCTGGGGCTGCTCGACGTGCCGCTGCGCTGGCTCAACACGCCGGGGCTGGCGATCGCCGCGCTGGTGCATGTGCTGGTGCCCTTCGCGGTGCTGTCCATCGCCTCGGTGCTGCAGGGCGTCGACCGGCGGCTTGAAGAGGGCGCGCAGATGCTCGGCGCCTCCAAGCTGCGCACCTTCTTCGAGGTGACGCTGCCACTGACCACCGACGGCATCGGCACCGGCGCCATTCTTGTGTTCATGATCGCCAATGGCTCGTTCGTCACGCTGGTGCTGCTTGGCGGTGGCTTCCAGACGCTGCCGCTGCTGATCTACCAGCAGTTCAACACAACCCGCGATTTCGCGCTGGCCTCGACGATGAGCACCATCCTTCTGGTGATCGCGCTGGCCTGCCTGTGGCTACAACTGCGCCTGCTGCGCAGACAGGGGGTATAAGATGCGCCTGACCGATGTCGCCCTCTGGGCCTTCACCATCGCCTTCTTCGTCTTCATGATCCTGCCGATCGCGGTGGTGGTGGTGATCTCCTTCACCTCCGCAGGCTACGCCGCCTTCCCGATCCCCGGCTGGTCGCTGAAGTGGTTCGCGCGGATCTTCGAATACCGCCCGTTCATCGACAGCCTCTGGGTCAGCCTGCAACTGGGCGTGGTGGCCACCGTCGCCTCCTGCGTGCTGGGCGTGCCAGCGGCGCTCTACCTGAGCCGGGCGCGCTCTGGCTGGGCGACGGCGATCACCACCTTCCTGCTGTCGCCGCTCAGCATGCCGATGATCGTCATCGGCTTTGCCTCGCTGTTCTTCCTCTCGGCGCTCGGCTTCGGCGTCTCGTTCCTGAGCCTTGCCATTGTGCACACGGTGATCTGCCTGCCTTACGTGATCCGCACCGTCACCGCGGTCTATCGCGCCGTCCCCCCGGCCTATGAAGAGGCGGCGCAGATCCTCGGGGCGTCACGGCTCACCACCTTCCGCGAAGTGACGCTGCCGCTGATCCGTCCGGGCATCGCGGCGGGCTCGCTGTTCTCGTTCCTGACGTCCTTCGACAACCTGCCGGTGAGCTACTTCTTCGGATCGGCGCAGACCAACACGCTGCCGGTGGTGATGCTGGCCTATATGGAGCACCAGTTCGATCCCTCGATCGCCGCGCTCTCGACGCTCCAGCTTCTTCTGGCCATCGTCGCGCTGGTGGTGGCCGACCGGCTCTATGGCATCGAGAAGATGACCGTCGCCACCTGATCCCCTCCCCCGTTCGCCCCTCCCCTGCCCGCACCGCCGGAACCCCGCCGCATGAGCCTTGCCGATCTCGAAGCACGCCTCGCCGAGGACCTGAGTTTCCTCAACCTGCCCGCCGCGCCTTGGGTGCCGGCGCGCGAGGGGGTGCTCGATGTGCTGGTGGTCGGCGCAGGCATGTGCGGGCTGGCGGCACTGGCCGAGCTGCGCCTGCTGGGCATCGACAACAGCCTTGCCATCGACAGCGCGCCAGAGGGCTACGAGGGCCCGTGGGAGACCTTCGCGCGGATGCGCACGCTGCGCTCGCCAAAGACCCTGACCGGCCCCGCCCTTGGCCTGCCTGCGCTGACCTTCCGGGCGTGGTTCACCGCGCAATGGGGCGCTGCCGCATGGGAGGCGCTCGGCAAGATCCCCAAGGGTCAGTGGATGGACTACCTGCGCTGGTACCGCCGGGTTCTGGCGCTGCCGATCCGCAACGACACCCGGCTCACCGACCTGCGCGGCCATGGCGATCTGCTCGCGGTCACGCTGGCCACATCCTCCGGTGAAGAGCGCCTGATCGCCCGCCGCGTGGTTCTCGCGACCGGGCGCTCTGGGCTCGGCGGCGGTGCGGTTCCGGCAGCGCTCGAAGGGGTCGACCGCCAATACTGGGCACATAGCGCCGACGACATCGACTTTGCCGCACTGCGCGGCCGCGACGTCGCGGTGGTTGGCGCCGGGGCCTCGGCGATGGACAATGCCGCAACCGCGCTCGAGGCCGGGGCGGCGCGGGTCGACATGCTGATCCGCCGCGACACGATCCCCGCGGTCAACAAGCTCACCGGCATCGCCAGCCCCGGCACCGAGCTTGGCCTCGGCAGCGTCCCCGACGCATGGAAACTCAAGATCCACGGCTACGCTGCGCAGCAGCAGGTGCCGCCGCCAAGCCATTCCGTGCGCCGCGTGTCGGATCATCCGAACGCCCAGTTCCATCTCGGCTGCGCGCTCACTGGCGCCGCGGTGAAGGATGGGCGGCTGCGGATCGAGACCTCGCGGGGCAGCTTCGACACCGATTTCCTGATCGCTGGCACCGGCTTCCGCAACGACTTCGCCGATCGCGCCGACCTCAGCGCCATCGCGCCGCATGTGCTCTCTTGGGGCGACCGCGAGGATTTCCCCGCCACGCTGCCTGCCGACGGACCGATGGGACAGTCGCCCTATCTCGCCGAGGATTTCAGCTTTCTCGAGCTGATGCCCGGCGCCTGTCCGGCGCTGTCGCGCATCCATTGCTTCAACGACGCCGCGATGCTCAGCCACGGCAAGGTCTCGGGCGATATCCCGGCGGTCAGCGTCGGCGCCAAACGGCTGGGCCGCGCCATCGCCGCCGCCTTCTTCCGCGAGGACATCGACGCGCAGTTCGCCAAGCTGCAGGCCTACGACACCCCGGAACTTTCGGGCGACGAATACGCGGCGGCACCGCAGCTGCCACGCTGACAGGGGCCGCGCCGGACACGCGCTGGAACACACGTCACGGCGACAAGAGCATCGCCTTCAGCCCCGATCGAATTGGGCCGGAACGACCCGCCCGGAAAGCCGTCTGCCATCCAACGCAGGCCGCCAGACAGCCACGCGCCGCCAGCAGCCTCCGCGGCTCCGGCGGCCCACCAGCGCAAGGGACGCCCCGCTACATCATCCCCGGCAGCCACAGCGACAGCTGCGGCACGGCCACGAGCAGACCAAGCGTGACCAGCATCGCCAGCCAGAAAGGGATCACCCCCCAGAAGATCTCGATCAGCGGGACGTTCTTCGCCACCGATTTCACGATGAACACGTTGATCCCCACCGGCGGCGAGATCAGCCCCATCTCCAAGGTCAGCACCACCAGCACGCCAAACCAGATCGGATCAATGCCAAGCGACAGGATCACCGGCATGAAGATCGGCAGCGTCAGCACCAGCATCGCAAGCCCTTCGAGGAAACAGCCCAGCACGAGGTAGATCACCAAGATCAGCACCAGCGTGCCGTACGCGCCAAGATCGAAGGACACCAACAGCCGGCTGACTTCGGCGGGCAGATGGCTCAGGGCGATGAACGGGTTGATCAGATGCGCCGCGATCAGGATCAGCATGACCGAAGCGGTTGTCACCACGCTGCTCTGCGCCGCCTGCCAGAAGCTGCGCAGATCCAGCGTGCCGCTGACCGCGCCGATGCCGATGACCAGCGCCGCGCCGACCCCGGCCGCCTCGGTCGGCGAAAACACCCCGGTATAGATGCCGCCGATGGTCAGCAGGATCACCACGAGGATCGGGATCGCCCCAAGAAACGCCCGCCCCTTTTCCGACAGGCTGGTCGACGGGCCCTTTGGCCCCAGCGCCGGTTTCAGCGCGCAAAGCAGCATCACCGTCAGCAAGAACAGCGTCAGCAGCAGAATCCCCGGCAGCACCCCGGCCATGAACAGCCGCCCGATGCTCTGCTCGGTGAGGATCGCGTAGATCACGAAGCCGGTCGAGGGCGGGATCAGGATGCCCAGCGTGCCGCCCGCCGCAACAACGCCGGTCGACAGGCGCGGGTCGTAGTTGAAGCGGTCCATCTCGGCCAGCGCCGTGCGCCCCATGGTCAGCGCCGAGGCCACAGAGGAGCCCGACAGCGCGGCAAAGCCGCCGCAGCCGATTACCGTCGCCGCCGCCAGCCCGCCGCGCACCTGCCCGATGGTGGCATAGGCGGCCTCGTAGAGCCGCCGGCTCATGCCGGTGACGCTTGCCACGTTGCCCATCAGGATGAACAGCGGCACGACGATCAGTTCGGAATTGGAGGCCAGCGCGAAGGTTTCCGACGATAGCAGCCCGGTCGCCGCCTGCAGGCCGTTGAGCATCCAGATGCCGGCAAAGCCGACGCTGAACATGGCAAAGGCCACGGGAATGCGCAGCAAAAGCAGCACAAGAAGCAGCACAAAGCCGCCCGTGCCAATCAGAACGGGGCTCATGGGGCCTCCTGCTCGGGCGTCGCGGCGCCTCGGTCTGCTGCCGGAAACGCGGCGCGCAGCACGAGGGCCAGCGCGGCGATCAGCGACAGCGCACACAGTGCGTATTGGAACCACGCCAAGGGCAGGCGCAGCAGGTTGGTCGACAGATTCAGCATCTCGCTCAGTTGCGCGCTCTTGAACACGGTGTAGGCGATCAGCACGAAGATCACCGCGCCAAGCAACCGCGCCACCACGTCAATCGCCCGGTTCAGGCCCGGCGGGAGATGCGGCTCAAAGATGTCGACGACGATGTGCCCGTCGTCGCGTCCGCACAGCGCCATGCCGCCGAAGACGATGATCACCATGGTCATGATCACCAGATCCTGCGCGCCATAGAGCGGCATGCCGAAGTTGCGTCCGACCACGTCGACCACGATCACGCCCACGACAAAGAGCAGCCCCAGCGTGCCGAGGACCGCGGACAGGCTGATGAGCCCGTCCGCAATCTTTTGCAGCGTGGCGCGCATCACTCGCCCCGCATCGCCGCCAGCGCGGCCTCGCCGCCGACCTCGGCGACATAGGCGTCGGTCACCTCGGCAAGCGCGTCGTCGAAGGCCTTGCTCTGTGCCGCGTCGAGGTCGTTGACGGTGATCTCCCCCGAGGCGCGCGCGGCGTCGAGCGCCTCGGCTGCCGTGGCCACCCATGCGTCCTCGGTCAGCTTCGAGATCGGCTCCCCCTTGATCTCGTCAAGCGCCGCCTTGGCCTCGCCCGACAGCCCATCGTAGACCGGCTTGTTCATCACCGTGTAGAAGGTCAGCCGCCCAAGGTTGGGCCCGGTGGTGACGCTCGAGACGACCTCGCTCAGCTTGAAGTCCGACAGCACCGAGGCGCCGCTCACCAGCCCGTCGATCAGCCCGGTCTGCAGACCGTTGTAGACCTGCGTCATCGGCAGCTGCACCGGCGTCGCGCCGAGCGCTTCCATCGCCTCCGCCGAGATCGACCCGGCCACGCGGATCTTCAGCCCCTGCAGGTCTGCGGGGCTGGTCACCTCGGTCTCTTTCATCATCAGGATGTTGGGCTCGGCGCCCCAGAGCGCGATGGCCTCGGTCATCGGGAACTCGGCCTTCAGCTCGCCCTCGTAGGCGCGCCACAGCGCGGCATAGCCCGGCTCGTCCAGCGGCAGCGCGCCGGGCAGTTCGAGGATCAGGCTCTTGGGGAACTGCGACGAAGTATAGCCCGGCAGGCCCCAGCCCATGTCCGCAGTGCCCTGCACGATGCGCACGTATTGGTCGGCGGGTCCGGCGCCCAGCTCGCCGCCGTGAAAGGCGCGCAGGGTGACAGCACCACCGCTGCCGGCCTCCACCGCCTCGGCCAGCGGCTCAATCTGCGCCGCGGTGATGGTGTGGAACGGCGGGGCCCAGTTGGCGTATTTGAGCTCCTGCGCTCCGGCGCTGGCTGCCAGCGACACGGCAATGGCCGCCCCGAAGGTGACTGACGTGATCTTCATGGTTCTCCTCCCTTTTGAACCTATTTCGTCGAAGCGCCCCGCGATGCGGCACGCTCCGTGCCGCCGGTCAGGCGGCGATGAACTCTCCCAGTGCTGCAAGGTCCGCAGGCGCATCCCCGGCCAGCAGCCGCCGCGACTTCATGTGGACCTTAGCATTGTTCACGGTCTCCACCGCGGCAAGGCCGCGGTCATCGAAACGTGCGACAACCCCTTCAGCGACGACCTCCTCCGTCGCCCCCGGACCGGCGTAGCCGGCGATTTGCAGTTTCTGGTCGCCCTGATCCGACCAGAACCAAGGCAGCGCAGCATAATCAGCGGTCTCGCCCTTGGCGATCCGCTTGGCGATGAGCCGGGCATGGTCGGTGGCGGCCTGCACGCTTTCCAGCCGCACCGGCGCGCCGCTGCGTGGATCGGGGAAGCAGGCGCAGTCGCCAAGCGCAGAGATCGCCGGGTCCGAGGTGCGCAGCGCCGCGTCCACCGTCACGCCGTTGGCCGTCGCCAGCCCCGCCGCGTCGGCCAGTTCGCTGTTCGGGCGCACGCCCGCGGCCAGCAGCACGAAATCGGCGGCCACATGCGCGCCGTCTGCCAGCGTCACCCCCGAGGCATCCACCGCCGCCGCCGGCTGGCCCAGGTGCAATGTGACGCCCTGTGCGCGGTGCCACGCTTCGAAATGTGCCGACATCGCCGCCGAAACCGCGCGGGCCATCAGCCGCGGCGCCGCCTCGATCACGCTGACCTCATGGCCCAGCATGCGCGCCACCGCCGCGAACTCCAGCCCGATGAACCCGCCGCCGATCACCGCGATCCGGCGCGGCTCGGCAAGCGCCGCGCGCAGCGTCGCGGCGTCCTCCAGCGTACGCAGATCGCAGGCGCGCTCCAGCCCGTCGATCGGCGGGCGCATATTGCGCGTGCCGGTGGCGAGGATCAACTCCGCGTAGGGCAGGCTCGCATCGCCGTTCGGCCCGCTGACCTCCACCCGCTGCGCAGCCCGGTCGATCGCTTCGGCGCGGGTCTGCGGCAGGTAGGTCACCTCCTTGGAGGTGAAGAAACTCTCGGGCCGCAGCACCAGACCCTCGGCCTTGCCCTCCTTGAGATAGGCCTTGGACAGTGGCGGGCGTTGGTAGGGCAGCCCGGGCTCGGCCCCAACCAGCGTCACCGGTCCGTCATAGCCGTTCTGGCGCAGGCTGATCGCCGCCTGCAGGCCACCTTGGCCCGCACCGATGATCAGGACGCCGGCGCCGGTCACAGCTGTTCCTCGGGCAGATGCACGACCAGACCATCCAGCTCGGGGGTGAGCTTGATCTGGCACGACAGGCGCGAGCGTTCGGTCACATCCGACGCGGCGCCTTCGAGCATGTCGTCCTCATCCTCCGAGCGCGCCCCTGTCCGGTCTTCCCACGCCTCGTCGACGTAGCAATGGCAGGTGGCGCACATCATCGAGCCGCCGCATTCGCCGACGATGCCGTCAAGATCGTTCGACACCGCCGCCTGCATGACGCTGGTGCCCTCCTCGGCCTCGATGGTGGTCGCATCGCCGTCAGCGGCGACATAGGTCACCTTGATCATCTCATCTCCTCCTCGAATTTGGTATGGCCTGCCGGGCTTAGTTCAGCACCACCGGCAGGTTGATCGGCCCGCGAAAACCAAAGCCCTTCCAGACCACCGTGTCCGGCTCGGGCAGGGTCATGTCGGGGAAACGGTCGAACAGCATGGGCAGGATGATCTTGCCCACCGTTCGCCGCGCCACATGCGCCCCGGCGCAATGGTGCGGCCCGTTGCCAAAGGCCTGATGCGGGTTCTTGTCACGGAAAACGAAGAATGACTCGCCATCCTCGAACAGGTCCTCGTCACGGTTCGCCGAGGCCTGAATGGTCATCACCGTGTCGCCCTTGGGAATGTCGAAACCGCCCAGCTGCGTATCCTCGGTCACCAACCGCGAGCTGGCTTGGATTGGCGCGACCCAGCGGATGCCCTCTTCGAAGGCCTTGTCCCAGGCGCCCTGCGCGCGCACCTCGGCCAGTTGATCGGGATTGGTCAGGAGGCCGTAAAGGATGGTGGCCAGCGCGTCGCGCGGTTCGTTGATGCCACCGCCGATGGCGATCTTGATGTTGGCGTAGATCTGGCTCATCGGGATCGGATCGTCGGCGTTGAGCATCACCGAATAGGCCGATCCATCGGCGTCGGCGCGACGCTTCGGCTCCAGTTCGGCAAACAGCGCATCCATCTCGTCGTTGGCCGCATCCGAAGCGGCGAATGGCTCGGGCTTCCAGCCAAAGTTGCCGGCCCCGTCGATCAGCGCCTGCGACCAGTGCTGCATCTGGGCGTCGGTCGCCTCGGGAATGCCAAGGATATGCGCGAGGATCCGCGCCGCCAGCGGCCCGCAGAGGTCCGAGAACAGGTCCACCGTCTCGCCGCGCGGCAGGCGTCCGACGTATTCGTCGGCCAGCTTCTCATAAAGCGGGCCCCAATCGGTCTTGATCATCTTCGGGGTCAGCGATTTCGAGATCGCCTTGCGCTCCACGAAGTGTGCCTTGCCATCCTTGCGCATCAGCGTGTGCGCGCGGAAGGCCGGTTTCATCGGGGTCCGCGGATCGTCGCTGCTGAACAGTTCGGGGTTGTCCTTCACCGCCTTGGTCAGCGCCGCCTTGGTCAGCAGGGTCCGGCCGGTGGCCGCCACCCGCAGCACGGGGCTCTCGGCCCGCAGGCGGCGATAGATCGGATAGGGATCCGAACTCAGTTGATCGAGCGTGATCGTGTCGTCAAGCGGTGCTAGCGCCATGAACTCCTCCCAAAGTTCTCCTCGTGGTGGTGCATAGAAGACATGGGGCTTGCCGAGCAATGCGATGGAATGGTTTACTTCCATCAAATTTTTCGATGACACTCAAACCCCGAGGACAGCCCGTGCCGCCCCCCGCGCCCAATCCGGCCAGCATAGACTTCGCCGCGCTGAACCTGCTGCGGGTGGTGCACGAGCTTGGCTCCTTCACCGCCGCCGCCGAGAAACTTAACGTCAACCAATCCGCGGTCAGCTACACGATCGCCAAGCTGCGCGCCTGCTTCCATGACCCGCTCTTCGTCCGCGAGGGCGGCCAGCAGGTGGCGACCGAGCGTTGCGAGGAGATCCTCTCGAAGTCGCTGCAGATGCTTGGGATGCTCGACGAGATGCTGCAGCCCGATGCCTTTGAGCCCGGCGAAGCCACGCAGAACGTTATCATCGCCTGCAACTTCTACGAGCGCGTGCTGATCATCCCCGACATCGTCGCGGCGATCCGGCGCGAAGCCCCGGGCATGCGCGTAAAGGTGATCAACTCGCTTGGCGATGGTCATCTGCGGCTGCTGCGGCGCGAGGCTGACGTGCTGATCGGCCCCTTCGCCCGCGCCGAATCCGGCTTTCATTCGCGCCGCCTCTACTCTGAGGAATACGCCTGCCTTCTCGATCCATCTCATGCGCTGGCGCGCACGCGGCTGGACACCGAAACCTACCTGTCGCTCAATCACGTGCTGATCGACTATGGCGGCGGCTGGCAATCGGCCTATCAGCGCGAACTCGAGGCGGCGGGCCACAGGCTGTCGCCCACCATCGTCGTGCCAAGCCCGGCGGGGCTTGGCTCGTTGCTCTCCGGCTCCGATCTGGTGGCGACGCTGCCGCGCCGTCTGGGTGAACGCAACGCCGAGGGGCTGCTGGTGACCGGCTGCCCGTTTCCCGGCACCTTCGACGTCTCGCTGGTCTGGGCCGCCCATACCAATGCCTCGGCGATGCATCGCTGGCTGCGCGAGTTGATCTGGGCGACGTGCCGCGGCTAAGCTCCGGGGCCAACCCATTGCCCGAGCGCCCGCAGGCGGCGCCCTTGCGAAAACCCCGGCTTGGCGCGTGCAGCCCACCCGCGCGGCGGGCCACCGGCGTTCCGAGCGATCACAGCCCCATCGTCACCGCGCCAGCCGCCGCAGAAACCGCTGCAACCGCGCGTCCTGCGGCGCGCCGAAGATCTGCTCGGGCGCGCCGGACTCGACGATCTTGCCGCCGTGCATGAAGATCACCCGGTCGGCGATCTCGCGGGCGAATTGCATCTCGTGGGTGACGATCAGCATGGTCTGCTGCCGCTCTGCCACGCGGCGCATCAGGTCAAGCACTTCACCGACCCACTCGGGATCGAGCGCAGAGGTCGGCTCATCGAACAGCATCAGCTCGGCGCCGATGGCCATGGCCCGACCGATGCCGACCCGCTGCTGCTGCCCGCCCGACAGGCTCGCCGGATAGCTGCCCGCCTTGTCCGACAGCCCGGTCTCGGCCAGCACCTCCAGCGCGCGGCGCGCCGCCTCGTCCTTCGGGCGGCCCTGCACGGTGACCAGCGCCTCCATGATGTTTTCCTGCGCGGTCTTGTTGGCAAAAAGCGCGTAGTTCTGGAACACGAAGGCCGACCGCCGACGCAGCGCGAGGATCTCCTTGCGCGACGCATGAGCGGCATCGACGCTGACATCGCCGATCTGGATCGTGCCCGCGTCGGGCTGGTCGAGGAAATTGAGACAGCGCAGCAGCGTCGACTTGCCGGTGCCGGAGGGGCCGATGATCACCACGCGCTCGCCCGGCGCGATGTCGAGGTCGATGCCGTTAAGCACCGCCGTACCACCGAAACTCTTGCTAAGGCCGCGGATCTTGATCATCGTGCATACGCCTTGTTCAGATAGGTTTCGAGCCGCGTCTGGCCCTGGCTCAGCAGTTCGACCATGGCCCAGTAGATCAGCGCCACGACGAGGAACGCCTCGAAGTAGAGGAAGCTGCCCGCCGCCTCTTTCTGCGCCGCGCCCATCATCTCGGTAACGCCAAGCGTGAAGGCCAGCGAGGTGCCCTTGATCATGTCGATGAAGTAGTTGACCAGCGTCGGCGCCGCGACGCGTGCCGCCTGCGGCAGCACGATCCGCCGCATCATCTGCAGCTGTGTCATGCCGATCGACTGCGCCGCTTCCCACTGGCTGCGGTCGACGCCGAGGATGGCAGCGCGGATCGTCTCGGCCATATAGGCCGAGAAATGCAGCGTCAGCCCCATGATCGCAGCGGTCACCCCGTCGATGCTGGTCAGAAAACTCAGCACCTGCGGCAGCCCGTAGTAGAACAGGAACAGTTGCACCAGCAGCGGTGTGCCGCGGAAAAAGCTGATGAACAGCACCACCGCCCAGTCGAGCCAGCGGATGCGGAACACCCGCTCCACCGCCAACAGCGAGGCGAGGATCAGCGCCAGCACCATCCCCGCCGCCGCCATGCCCAGCGTCAGCGGCACATAGCCCAAGATGACGGGGACCAGCCCCAGCATATAGTCGAGGTCCAGTCCCCGCATCGGTTCACTCCGGGCTGGTGATGTCGGTGCCGAACCACTTCTGCGAGATCTCGGCCAGCGTGCCGTCCTCGCGCAGCGTGGTCAGCGCCGCGTCGACCTCGTCGCGCAGGGCGGTGCCGGTCTCGTCGTTGCGGAACGGCAGGGCGTTGCGGATCTCGGAGAACGGCTTGCCCGCCAGTTCCAGCGGCAACGGGCTTTCCTGAATCAACTGCGCCGAGGACACGCGGTCCATCACGAAGGCATCGACCCGCCCCAGCGCGGTGTCCTGCGCGATGTTGGACTCATAGGTCTTGATGTCGATCTCTTCGGCGAAGGGCAGCTCGCGCAGCAGCTGCTCGAAGTTCGAGCCGAGGTTCACCGCCACGGTGCGCCCGCGCAGGTCCTCGACCCCGGCAACCTCGTCATTGCCCTCGCGCACCACCACCTGCGCGCCGTCATAGACGTAGGGCTGGGTGAAGGCGAACTTGGCCTCGCGCTCGGAGGTGATGGTGATCTGGTTGGCGATCGTATCGATGCGGCCCGCGTCGAGCGCGCCGACGAGGCCCGAGAACGACATGGTCTCGAATTCGATGTCGAGCCCCGCTTCTTCGCCGACGGCGTTCATCACGTCGACCTCGAAGCCCTGCAGCACGTCCTGCTTGACGAAGGTGAAGGGGAAATAGCCGCCCGACATGCCCACGCGCAGGGTCTGATCGTCCTGCGCGGCAGCGGCGCCAGCGACACCTGCGGTGATCGCGGCGGCGGCGATGATGGATTTGAGCATCTTGGCAACTCCTGTGATTTCGAGCCTGTAGGTGACTTTCCGCGCCGGCCGGATCAATGCCCGCGCCAGAGAAAAGGCCCCTGTCGCCCGATGCCGCTGCGGCACCGGAACGGCGTTCTGCATTTGCGGTGCGGGGCGGAATGCATGTTCGCGTCGAGGCGGCTGGCGTTCTGATGACCCCGGCCCTTTGGCAGCGGGGCACTCCGCTGCAACGCGCGGCGGCACCAGAAAACCCCTGACCCCATCGCGACTCGGCCCACGCAACGCGCAGGCTCGACAGCAGAAACACGGCTTTTTCACGCTGCATCCAGATTCCTGACAAAATTAGTTTGACTCTTCCTCCGCAGAAGCGCGAAGACACGGAAAAGTCAGGAGGGACATTGAAAATGCAGGTTTCACGCATCGCACTCGTCGCCGCGTTGCTCGGCGCGCCAGCCGTCGCGCAGCAACCCACCGTCGATCTGGGCACGCTGACGCTGGAAGCGGAAAGCGACGACACGCTTTTACAGGAGGGCTATGTCGGCGAGTCCGGGCGGCAGGCAACGCGCGTCGACACGCCCATCCGCGACATCCCGCAGGCGATCGGCACGGTCACGCAGGACCAGATCGAAGACCAGCAGCCGCGCACCCTTCTGGACACGCTGGGCTATTCCGCTGGCACCAATGTGTCGAACTTCGGCTACGACAGCCGCTATGACGCGGTCTACATCCGCGGCTTCGCATCTTATTACAACGGGCTGTTCCGCGACGGGCTGCGGCAGGCCAACGGCCCCTCTGCATGGTATCGCAACGAGCCCTACACCTTCGAAGGCGCCGCCATTCTCAAGGGGCCGTCGTCGTCCATGTATGGCGTCAGCGGCGCCGGCGGCATCGTCAACGTGATCTCCAAGCGCCCGAAGGAAGAGGCCTTCCGCGAGTTGCAGTTCACCCTCGGCACCGAAGAGCGCAAGGAACTGGCCTTCGACTTCACCGGACCGCTGGACGAGGCGGGCCGGGTGACCTACCGCCTGACCGGGGTGACGCGCGACGCGGACACGCCGCTGGATGGCTATAAGGACGATCTCAACCTGATCGCCCCGGCGCTGCGCTATGAGATCACCGAAGACACGCGCATCACCCTGCTGTCGGAATACGCCGAAGGCGTGCGCGGCGGCACCGCCTCTTACTACAACCCCAGCTATGGCGAGGCGTCTGACCTCTACGTTGGCGATGACGACTACAATGACTTCGTCAACACCCAGTGGCGCATCGGCTACGAGGCCGAACATGATTTCAACGACGCGCTGACCCTGCGCCAGAAGCTGCGCTATTCCGAGGTCGACGCGGACATGGAATACAGCGGCGTCTACGCCACCGAAGCGGGGCTGGGCCGCTACTGGGGCCACTACGTCGAAGATGCTGAAAACCTCGCCATCGACACGATGCTCGAAGGCCGCTTCACCACCGGGCTGGCAAGCCACACGGTGGTCGGCGGCTTTGATTTCTCGCGTTCGTCCTATGACGCGGAATATGCCTTGGGCTACACCTCGGCGGATGCGACCGATGACATGGACCTGCCGTATTACAACGGGCAGGACATGGAACAGCGCGGCATCTACCTGCACGACCAGATCGTCGCGGGCGACTGGACCGTGTTCCTCAGCGGGCGCTACGATTGGGTCGACATCACCACCTTCGACGCCAACGAGAACGGCAGCGACAGCGAGGCCGAGGGCTTTTCGGGGCGCATCGGCGTAAGCTACGCGGTCAATTCGCAACTGTCGGTCTTCGGCAACCTCTCCAGCTCCTTCGTGCCGGTCACCGGGGTGGTCTATTCCGATCCCACCGATCCCGACAGCGCCAGCACCGCCGATCCCACCCGCGGTCTGCAGAAAGAGCTTGGGCTGAAGTACCAGCTGCCCGGCACCCAGAGCCTGATCACCGCGTCGCTGTTCGACATCCGGCAGGAAGACGGGGTGGTGTTCCAGACCGTCGACGCCACCGCCTTCGACGGTCTCAATCAGGTGCAGGTGCCCTACGATCTGCGCTCGCGCGGGGTCGAGCTTGAAGGGCAGGTCAACTTCGGCAGCGGCTTCCGGATGACCGGGGCCTATACCTATCTCGACATGGAAATCGAGGAAGGCGCCACCGGCACCAAAGGCAACACGCTGTCGGCCACGCCCGAGCACAGCGCCTCTGTCTGGGGCTTCTATGAGCCCGAGACCGGCCCGCTGGCGGGCTTCGGCTTTGGCGGCGGTCTGCGCTACGTCGGCGAAAGCTGGGGCGACGACACCAACACCTTCAAGAACGACGACGCCACCTTCGTCGATCTGGCCATGTCCTACGATTTCGGCCAGCTGGGCTATGACAATCTGCAACTGAACGTGAACGTCAAAAACGCCTTCGACGTCGACGACCAGACCTGCAGCGCCGGCTATTGCTACCGCTACGAGGGCCGGACGGCGACGGCGAGCCTGCGCTACCGCTTCTGATGGCGCGGCAGACCACTTCAGGGCCGTGGGGCGTCGTCGGTGCGATCGGCGGCGTCTACATCGCGCAAAGCGTCATCGGCGGCGTCACATGGACGGGTCTGCCGGGCGTGCTGCGGGCGCGGGACCTGCCGCTCGACCAGATCGGTCTGGTCTCGGCCATCGTGCTGCCTTGGGCGCTGAAGTTCCTCTGGGCGCCGTGGATCGAACGCTACCGCCTGCCCGCGCGCGGGCGCGACCGCTCGACGGTGATCGTGCTGGCCGGCGCGGCGGTGGTGATCTCGGTGCTGCTGCTCATGGGTCTGATGGGACCGGTGCCGCTGCTACCCGTGCTTGCGGTGCTGATGATTGCCGCCTTCGCGACGGCGACGGTGGATATCGCCTGCGACGGCTACGCCGTGGACGCGCTGAAGCACACCCCCTACGGCTGGGGCAACGCCGCGCAGGTCGGCGGCGCCTACATCGGTGCGGCCATCGGCGGCGGTGCCTTCCTTGTTCTGGTCGACCGCTTTGGCTGGACCGCCGGGACATGGACCATGGCGGCGGTGATCGCGCTGCTGTGCGTGCCCTTCGCGCGTGTCGCCCGGCGCGGCGAAAGCCGCGAGCGCCCGCATCTGCCAAGCCTGCGCGCGGCGCTGGCCCGGCGCGAGGTGCGGCGGGGTCTGCTTGTTGCGGCGCTTTATGTGATGGCCCAGAAGACGGCGATGGGGATGTTCGGACCGTTCTTCATCGATGCCGGGTACGATCTGGCGCAACTGGGCATTCTGGCCGGGCTGGGCAGCGTCAGCTTGGGCTGTGCGGGCGCGGTGCTTGGCGGCGCTGTCGTGCGCCGCTTCGGGGCGCGGCACGTGCTGATCGCCGCCGTGCTGCTGCAGACCGCGATCCTCGCGGTGGTGGCATTGTCAGCTGACAATATTTGGCTGCCCGCACCAATGGTCGCGCCGGGCGCCATGGTGGCCAGCAGCGCCGTCATGGCCTTTGGATTCGTGGCGCTTTATGGCCAGTTCATGCGGTGGTCCGACCCGCGTCAGGGCGGCGTCGATTTCACCCTGTTCCAATGCATGGACGCGGGAGTGAGCATGCTGGCTGGCATGGGCGCCGGGGCCTTGGCCGAGCATCTTGGCTATGCGGCGTTCTTCGGCATCGCCTGCGCCCTGTCGCTGGCCATGTTGCCGGCGCTCTGGGGCGCGACGGCCCGCTCCGCCAAGGCGGCGCGGGGCTGACATGGACCGCCGGGGGCGATCTGCCGAAGCGCAGCCGCCCCCGGCGGTGAAGCCCGGTCATGTTTTTCATGAGAAGAATGGGCCCGCGCCCCGATTGACCGCGCCGCCGCCAACCCGCAAAACTCTTGGCGATTTCAGGTGCCGCAGAACGCTGCGGAGAATAGGGAATCCGGTGCGAGCCAATCCTCTTGGCAAGGCCCAAGTCCGGAACTGCCCCCGCAACTGTAAGCGGTGAGCCTGCCCGAGATGCCACTGGCGCCCTGCGCCGGGAAGGCCGGAGCCGGCGCTGATCCGCAAGTCAGGAGACCTGCCTGAAACGCTCACCTGTTCCGATCGCGGGGTGCGTATCGGGCGCGGTCTTTTCCGTAACGGTGACATTCCGCGCGCCCTGCTGTCCGCAAGGCGTATCCACTAGCAGGCACGCGGGCCACAGCCCGGTGCCGAACCGAAAGGCATGTCATGACGGCTCATGATCCCAAACTCACCGCCCGCCGCGCCCCCTTCCGCGCTGACCATGTCGGCTCGCTGCTGCGCCCCGATCCGGTGCGAAAGATGCGCGAGGCGGGCGTGCACGGCAAAGACCTGACCTATGTCGAGGACATGGCGGTGCGAGACCTCGTGGCGCTGCAGAAAGAGGCCGGCCTGCACGTCTTTACCGACGGCGAGGTGCGCCGCGCCTTCTGGCACTATGACTTCATGGGGATGCTCGACGGGCTCGACATGAAGCCGTCGCACAAGAGCCTGCCGTTCAAGTCCGAGCACAAGACCCCGCCGATCGCGCCGCATCTGACCGGGCCTCTGGATTTCCCCGACGACCATCCGATGCTGCGGCACTTCACATTCGTGAAGGACCTCGTGACGCCGCAGGACGGCATTGCCAAGATCTCGATCCCCGGTCCCTCGGCCTGCCATTTCCGGCTGGAGCCGGAGAACATCGCGCATGCGCCCTACCGCGATCCCGACCTGCTGTTCCACGACATCGCGCAGACCTACCGCAAGGCGGTGCAGGCGTTCTACGACGCGGGGTGCCGCTATCTGCAGCTTGACGACATCTTCTTTGCCTATCTCGGCGATCCCAAGCAGCGCGCGCAGCGCCGCGACATGGGGCAGGATCCGGACGCTCTGGTCAGCAAATACGCATGGATGCTGGAAGAGGCGATCAAGGACCGGCCCGCCGATATGATCATCGGCATGCACATGTGCCGCGGCAACTTCCGCTCGTCGCATGTGGCCGAGGGCGGTTATGACTTTGCCGCCGATGCGATCTTCAACCAGACCTCGGTGGACGTTTATTTCATGGAATACGACACCGAGCGCGCGGGCGGGCTTGAACCGCTGCGGCTGCTGCCGAAGGGCGACAAGCGGGTCATGGCGGGCTTCATCACCACCAAGACGCCGGGGCTGGAGAGCCTCGACTGGCTGCGGGCCAAGTTTGACGAGGCCGCGCGCTACGTCGACATGGATCAACTCGGTATCGCGCCGCAATGCGGCTTTGCCTCGACCGAGCACGGCAATGCCGTCACGCTGAGCGATCAGCAGCGCAAGCTCGAACTGGTGGTGAAGACCGCAGAGGCGATCTGGAACGACGCCTGAGCCGCCCTGCCCTACGGGTCCAGACCCGATATCTTTGCCCGCGCCGCATTGGCCATGTAGTCGACGAAGAGCCTGATTCTCGGGTCCTGCAGCTTGCGGTGCGGGAACAGGCATCCGAAGGTCGAGGGCATCGGCGGCGTTTGGGGCAGCACTTCGACCAGCGCGCCGCTTTTCAGGTGGCGCGCCACTTCCAGCCGCGGACGGTTGGCAATGCCCTGCCCCTCCAGCGCCCATGCGGTCAGCACGTCGCCGTCATCGGCATCGAACCGGCCAGCCACTTCCAGCCGCCGCAGCCCGGTCTCTGTCTGCAGTTGCCAGAAGTACTCGGGCGAACGGGGGTAGCGCAGCAGCAGGCAGTTATGACGCCCGCCCAGCAAATCTTCGGGCGTTTCCGGGGTGCCGCGCGCCTTTAGATAGCTGGGCGCGGCGCAGAGCACGCGTGGGCAGTCGTAGATTTGCCGCAGCTTGAAATTGGAATCCCGCGCCACACCGAGGAAGAAGGCCACATCCAGCCGCTCGGCCATCAGGTCGACCTGACGGTCCGACAGCCGCATCTGCACCTGCACCTCGGGGTAGGCCTCGGTGAAGGCGGGCACCAGCGGCGCGACGATCCGGCGCCCGATACCCAAGGGCGCCGTCACCCGCAGCGCCCCGCGCGGGGTTTCCGAGAAGTTGGCCACCACCGCCTCGGCCTCCTCCACCGAGGCAAGCACGGATTTCGCCTGATCGTAGAACACCCGCCCCACCTCGGTCGGGCTGATCGAGCGGGTGGTGCGGTTGAACAGCCGCACACCCAGGCGGCTTTCCAGTTCCTTGATCCGCTTGCTGGCCACCGCCGGGGTCAGGCGCAGGTCACGCCCGCCCGAGGTGATGCTGCCCAGTTCAACGACCCGGACAAACACCCGCAGGCTTTCGATATATTGCATTGGCCCTCTCCTTCGGCGCCCGGGATACTACGCTGCCTGCCGGAGTATTATAAACAATCTGTATAAAGTCCTTGGCGAAACCACGCGTATTCAGAACGAATACCTTCCGCTAGCGTCGCCTCCAATCACCCAGCCACATGCTCAGCCACGGAGGGATGCATGACGCACCGAAGCGAGATCCGCTTTCTGCTCAACGGACGGGCCGTGAGCCTGTCTCAGGTTCCGGCGACGCAAACGCTGCTCGACTTCCTGCGGCTGGATCGTCGCCTGACCGGCACCAAGGAAGGCTGCGCCGAGGGCGATTGCGGGGCCTGCACCGTGCTTGTCGGTCGCCTGCATGACGGTGCGCTGCGCTACGAGACGGTGAACGCCTGCATCCGCTTCACCGCCTCGCTCGATGGGTGCCATGTGGTGACCATCGAGCATCTTTCCGGCCCGGACAGCGCGCTACACCCGGTGCAGCGGGCGATGGTCGAGCATCACGGCGCGCAATGCGGCTTTTGCACGCCGGGCATCGTGATGTCGCTCTATGCGCTGTGGATGCAGACCCCGCAGCCGACCGAGACGCAGGTCGAGACCGCGCTGCAGGGCAACCTCTGCCGCTGCACCGGCTACGCGCCGATCATCCGCGCCGCCGTGGCGGTGAGCGAACATGGCACGCCAGAGGCGGATCATCTGATCGCAGTGCGCGATCGCGTGACGGAGGATCTGAGCGCCCTGCAAGATGGCCGCCGGGTCGAGATCGGCCCCGAGGACAACCGCGCCATTCTGCCCGCCGATCTGGATGATTTCGCCGACGTCTATGCCGCGCATCCGCAGGCGACGGTGATCGCGGGCTCCACCGATGTCGGCCTTTGGGTGACCAAGTTCCTGCGCCCGATCTCTCCCGCCATCTTCATCGCGCATCTGCCGGAGCTGAAGACGGTCGAGGTCACGCCGGAGGCGATCACCCTCGGTGCCGGGGTCAGCTATTCCGAACTCCAGCCGCTGATCGCCGGACACCTGCCGCATCTGAGCGACTACTGGGACCGCATCGCGGGCTGGCAGGTGCGCAACATGGGCACGATCGGCGGCAATATCGCCAATGGCTCGCCGATCGGTGACACGCCCCCGGTGCTGATCGCGCTTGGCGCCGAGGTGACGCTGCGCCGGGGTGCGGAACGGCGCAGCCTGCCGCTGGAAGACTTCTTCATCGACTACGGCAAGCAGGACCGCAAGCCCGGCGAATTCGTCGAGAGCATCCGTGTGCCGCTGCCCGCAGCCCACACCCGCTGCGCCGCCTACAAGATCTCCAAGCGACGGGACGAGGACATCTCTGCCGTCGCCGCCGGGTTCAGCGTCACCGTCGAGGGCGGTGTGATCCAGAGCGCTCGCATCGCGCTTGGCGGCATGGCCGCCACGCCGAAACGCGCCGGAAAAGCCGAGGCCGCGCTGCGGGGCCAGCCGTGGAGCGAGGCCAGCTTTGCCGCCGCCGCCCACGCCATGGGTGAGGAGTTCGCGCCGCTCAGCGACTGGCGGGCCAGCGCCGACTACCGGATGCGCGTGGCGCAGAACCTGCTGCGGCGGTTCTTTCTCGAACAGGACGGCGCGCCCGTCCGCCTGAGCGCCTGAGCGCCTGAGGGAGAAGAGACATGAAACACCAGCCCAACATCCGCGGCGCGGTCCACGAGGACCGCCAGCACGACAGCGCGATCAAGCATGTGCGTGGCCTTGCCGACTACACCGATGACATTGCCGAACCGGCGGGCACGCTGCACGCCTATCTGGGTGTCTCCGCTGTGGCCCACGCCACGCTGAAAGACATCGACCTCCGCGCCGTGCGCGCCGCGCCGGGCGTCGTCGATGTGCTCACCGCCGCTGATATCCCCGGCCACAACGACATCAGCCCCACCGGGCGCGGCGACGAGCCGGTCTTTCCCACGGAGAAAATCGAGTTCCACGGCCAGCCCCTGTTCGCGGTGATCGCCGAGACCCGCGACGCCGCCCGCCGCGCCGCCGCGCTGGCCGAGGTCGACGCCGAGGTTCTGCCCCACGCGCTGGCTCCGATCACGGCGCAGGCGGCGGGCTATCCCGATGTCACCGATCCGCTGAAGCTGGAGCGCGGAGAGGTCGACACCGCGATGACCGCCGCGCCGCACCGGCTGCAGGGGCGGCTCTCGGTCGGCGGGCAGGATCACATGTATCTTGAAGGGCAGATCGCCTTCGCCCTGCCGGGCGAGGATGACGACGTGATCGTGCATTGCTCGACCCAACACCCGAGCGAGGCGCAGCACATGGTGGCGCATGTCTTGGGCGTGCCCTCGAACGCCGTGGTGGTCAACGTGCGGCGCATGGGCGGCGGCTTTGGCGGCAAGGAAAGCCAGATGAACCTTTTCGCCGTGGTCGCCGCGATGGCCGCCAAGCGGCTGAACCGCCCGGTGAAAATTCGCCCCGACCGAGATCAGGACATGACGGCGACGGGCAAGCGCCACGACTTCGTCATCGACTACGACGTGGCGTTCGACGGCGCGGGCCGCATTCGCGCGGTGGACGGCAACTTTGCTGCGCGCTGCGGCTGGTCGTCGGATCTGTCGGGGCCAGTCACCGACCGCGCGCTGTTCCACGCCGACAACGCCTATTTCTACCCGCATGTGCGGCTGCAAAGCCGCCCGATGAAAACCAACACCGTCTCGAACACCGCCTTTCGCGGCTTTGGCGGGCCGCAGGGCGTGGTCGCCGCCGAGCGGATGATCGAAGAGATCGCCTATGCGCTCGGCAAGGACCCGCTGGAGGTGCGCAAGGCGAACTTCTACGGCGACACCCATGATGGGCGGAACCTGACGCCCTACCATCAGCAGGTCACCGACAACATCATCGGCCGCGTGGTCTCGGAACTGGAAGAAAGCTGCGACTACCAGCAGCGCCGCCGTGACATTCTGGCGTTCAACGCGCAGGGCGGCGTGCTGCGCAAGGGCATCGCGCTGACCCCGGTGAAGTTCGGCATCTCCTTCACCGCCACGCATTACAATCAGGCCGGCGCGCTGATCCACGTCTATTCCGACGGCTCGATCCACCTCAACCACGGCGGCACCGAGATGGGTCAGGGGCTCAACACCAAGGTAGCGCAGGTGGTGGCCGACGCGTTTCAGGTGGATTTCGAGCGCATCAAGATCACCCGCACCACCACCGAGAAAGTGCCCAACACCTCCGCCACCGCGGCCTCGTCAGGCTCGGACCTCAATGGCATGGCGGCGCTGGATGCCGCCGACCAGATCAAGGCGCGGCTGGTCGAGTTTGCCGCCGGGCACTGGGGCGTCGCGCCCGAAGAGGTGCGCTTCGTGCCGGGGCATCTGCAGGTGGGCGCGCAGCTTCTGCCGTGGGAGCAGGTCATCAAGGCGGCCTACATGGCGCGCGTGCATCTTTCGGCGGCGGGCTTCTACAAGACGCCCGACATCCACTGGGACCGCGCCGCGGGCAAAGGGCGACCCTTCTACTACTACGCCTATGGCGCGTCCTGCTCGGAGGTCACCATCGACACGCTAACCGGTGAGTACCGGGTGGAGCGCACCGATATCCTGCATGACGTCGGGCGCTCGCTGAACCCGGTGCTCGACCGCGGGCAGGTCGAGGGTGCCTTCGTGCAGGGCATGGGCTGGCTGACCACCGAAGAGCTGTGGTGGGACGACAAGGGCGCGCTGCGAACCCATGCGCCCTCGACCTACAAGATCCCGCTCGCCTCGGACCGGCCGCGCGTCTTCAACGTGAACCTCGCCGAATGGTCGCAGAACCGCGAGCGCACCATCAAGCGCAGCAAGGCGGTGGGAGAGCCGCCCTTCATGCTGGGCATCTCGGTCTTCGAGGCGCTGTCGATGGCCGTCGCCAGCGTCGCGGACTACCGCGAATGCCCGCGCCTCGACGCCCCCGCCACGCCTGAGCGCGTGCTGATGGCGGTCGAGCGGCTGGCGGGACGGTCATGAGTGCGCTCGACGCCTTTCTGGCTGCGCCCGGCCCGCTCGCGCGGGTGCGGCTGAGCCGGGTGCGCGGCTCGTCGCCACGCGAGGCAGGATGCGAGATGTATGTCAGCGAGACCTCCCGCCAAGGCACCATCGGCGGCGGCCAGCTTGAACACCGCGCCATCGCCGCGGCGCGGGCGCTGCTGGCGCGCGGCGATCTGGCGGAAACGCTGGACGTGCCGCTCGGTCCCGAGATCGGGCAATGCTGCGGCGGGCGGGTCGAGGTTTCACTCACCCGCATGAGCACGCAGGACCGGCACGCGGCGCGGGCAAGGGCGGCAGAGGAGGTCGCCGCGCTGCCCATGGTGCAGATCCACGGCGCGGGTCACGTCGGCCGGGCTCTGGCGGATCTGCTGCAGCACCTGCCGGTGCGCTGTGTGCTGGTGGACAGCCGTTCCGAGGAACTGGCGCTGAGCACCGCGCAGGTCGAGACCGCACTCACCCCGCTGCCCGAGATCGAGATCGCCATGGCCCCGCCGGGCAGCGCCTTCATCGTGCTGACCCATGACCACGCGCTCGACTTTCTTTGTGCGTCGACGGCGCTGCAACGTCAGGACGCACGCTACGTCGGGCTGATCGGCTCGGCCACCAAGCGCGAGAAGTTCCACCGCTTCGCGCGGGATCAGTGCGAGGAGCTAGAGACCCACGCGCTCACCTGCCCGATCGGCGCGCAGGGCAGCCGCGACAAGCGCCCCGAGGTGATCGCCGCCTTTGTCGTGGCCGAGGTTCTGACCGCCCTCACCAGCCAGCACGGCGCGGCGCAGCCCATGGCCTTCGCCGCCGAGTAACCCCCGCGACCGCCCGAAGAGGAGCGGGCGGCGCAGGGACAACCGCAAGCAACCCGAGGAGATCCCACATGCGGGAAGGGACGTACCACTACAGGCTGTTCTCACGCAGCGATTTCAGCGCCTTCTGGGCGCTGTTTACCGACAACCTGATCAACCTGATGGTGCTGGCGGGCGTCTGTCAATTCGTCTTTGGCATGCCCGCCGAGATCGTCTATGGCCGCATCCTGCCCGGCGCGGCGGTGGCGATCCTGTCGGGCGTCGCGGCCTATGTCGTGCTGGCCAAACGCGCCGCCGCACGCCATGGGCGCGATGTCACCGCCCTGCCCTACGGCATCTCGACGCCGGTGATGTTCGTCTATCTCTTCGGTGTCATCGGGCCGATCTACTGGGCCACGAATGATCCAATGCTGGCGTGGCAGGTCGGCATCGGCGCGGGCTTCATGGGCGGCATCGTCGCCGCGCTTGGCGCCATCGTCGGGCCGTGGCTGAAGCGGGTCACGCCGCGCGCCGGGATGCTCGGCACGCTCTGCGGCATCGCGCTGGTGTTCATCGGCACCGTGCCGCTGGCCACGGTGTTCGAGCAACCCTATGTCGGGTTCGCGTCGATGATCATCATCCTGTGGGGGCTCGTCGGGCGGTTTCGCCTGCCGTTCAACATCCCCGCGGGTTTGCTGGCGCTGATCGTGGGCACCGCCGTGGCCTTCAGCATCGGCGAGGCGCGGCTCAGCCCCGAGGGCACCGGCTTCTATCCGCCGCTGCCTTATCTGGGCGATCTGATCGCGGGCATCCAGCACCTCTTTGCCAATCCCGAGCTGTTCCTCGTGCTGGTGCCGGTGCAGATCTACAACTTCATAGAGACGATGAACAACGTCGAGAGCGCCGAAAGCGCCGGCGATCACTACCCGGTCGGCGTGTGCCAGATCACCGACGGGCTGGGCACGATGATCGGTGCCGTGTTCGGCTCGCCCTTCCCCACCACGGCCTATATCGGCCATCCGGCCTACAAGCGTATGGGCGCGCACGCCGGCTATATCATCGGCATTGCCGTGGTGATCCCGCTGGCCGCCTTCCTCGGGCTGCTCGCGTTCCTCAACAACCTGATCCCCGAGGCCGCCGCCGCGCCGGTTCTGGTCTTCGTCGCGCTGAGCCTGATCACCAACACCGCCCATTGCGTGAAGCCCGCGCATATGGCCGCCGTGACCATCGCCATGATGCCGCATGTGTCGTCTTTCCTGATGATCAAATGGGGCGCGCTGATGGGCGCGCTGCAGGCGACCGGCGCCGAGGCGCTGCCGCAACTGGGCGATGAGGCGCTGACCGCGGCACTGCTGCAGCAGGGCGCGCATTTCGCCGGGCATCAAGCGCTGAGCCAGGGCGCGATCCTGACCGGGCTGATCTGGGGCGCCATCGTCGCCAGCGTGATCGACGGGCGGTTCCGCAACGCCGGGGGCTTCGCGCTGGCCGCCGCACTGATGTCGCTGGTGGGGATCATCCACGGTGCCAGCTTGCACTGGCCCGCGCTTGGCCCCGTGTCGGCCGGTTACCTGATCGCCGCCGCCTTCCTCTACATCTATCCGCGCTTCCACCGCGAGGGCGCGGCGCAAAACGAGAGCGTGGTGGTCGAGGAGCCGTCTGCCGCGCCCGCGGAGTGATCCGGGCAGAGCCATCCTCACCCCACCGCCGCGGGCCGCATCCCGGCCCGCGCCCCTATCCCTCTCCCAACCAGTTCCCCTGAAAGGTGACCCCATGAAGACCGATCAAGTGCTGCTGCGCGGACGCATCCTCAGCTTCACCGCCGAACCGCAGGGCCCCGAGGACCAAGCCGCCTATCGCTACATCGAGGATGGGGCGATCCTGATCGCGGGCGGCCTCATCCGCGGCACCGGCACCTTTGACCAACTGTCGCGGCAGGCTCCAAGCGTGCCGGTGGTCGACCATCGCCCGCACCTGTTGATGCCGGGCTTCATCGATACCCACATCCATTTCCCGCAGGTGCAGGTCATCGCCTCGTGGGGGGCGCAGTTGCTCGACTGGCTGAACAGCTACACCTTCCCCGAAGAGACTCGCTTTGCCGATCCGGCGCATGCCGAAGCGATGGCCGAGTGGCTCATGGGCCAGCTCTGTGCCCATGGCACGACCAGCGCCGTCGCCTATGCGTCGGTCCACGAGACCTCCGCCGAGGCGTTCTTCGCTGCGGCCGCGCGCCGCGATATGAGGATGATCGGCGGCAAGGTGTTGATGGACCGCAACGCCCCCGAGGCGCTGCGCGACACGCCGCAATCGGGCTATGACGCGACCAAGCGGCTGATCGCCCGCTGGCATGGCAAGGGCCGCGCCAGCTATGCGATCACCCCGCGCTTTGCCATCACCTCCAGCCCCGAACAGATGGAGATGGCCGGTGCGCTCAGCGCCGAACACCCGGAATGCTACGTGCAGACCCATCTGTCGGAGAACCGCGACGAGATCGCCTATACCCTCAGCCTCTATCCCGAGGCGCCCGACTACCTTGGCGTCTACGAGCGCTACGGGCTGCTTGGCCCCAAGGCGCTGCTTGGCCATTCGATCCACCTTGAACCGCGCGAGATCGACCTGCTGGCCGAGACCGGTGCGAAGCCGGTGTTCTGTCCGACGTCGAACCTCTTCCTTGGCAGCGGCCTCTTCGATGACGCGGGCCTGCGCGGGCGCGGCATGTGCAACGCCATCGCAACCGACGTCGGCGCGGGCACCAGCTATTCGATGCTGCAGACGTTGAACGAGGCCTACAAGGTGCTGCAACTGCAGGGGCAGAAGCTGCATCCCCTGCGCGCCTTCCACTGGATCACCCGCGGCAACGCCGTGGCGCTGGGGCTGGAGCATAAGATCGGCACGCTGGAGCCGGGCACCGAGGCCGATATCGTGGTGCTCGACTCATCGGCCACCGAACCGATGGCGCTGCGCATGCAGCGGGCCGGGACGTTAAGTGAGGAGCTCTTCGTGCTGCAGATGCTGGGCGATGACCGCGCCGTGGCCGAGACCTATGTGGCGGGCATGCCGCAGAAGCGCGGCTTGCGCGCCGCGCCGCAGCCGGCGCTGCAGATGGCTTGAACGGGCGGGTTGGTCCTCCGGAAACCCTGCGCGTGATGAACGGTATCTGCGTGCGCGGCAATCGTATCTTGTCAGTTCCGGAGGCGCCGCACCCATGCGCAAGACCGGCGTGGGCGTGGGGCAGCGCCCTGTGAGGGCTCTTTCCGAGCCTGTCGCGGGGCGGCTCCGGTCGGAACCGGCCTGATTGCCCCGCGACCAGCAGAAGTGCGCACCACACGCATTCCGCCGCCTCATGGCCCACCCCCGGCCCTAATACGGCAGCGCCAGCCGGATCAGCAGGGCCAGAGCGCCGACGCAGGCGACCCCGGCCAGCCATAGCCCGACGAACCAAAGAAGCCGCTTGCCGGGCATCAGTGGTAGCCCTCGGACGGGTCGATCTTGCCGCGGAACACCCAATAGGCATAGGCGGTGTAGGCAAGAATGATCGGGATCAGGATCACCGTCCCGACCAGAGCGAACAACAGGCTGCTGTCCGGCGCCGCCGCTTCGACGATGGTCAGCGACGGCGGCACGATCATCGGGTAGAAGCTGATGCCGATGCCGATGAAGCCCAGCACGAAGAACCCCAGCGCCGAGAAGAACGGCAGCCTGTCTCCGCCGCCGCGCAAGCCCTTCCAGAGCCCCGCCGCGCAGAGCAGCACCAGCACCGGGACCGCCACGGTGAAGAACAGCGAGCCGCCGCTGAACCAGCGCTGGAAATAAATCTCGTCCTGCAGCGGAGTGAGCAGCGACACCAACCCGAGGAAGACCACGGTTGCCAGCCCCAGCGGCAGCGCGATGCGGCGCATCTGGTCGTGCACCTCGCCCTCGAGCTTCATCACCAGCCAAGTGGCGCCCAGCAGCGCATAGCCCGCCGCCACCGCCAGTCCGGTCAGCAGCGAGAACGGCGAAAGCCAGTCCCACCATCCGCCCGCGTATTCGCGCCCGACCACCTCGATGCCCTGCACCAAACCGCCGAGGGTCATGCCCTGCGAAAACCCCGCCACCAGCGAGCCGCCGAAGAAGGCGAAATCCCACAGCCGTTTCCAGCGCTTGGTGCGCCAGCGGTACTCGAAGGCCACGCCGCGGAAGATCAGCGCCAGCAGCATCAGGATGATCGGCACGTAAAGCGCCGGCATCACCACCGCATAAGCCAGCGGGAACACCGCGAAGAGGCCGCCGCCGCCCAGCACCAGCCATGTCTCGTTGCCGTCCCAGATGGGGGCCACCGAGTTCATCATCACGTCGCGATCCTGTTCGGACTTGGCCAGCGGGAACAGGATGCCGACGCCGAGGTCGAACCCGTCGAGGATCACATAGACCAGCACCGCAAAGGCGATGATGCCCGCCCAGATGAAGGAAAGCTCCAGTCCGAACATGTCAGTCGCTCCTCTCGCTGTGCTGGGCAAGGCCGGGGGTGATGCCCGCGGTGCGGATCGGGCCGTCGCGCAGGCCAAGGCGCGACGTGTCCGGCGTCTTGCGCATCATCCGCAGCAGATAGAAGGTGCCCGCGCCGAAGACGAAGAAATACACCACGACAAAGCCGATGAGCGAGGTCGTGACCGCAGGCAGATCAAGCGGCGAGTGGCTCTCGGAGGTGCGCAGCAGCCCGTAGACCGTCCACGGCTGGCGCCCCACTTCGGTGGTGATCCAGCCCGCCAGCACCGCGACAAACCCCATTGGGCCATGCGCCACCGAGGCGCGCAACAGCCACGGGTCCTGGTAAAGCCAGCCGCGCCAGCGCGCCCAGAGGCCCCAGAGCCCCAAGCCGAGGAAGGCAAAGCCAAGCGCCACCATCACGCGGAATGACCAGAAGACGATCCAGACCGGCGGCTGATCCTCGCGCGGGAACTCCGAGAGCGCCGGAATTTGCCCGTCCCAGCTGTGGGTCAGGATCAGCGAGCCAAGGTGCGGGATCTCCAGCGCGTAGTCGAGTTCCTGATTTTCCTGATCCGGAATGGCGAAGAGCACCAGCGGCACGCCGCCCTCGTGGCTCTCGAAGTGGCCCTCCATGGCGGCGACCTTGGCGGGCTGGTGTTCGAGCGTGTTGAGGCCGTGCTGGTCGCCGGCGAAAATCTGCAGCGGCGCGGTGATCACCAGCATCCACATCGCCATCGACAGGCTTTTCTTCGATACCGGATGGCCGGGGTGTTTCAGCAACTGCCACGCAGACGCCCCGCCGACCACAAGCGCCGTGGACAGATAGGCCGCCAGCACCATGTGCACCAGCCGGTAGGGGAAGGACGGGTTGAAGACGATCTGCCACCAGTCCTCGGGCACGAACTGACCGTTCTCGGCGATCGAGAACCCGGCGGGCGTGTGCATCCAGCTGTTCACCGACAGGATCCACGTGGCCGAGACCAAGGTGCCGAAGGCGACCATGAAGGTGGCGAGCATGTGCAGCCCATCGCCCACCCGCTTGCGCCCGAACAGCATGATCCCCAGAAAGCCCGCCTCAAGAAAGAAGGCGGTCAGCACCTCGTAGGCCATCAGCGGCCCGATCACCGGCCCGGCCTTGTCGGAGAAGACCGACCAGTTGGTGCCGAACTGGTAGGACATGACGATGCCCGACACCACGCCCATGCCGAAGGCGACTGCGAAGATCTTTTTCCAGAAATTGAACAGCGACAGGTATCGACCGTCGCGCGTCCAGAGCCATGCACCGTTGAGCACGGCGAGATAACTGGCCAACCCGATCGAGAAGGCCGGGAAGATGATGTGGAACGACACCGTGAAGGCGAACTGGAGCCGGGCGAGAACTTCTGCGGTCATGAGAGCTTCCGTCGAAGGGTGGCTATCGTTTGAGCTAGCCCCGCCCGCGTGCATTGCAATCTGCCATTGCGCTCCCGGCGTTTCCGGGCTGCGCTGCGGACGGGCTGCGTGTGTTACAGGGGATACGCCGCAGAGGCCCGTCTGGATCACCTCGGCGCTTCACGGCCCCGGCATGACCGCATTCGCAGGTGCCGTGCCGCGGGTTTCCTGCGGGCCGGACCCACTTCAGGGCGCAAAGGTGATCTCTTCGCCGGGACCGACCGAGAGCGGGCAAAAAGGCCGCCCTTGCGCACGTCGACGAGACGCCAAGGCCGCGGCGCTGTACTTGCCCCAGCGCCACGGCCATTTGACAACTCTACCAGAACGCGATCAGGATCGCGGACATGGCGACCGCCAGCACCGCGCCCCACAGGCGCACATCCATCAGCGGGCTGTGCCCCGTGGCATCCTTGGCCAGCGCCGTCTTTGCGCGCCAGATCACGTCTTCCGAGGGCTCTTCCACAACGGGGAAGACCACCGACAGCCCCCACAGCACGGCGCAGGACAGCACAGTCATCACCACCACCGTCACGGTGTAATGCAGCGGCCACAGATCGACCTGCCCCAATACAAACAGCAGCACCCCCAGCGCATGCATCGACAGCAGCGTCCCAAAGGCCGCCTTCTCGCTCATCTTCGGGCTGAGCGCGCCCAGCAGATAGACCGCGACGATCGGCGGCACGATGATCGAAAACGCCTGCTGCAGATACGACCAGATGCCCCCGGCGTATTGGATGAGCGGCGCGACGATCACCGCAACGACCATGAAGCTCAGCGTGCAGATCGTGCCGTACTTGCGGCTGGTCTCGGGGCTCACCGGGTCTTCAGGCCGGGTGACGAAGTCATGCACCACCAAGGTCGAGGAGCTGTTGAGCGTCGAGTCCACCGTCGACATGATCGCCGCCACCAGACCCGAGAGCACGAGGCCGGTCAGACCGGCAGGCAGGATCTGCGTGATCATCACCGGAAACACCATGTCCTGCTCGGGCACATCCGGCAGCAGCGACACGGCCATCGCCCCGGGCAGCACCATGATGAACAGCGGCAGGCATTTGAGCAGGCCGCCGATGATTGCGCCGCGCTGTGCCTGTTCGAGCCCCTTGGCCCCCAGAACGCGCTGCACGATGTACTGGTTGGTCACCCAGTACCAAAAGCCGAGGATCCAGACGCCAAACAGCAGCCCCGGCCATGGCAGGTTCGGGTCGTCCATGGGCTTGATGAGGTCCAGATGCCCGTCCGGCAGCGCGTCGCGCACGTTGTCCCACGAGAAGCCGAGCGATTGAAACATCAAGAACGCGGTGATCGCGCAGCCGAAGATGAGCACCACCGCCTGCAGAACATCCGTGTAGACCACGGCTTTCAGACCGCCCGAAGCGGCGTATCCGCCCGCGAACACACCAATAGTGATGCAACTCACCCAGAGCGGCACATCCGGGAAGAAAGTGGTCAGCACGACGCCGCCCGCGTAGAGGCCGCCGGCGGTGTCGACAAAGACCGTAAAGAGGATCGTCAGACCGGAAAAATACAGTCTCACCCGGCGCGAATAGCGGCGATCCAGCCACTCCGGCGTCGTGGTGATTTTCGACTTCAGATAGAGCGGCGCGAAGATGAACGCCAAGAACAGCAACGGGATGCCCGACATCCACTCGAAGGCCGAGGTGGCGATGCCGGTCGCATAGGCCGAGCCGGTCAGCCCGATGATGGTTGTTGTCGAAATGTTCGATGCAAAGAGCGAAAATCCAATCGCAGGCCAGCCTAGGGATCGTCCCGCCAGAAACAGGTCATCGCCGGTCTTGGTTCTGCGCGAGACATAGACGCCGATCGCCAGAACAATGATGAGATACAACGCAATGACCGCCAAATCTAACGACGAAATCTTCGACTGAACGGATTCCACCGTGGTCTCCTTTTCAATTTAATGCGGCGCGACGCCGGCCTCTGGCTGCGCCCGCGTCGGCGCGAGGCATCGGCACCACGCGCAGGGTCTCAAGTGCGGTCGCGTTTGCTTTCGGAGGTACCAATCTGATCCCCACCCCGACGACCGGGCTGCTTCGCGGAGCCTTTGGCGTTCTCGTTCAGGTCGGTTCTCTGGTGCCCGGCGGGATCAATCTGCTGGCTGCGCTGGTCGATCGTATTGTCGCCTGCGTCTCGATGCTCGCGGCTTCTTTCGGCTGGAATATTTGGCATAGGTGCGTTCTCCCTTCGGTTGAACCCTCTTTCCGCCAACGCAGCCAGTGGCGGCATGTTCCATGACCGGCCACCCGGTGCCTCGACAGGGTCGGGAAAGACCCGCTGGCAATTGGGCGAAGGAAGGCGCTGCGAGGACCGGAGAAGACGCGTTCAGACGGAGGTGGCGCCCGTGCAAAGGCCAACCGACCGAAGGTGCGTTTGCCGCGCGCTGGAAACCGGCCCGCTCACGGCGGACGCCAGACGCGCCAGCGAGCTTTGCGGCCCGCAGTGTCTCAGTGGGGTTCAAAGAGCCCTAGGGACCTTACGCAGCTAAAGATTGCGCGCATCCGGCGCAGCCAAGACTTGATGGTCTGGCAAGCGGTGCGGCTCAGATCTCTGGTGGCAGGTCCGAAGGCAGTTCCACCGGCATATCGGGCGCTTCGCTTGGCGCATCGGGCGGTGCTTCCTGCGGCGGCTCAGGCGTTTCCTCGGGCTCCGGAGGGGTTTCAACCGGCGGTGGCTCTGGAGGATCAGCAAGGCGCAGCGCTTGCTGTCCGCGCCGCCGGTTCATGGCCGGACGCGGCGGACGCAGGGCGATCACGAGGGAACTGCCACGCGACCTCGCTGGCGCAACGGCAGCGAAGAAAGAGCATCCGCCGGAACGGGTCCTCAGTTCCCGCAGGTTTCGCGTTTTGGTCATGACCTCACCTCCGGCGCCACATACGGCAGCATCTCGGCCAAGTTGCAGAATACCCAGAACGGGCGCGCCGCGCATTGAGCCGTATCAACCGCGCGCGAGTGACGCTGGCCCGTGCGCCGCGAGACCGCAGCAGAGGGTCAATGGTCTTTCTGCCGAGCGACGCAGACACCCCCGTCGCCATACGCCAAGCGCGGGGCGCCCTGCCCGCGGCCCGAAAATTCTGCGGCGGGGCCGAAGGCAATCTTCAGATTTTCGGATATTCTGTTATCCCGCTACAACCTTAAAGGGAATCTTTGTCCTTTTAAGAAAATCCATTTTCTTGCAGCCGCGTGATTTGGTATTCTAATACCTCATCGCAAGGTGCGAACATGAGACCCGTCACAATTCTGATTGTCGACGCTAATCAAGACATGCGGACAAGCCTTCGCATGGCCTTCGAAAGCGAAAACTGGACCGTCCTGGAAGCCTGCAATCGCGTCACGATGGTCGACGCGTTAAAGGGTCATGGCGTTGATCTGATTATCATCGACCCGGCGTTCGACGATGACCCGGACCTGCATATCGCGCAGGACCTGAGAACTATCTGGAATATCCCAATTCTGATCATTTCGGAAAAATCCAGCGCGCAGGACAGAATTGCCGGATTGGAATGTGGGGCGGATGACTATATCGTAAAGCCGTTCCACATTAAGGAAGTCGTTCTTCGCACACGCAAGACGCTGGAACTCCACCATCGGGAGATTTGCGATCAGTCGGACCTCGTCTTCGATCACACGATTTTCGAAGTGAAGCGCGGCGTTGTGAAACACATGGACGGCTCGACCGTGGAACTGACCGGGCTCGAACGAAAGCTGCTGACACTCTTCGCGCAGCACCCGGGCCGCATCCTCACCATAGACGAGATCTCGCAAACCCTGCACGGCCGGGACTGGTCTCCCGACGATCGCACGATCGACGGGCATGTGGCACGCCTGCGCCGCAAGATCGCGCCAGCGGCCGCTGGTTCCGCGACATTGATCCGCTCGGTCCGGGGCATCGGCTACGCGTTCACCAGTGACGTGAGGGTCGCGCGAAGCTAACGCATCCGGCCCGCGCACCGGTGCGATGACGCCGGTCAATGACATCTGCCGGAAACCGGCGTCCGTTTGCCGTCATGCCCGAGCCACTGCGGAAGCGCCGTCTTGGGGCCCTCTTTAAAGGCGGAGCGGATATGTCTATCAAAACGATCTCTCTGGTTCTTTTCGATGCGGAAGAGGCGGAATGGATGCTTCCTCAAGCAGCGACGCTGGCGGCGAACCTTGATGCGCATCTGACCGTATTGCACCCCTACCGCTCGATGATTTTTGCCAACGGGATTGGCGCAGAGCCGGCAGTCTATTCAAGCCTGCGAGCATGGGAAAAGGAGTCGTCCGAGGAAATCCGAACGGTCTTTGACAGGCAGGTCAAAGCCACCGGTATTCTGGCAGAGTATCGACCGCAATCCACGCTTTACGGCGCCGAAGACTTCCTGCTCAACGGCGCGCGTGGCGCCGACGTGGCGCTGGCTGGCACGAATGGAGCACCGAGCCGGTCGCCGGATGATCGAAACCTGATGGAGCGGCTGGTCCGCAACCTCGGGCGGCCCGTGCTGGTACTGACCCGCAAGGCGACGCTGGCGCACCCCGCCGCGCGGCTGACCATCGGCTGGAGCGACACGCGCGAGGCAACGCGGGCGGCGCACGACGCGTTGAACCTCGCACGGCCCGGTGCCGACATCGAACTGGTGTCGGTGATCTCACGTCCGCATCGCAGCCTGCCCGGCATCGACAGCAAGGCGGAACTCGCCACCGCGCTGGATCGGCTCGGCTACCGTGTCACGGCGACCGACCGCAGCGCCACCGCCGAGCAACGCTCTGAAACGCTGATCGCCGCGGCGCAGGACTTCGATGCCGAGATGCTGGTGACCGGCGCCTTCGGCCATTCTCTGATCTATGATTTCGTGGTCGGCGCCGTGACGCGCGACCTGCTGGAGAGAGCCCCGCTGCCCGTGCTGCTGTCGAAGTAATTGCACCGCTGCCGCTACATGCGCGAAATCTTTCCGCACGCCTGGGTTGCGTCCATCAGGTCTGTGCACCGGACCCAAACATCAGGATTTGAGAGCCCGCGACCGACCGTGCGTTTGATTGCGCGCCGACAATGCGAAGGTGTCCGAAGGGGCGTAGAAACAGGGGCGCTGCCCGGAGGTCTTCGGATGATCTCGAAATCCATACAGAACCGAATGCTCGCTGACGCGCTGCACCGATTGGGGCGGCTCGATGAATTGCGGCAACTGGGCTTCGGGCTCGGCCAGCCGACAACATGGGAGCCGCCGCTTGACCTCATCGAAACCGCGACAGAGCTGCTCGCCTATGTGGTGCTGCCGGGGGTCGATCCCGCAACGGTGGAGGTCGAGGTCTCTGGCGGCACGCTCACCCTGCGCGGGCTGAGGCCGCGCCCGGCGGAACTGCACGAGGCGTCGATCCTGCGGCTCGAACTGCCATGGGGCAGGTTCGAGCGCCGCGTCACCATTCCCGACGTGCCCTATCGGCTGACCCGCGAGACGGCGCCGGGCTGCCTGATCCTCCGCCTCGCCAAGCTTACGGAGGGACCGCGATGACCCAGACGCCCCCCACTGCGCCCCAGACCGCGCCCAAGGCCCCGGACCCCGCCTATGCGATCCCCGAGGATGCGCTGATCCTTCTGCCGGTGCGTAATTTCGTCGGCTTTCCGGGCACTGTCTTCCCGCTCGCCATCGGACGGCCGGACACGATACTCGGCCTCGAACGGGCGGTACGCGACGAATTGCCGGTCGGCGTCATTCTGCAGCGCGACGCCGAGCAGGAGACTGTGACCGGCGCGGAGGGGCTTCATACCATGGGCTGCAGCGCCGAGATCCTACGCTATGTCGCAGCGCCCGACGCGGGCAACCATGTGATTTGCCGGGGCATCGGGCGGTTCCGTCTGCGCGAGGTGATCCCCGACGCGCCTTTCCTTCTCGCCCGGGTCACAAGCCTCGAAGAAAAGCCCGATACCCGGCCCGAAACCGAGGCCCGCTTCCTGCATCTGCGCGAACTGGCGGTTGACCTGCTGCGCATGCTGCCGGACGCGCCCGAGGGGCTGGCCGAGAGCGTCGCGGAGATCGATGATCCGGGGTATCTCGCCGACCTCGTCGCCGGCTACACCGATATGTCCACCGACGAGCGGCAGGAGCTTTTGGAGACGGTGGAGATCGCCGCCCGCATCGAGATCATGACCCAGAAGCTGAGTCGCCGCGTCGAGGTGCTGCGCATCACCCATGAGATCAGCGAGCAGGCGCGCGAAGAGCTTGAAGGGCGCCACCGCGAGGTGATCTTGCGCGAGCAGCTTGCCGCCATCCGTCGCGAACTTGGCGAAAGCGGCACCAACGGTCATGAAGATGTGTCCGAGATCTCGCGGGCGATCATCGCGGCGGGCATGACCGAAGAGGCCGAGAAGCAGGCGCTCGCAGAGCTGGGCCGCTACGAGGGTATGGCGCAAGGCAGCGCCGAGGCCGCGATGCTGCGCGGCTGGCTTGATTGGGTTATCGATCTGCCATGGCGGTTGCCCGAGGAAACCCGCATTGATCTCGACGAAGCCCGGCGCATCCTCGACGCCGATCACTACGGGCTCGAAAAGATCAAGGCGCGGATCATCGAGTATCTCGCCGTGCGCCGCTTGGCCCCCTCGGGCAAGGCGCCCATCCTGTGCTTTGTTGGCCCGCCGGGGGTGGGCAAAACCTCGTTGGGGCAGAGCATCGCGCGGGCGCTGCACCGCCCCTTCGCCCGGCTGAGCCTTGGCGGGGTGCACGACGAGGCCGAGATCCGCGGCCACCGCCGCACCTATGTCGGCGCGATGCCGGGCATGGTGATCCAGCAGATCCGCCGCGCCGGGGCACGCAACTGCGTGCTGATGCTCGACGAGATCGACAAGCTGGGTCATGGCCTCGGCGGCGATCCTTCGGCGGCGCTGCTTGAGGTGCTGGACCCGGCGCAGAACGCCTGCTTCCATGACAACTACCTCGGCATGGATTTCGACCTGTCGCATGTTGTCTTTCTGTGCACGGCCAACACGCTCGAAACGATCCACCCGCCGCTGCGCGACCGCATGGAGATCATCGCCCTGCCCGGCTATCTGGAGGAAGAGAAGCTGGAGATTGCCAAGCGCTACCTCGTGCCGACGCAGCTTGCCGCCACCGGCCTCACCGCCGAGCAGGTCAAGATCGAGGATGCGGCGCTGCACAGTGTCATCCGCGCCTACACCCGCGAGGCAGGGGTGCGCGGGCTCGAACGGCAGATCGGCGCGCTGCTGCGCCATGCGGCAGTTGCCCTCGCAGGCGGCAAGACCGGACGGCAGACGATCACCGCAGGCAGCCTAGCAAAGATCCTCGGCACGCCACGCTTCGAGAATGAGGTGGCGCTGCGCACCAGCATGCCCGGGGTCGCCACCGGCCTCGCTTGGACCCCTGTGGGCGGCGATATCCTGTTCATCGAGGCCAGCCGCGTGCCGGGCAAGGGGCGGCTGATCCTCACCGGCCAGCTTGGCGAGGTGATGCGCGAAAGCGCTCAGGCGGCGGTCACGCTGGTGAAAGGGCGGGCCGCCAGCCTCGGCATCGACGCCGAAGTCTTCGAAACCTCGGACCTGCACCTGCATGTCCCCGCTGGCGCGACGCCGAAGGACGGGCCAAGCGCCGGCACGGCGATCTTTGCCGCGCTGGCCTCTTTGCTGCTCGACCGCAAGCTGCGCAGCGACACCGCGATGACCGGGGAGATCTCGTTGCGCGGACTGGTCCTGCCAGTGGGCGGCATTCGCGAAAAAGTGGTGGCGGCGGCAAGCGCCGGGATCACACGGGTGCTCTTGCCCGACCGCAACCGTCCGGATTTCGACGACATCCCGGAAACCGCGCGGCACCGGCTGAGCTTTATCTGGCTGAAAACCGTGGACGACGTGCTGAAAGAGGCGCTTGAACCCCAGAGCGACGGCAAGGCGCACTCGGCCGCCTGAGCCCGGCGCGCGCAGGACCCGCCAGCGCATGAGCAAACTCGCGCCGCGTCCGAGGCTACGTTGATTGCGAACAATGACGGTGCCGGTCTGCCTTGGCAGCCTTGCAAAGCGCGTTCCGCGTTTGGCCATGGGCACGGCGTATGCCTGACCGCTGTCAGCGCCTCGCCGCCTGCCGCGAAATTGGCCGAACGCTCTGCCGCCCGACGCACGAAAGTAAGCGCCATGCCCGAGCCCGCTGAGACGATCACACTGGCGCAGCCGCCGCATCAGACGCTGCCCCATCAGACGCTGCCGGTCCCCCTGCCCGCCTGCGCCGCAGCGGAGGCGCCGCAGAGGCGCCCGCACGACGGCTTTCACGAAAGCCTCGACCGGGCGCTGGCCTCGACACGGGCACGGCTGACCATGGGAGTTTCGCCCTACGCGGCGGCCACCGCGTGGCAGGCATGGGCGACAGCGCTGGTCCGGGCGCCGGGCCGCCAGACCGATCTGGCCGAACGGTTCTGGCAGAACCAGCTGCAGGCGCTGGCGGGGATCTGGGGCCTTGGGCGCGGCTTCACGCCGGCAGCAGATGATCACCGTTTCGACGGCACTGGCTGGGACACCCCCGTCTCGCGCTTCTGGAAACAGAGCTTTCTCGCTGCGGAGGATTGGTGGGCGGCGGCCACCGGCCCGCAACGCGGCGTGAGCCCGCGCGAGACTGACCGGGTCGCCTTCATGGCGCGCCAAACGCTCGACGCGATGTCGCCTTCGAACATCCCTTGGTTCAATCCCGATGTGATCAGCCGGATCACCCGCACCGGCGGGCGCTGCCTGCTGAGCGGGGCAGCGCTGATGGCGGAGGACTGGCTGCGCGACGCCGCACTGCACACCGACGAGCCCGAGGCCTTTGTGCCGGGACAGGACGTTGCCTGCACACCGGGCAGCGTGGTCTATCGCAATCATCTCTTCGAGCTGATCCAATACGCCCCGGCCACTGAGGCCGTGCACGCCGAACCGATCCTGATCGTGCCCGCGTGGATCATGAAGTACTACATTTTGGACCTGAGCCCCGAGTCCTCGCTGATCCGTCATCTGGTGGCGCAGGGGTTCACTGTCTTCTGCATATCGTGGCTCAACCCCGGCGCCGAGGAGCGCGACCTCTCGCTCGACGCCTACCGCCGCGAGGGTGTGCTCGCCGCGCTCAACGCGGTCACGCGGATCTGTGCAAAGGCTCGCGTCCATGCCTGCGGCTATTGTCTTGGTGGCACGATCCTTGCGATTGCCGCTGCCACCATGGCCCGCGATGGCGACGATCGGCTCGCCTCGATCACTCTGCTTGCCGCGCAGACGGACTTTTCCGAGGCGGGCGAATTGATGCTTTTCGTCGATGAGGCGCAGATCGCCTATCTCGAAGATCTGATGTGGGCGCAGGGCTATCTGGATCAGCGCCAGATGGCCGGCACCTTCCGGGTGCTGCGCGACCGCGACCTGATCTGGTCGCGGCTGGTCCGGCGCTACCTGATGGGCGAAGAAGAGCCGGCGTTCGACATCGGCGCGTGGAGCAAGGACGCCACACGCATGCCCTACCGGATGCATTCGGAGTATCTGCGCGGGCTGTTTCTGGAAAACCGCCTGACCGCCGGGCGGTTTGCCGTCGAAGGGCGCGTCATTGCATTGAAGGACATCTCTGCGCCGCTCTTCGTTCTGGCGACCGAGAAGGATCACATCGCGCCATGGCGCTCGGTCTATAAGACGGCGCTATTCACCGATTCCGCGCTGACCTTCGCGCTGGTCAGCGGCGGCCACAACGGCGGCATCCTAAGCCCGCCGCAGCATCCGGGGCGCAGCTTTCGCCTTGGCCACAGGCCCGCCGGGGCCCGCTATACCGGGCCCGACGACTGGTGTGCGCGCCACGCGCCTCAGCAGGGGTCGTGGTGGCCGCACTGGATAGACTGGCTGCACGCGCAGGGCACGCAGCAAGACAGGCCGCCACCGCAGATGGGCCTGCCCGGCACGGAATTGGCGCCACTCTGTCCGGCACCGGGGCGCTATGTGCTGCAGCGCTGAGCAGATGGGCGACAGGCTGCACCCCGGCGCGGACCAGCCGCGACACACGGCGTTCCGCATCCGCCGGGTGACCGGCGGTAGAGGATCGGCGGCGGTTTCAAACCAGACCCTGCACAGCGCGCCGTTCTACGCCCTGCGCCTGTTCGAACCCGAGGCGCTGCCGCCCGCTGCGCCGCGGGTGCTGGTGGTGCCGCCGCTGTCGGGCCATCTGCCTGTGCTGCTGCGCGACATGGTGCTCGGGCTACTGAAGTCGAACATGCGCGTTGCGGTGCTGGACTGGGCCAATGTGCGCCATGTGCCCGTTGCGCGGGGTGATTTCTGCTTCGATGACAACATCGGCGCCATCGTCCGGGCGATCCTGCAACTGGGGCCCGGGGCGCATGTGCTCGCGCTCTGTCAGGGGGGCGTTCCCGCCTTCGCCGCCAGCGCCGAGCTTGCGGCCCGCCTGCCCGGTTCAGAGCCCGCAGGCCTGATGCTGCTTGCCGCGCCGGTCGATCCCTTGGCCAATCCGACCCCGCTGGTCGAGCTGATCCGCGCGCGGCCCCGGACATGGTACGCGACAGTGCCGCTGTCCCGTCTGCGCGCCGGGCATGCCGGCCACCGACGCTGGGTCTACCGCGCCGAAACCCAGCTCAACGCGCTGACCCGATACCTCTCGACAGCGTTGGAAACAGACAGCGAACTGGCCCGGAAGATGCGCGAGGATGACGGCGCGGACCCGCAGCACTTCCCCTTTCGCGACCTCTACAGCGCGGTGATGGACCTCGACGCGCGGCTTTTCGTCGAAAACCTCGACCACGTGTTCCTCCGTCGGGACATCGCCCGGGGCACACTGCGCTTTCGTGGCAGAGTGATCGAGCCCGCGGCGCTACGGAACACGATGCTGGTGACCGTCGAAGGCGCCGAGGACGAGATCGCGGCACCCGGTCAGACCAGCGCCGCGCATGCGCTTTGCCCACGCCTCGGACCCAAGGATCACCACGCGATCGTCCTCCCCGGGTGCGGCCATTTCGGCCTCTTTCATGGCCGCATCTGGCGCGAGGATCTATGCCCCACGCTTGCCGAGTTGATCACTCACCGCTCTGCCGCAGGCGAGCCGGGCCGGTAGAGCAAGGCGCCCCCTCCGGCCCGAAGCGCCCTACGCTATACCTTAAGTGAACAGGAAGGCATCCCCGCCCTCGGCAAACTCTGCCGGGGTGAACTGCAGGTAGTCGGTACGCAGCGGCTCGCCGCCGTCGGGCCGTCCGACCAGTTCAATCCGATCACCCGGAGCCAGATCAAGGTCGCCGATCACGTGCTGCGCCGCCCCCGCGGGCGTTACGATGGCATCGCCGAAATCGCCATTCCACAGCCAGCTGTCCACCTCTGCCCCATTGAGCCACACGCTCATCTGGCTGACACCATCGCTTTCGTCGAAATAGCCAACGGCCAGATCATAGCGCCCCGCCATGCCATCGAAATCAAACGCTGCGCGCTGGTCGGGTCCGCCGCCCGCCTGCAGATAGGCCCCGCCAGAGGCATGGGGGTTGCTGAAGACCTGAAAGTCCTTGGTGATCTCCAGCGTTTCCGCCTCGACCATGAAAGCCTCGGCGGCAGGCGGCGCGGCCCGTATATCAATGTAATCCGTGCGCAACGGCTCACCGGCATCCGACGTGCCTGCCAGCGTCAGCACGTCGCCCGTCTCCAGCGTCACGAAGGGGATCACCCGTTTCATCGCGGCGTCGCCGGTCACCGTGGTCTCGGCGGGATCGGCATCCCAAACCCATGCGTCGAGCGTCGTGCCATTGCGCTCCAGCCGCAGGCTGCTGGCCCCGTCGGCCTCGTCGAAATACCCAACGATGAGGCTGTAGACCCCTGCCGCGCCCGAGAAACTGCCCGACGCCACGGCCTCGCCGTCGCCCGTGGCCTGCAAAAACGCGTCGTCCGACGCCCAAGGGTTATCCTGCACGATAAACCCGCTTTCGATGTCGAGGCTCTCGGCCTCGGTCCGCCCCAGCCCGATCTGCGCCGGTGGGCGGCTGAGATCGCTGTATTCGACGACATACCCAAAGGCGTTGTTCGGGTTCGGCGGCACGCCGTTGTCGGCCCATGTGCCGGTGGCATAGAACGAGTGCACGGAAAGATAGTCCTCTCCCGGCGGCTCGGACCATGCGTTGTTCGGCTCGTATCCTCCCCAATCGGCATAGCCCACGGCGCCCGCCGAGGCGGTCCAGAAGACCTCACCCGCCTCAGGTCCGGTCGCCCATTCCCAGATGCCCTCGACGCGTTCGTCGGTGCCCCCGGCCCAGACACCCGGCGGCGTCATGGAGATGATGAAGTCATTCTCCTCGTCCGACGTAATCGTGGCGAGATACCCGGGCAATCCAAGATGGCTGCGGCTTTCCGCATCAACCTTGGCGTCGGCCCACGTCAGCGGCCCCTCGACATACTGATACCAATGGCCGTTGCCGCCCTCGGCCTCGGACCATTGCACGATCTCGCCCAGTGCCTGTTCTTCGAACGTGGCGATGAAGATATCCCACGCGCTGTTGGTGTCATTCTCGATCAGGTTCGAGGCTTGGCTGGCGAACATAACGCCGGACCCGTCCGGCAAGAACTGTGGCCAAATGCTCTGCGCATCGCCGATCTCACCGGCGGCATTCGCCGACAACACAGTGACCGCCCCCGACACCAGATCCTTGACGAAGACGTCTTGGGCATTGTTGTCGTCCCGCACGGCAAGGCTCGTGGTATCGCTATAGAAGGCGATCTTCGTGCCGTCCGGCGAGAACACGCCGCCGTAACTGTCGCCGATCCACTGGCTGCCGAAGCTGTTGGTGGAGACCAGTTCGATGTCTCCCGTGATCAGGTCCTTGATGAACAGGTCCTGAGAGCCGTTGATGTCGCCTGGAACCAAGTTCGTGGCCCGGCTGGAGAAAAGAAACTTCGTGCCATCGGCCGAGAACATGCCCTCGGAACTGTCGCCGTTGCCTTCTGTCCCGTCCGCGCCGACCGACAGCCGCAGCACCTCTCCGGTCGTCAGGTCCTTGGTGAAGATATCGCGCACGCCGTTGCTGTCACTTGCGACAAGATTGTCCGCGAGGCTCGAGAAGGCAAATTTCGATCCATCCGGGGTGAACGCGACCCCGACGCTGTAGTTGTTCGCGGCCTCGCCCGCAGCATTGGTCGACAGCATCTGTATATCGCCGCTATCGATGTCCTTAAGGAAAACCGCGTCGCCCACCATCGCAAGGCCCGGAACAAGGTTGGTCGCATAGCTGGTGAAAGCGATCTGCTTTCCGTCCGGCGAAAAATGAGCGTAGAAGCTGGCGTCGTTCCCCGGCTCGCCCGCGGCGTTCGCAGAGATCAGCTTGTCCTCGCCGCTTGCAAGGTCCTTGTAGAACACCGTCTCTTCGGCGGTCATCACACCGTCGAGGGGAAAGCGAAGCGTTGTTGTGAAGGCCACGCGGGTGCCATCGGCAGAAATCGCAGGCTCCCAGCCCCCTTCTTCGGGATCGGCGATGGCCGGGTCCAGCGTCATGCGCGCGATCGCACCGCTGCCCAAGTCCTTGAGGTAGATGTCGCCATAGGGGTTCTGGTCTTCGGGAACAAATTGCGCGCTGCTCTGGAACAGCAGAATTGAGCCATCCGCGCTGAGATCGAACCGGTTGCTTGCCCCCTCGCCTTCCTCACCGTTGCTGCCTGTCGAAACCCGCTCCACCGATACCACCTTCAGTTGCGTCTGCATGACACTGTCCTCCAATGATCTGTTTCAAATCGCTTAAGTCCAATTGGTCTTCCACCTCTCGGCGCTCATGAATAACGCCGCCTGTCTCGCCGGCCGAAGGCGTGGGCCTCCTCCTACCCGAACTCCCCCGCGTCGGCAGGCGCACGACGGCGCGGTTCTCGCCGCACCGGGTCCCCGTCTCGCCCATGTCGGGCAGGAAACGCGGCTCGGCAACGCCATGGCACAGCGGCTCTTGACTGCGGGGCGCAGCCGCAGGCAGTAGGGGCGATAGCATGCCTCTCGGCCATGCGCCGGGTCATCGTGGGCCACGGGCCGTTTCGCCCGCCTCGCCCCATGCCTGATGCAACAGGCCGACGGTCTCTTCGTCGCTGAGCTGGTGGAAATCGTCGTAGAAGCTGCCGACCCCGTAAAAATGCTGCGCCGGGATCAGACAGACCACGGTTTCAGCCAGCGACGCGAACTCCTGCGCCACGTCAGCCGGGGCCACCGGCACCGCGATACAGATGCGTCCCGCGCCCTGCCTGCGCAGGGCGATGAGCGCGGCTTTCATCGTGGCGCCCGTGGCCAGCCCGTCGTCAACGACAACCGCCGTTCTGCCCTTGGCCGGCACCTGCGCCCTGTCGCCGAGGTAGCGCGCACGCCGCCGCTCGAGCTCCAGCAGCGCGCGCGCCCGCGCCTGTTCCAGATACGCGGCATCACTCCCCGTGTGGTGCAGCACATCTTCGTTGATCACCGTCTGCGGCGTCTCGCCATCCACGATGGCCCCAAGCGCGACCTCCGGCGCGCCGGGTGCGCCGATCTTGCGCACGAAGATCAGATCGAGCGGTGCGCTCAGCATCCGCGCCACCTCCAAAGCCACCGGCACACCTCCGCGCGGCAGGGCGTAAATGACCGGCTGATCCAGCGTCATCGCCGCGAGGCGCGCCCCCAGAACGCGCCCGGCCTCTGCGCGGTCGGCGAAACACTCCCTCTGCTGAGCCATCACATCATCCTCTGGACCGAAGCCAAGATCCCGGCCACCCGCTCTGGGTGCACGCCCGGGACTCGGCCAGCAGTTTCGCACGGCAGTCGGGGTCGCATCTTGACGGACATCATTGTGCGCGGCTGTGTGTGGGGGGCGCATCTGACGAGGCTGCGGGAAGGTACCTCCTAAGGCGCTGCGCCGTCGCAAGGCCACGCTATGCCCTGCAAATGTACCAAAGCGCGCGGGGGAATATTGAAGACCCGCCCCGCCTGCCGCTAGGGTCGAGCCTGAGGCACAGGCGCGCACATCGGGGAGACCGCACAGAATGAGACTGACACCGCTGCAAGCACGGGCCGCGCTGGCCACAACGGCGCTACTGCTGATCGCCGCCTGCGGCGGGCAGCAGCGGGAACACCACCCCGGCGAGTTGGAATGCATGGAGCGCGCCATGTACTTCGAGTCGCTCCGCTCCAGCCGCGACGGCATGGTGGCGGTCGGCAGTGTGGTGATGAACCGCGTCGAGTCGCACGAATTTCCCTCGTCGGTCTGCGGTGTCGTGGGGCAGAAGAACCAGTTCGCGCCGGGCGTCATGACCCGCGAGATGAGCGGCGCCGCGCTGCCGGATGTGCGCGAGGCGGCGATGTCGGTGCTCAGCGGCGAGCGGCACCCGATGGTCGGCAACGCGCGGTTCTTCCACGCGGCCAGCTACCGGGCGTCCTACAACAACATGCACTATGTGCTCACCACAGGCGGCAACGCCTTTTATGAAAAGCGCCGCCCGGAGCACGTGACCCGCTCGTCGCCTCCCGGCGCGCTCGAAGGCGTGACGCGCCGCCGCTGATATTGCGCCCGCGGGGATGGCACCGCCCGCGCCGTTTGCGGCGCAATGCCAAAGCGGCGCCCTGTCACTTGAGGGACCGGCGCGAACGCCGGTCCAAATGGGTCACTCCAAGGGGTCACTCTGCGGGTTTGAGCGCCGGCTCGGGCTGCGGCGGCGGCGTCGGATCGGCCCCGTAAAGCTCGCCGGGCAGTTCGGACGGCATCGCGTGATCCGCTTCCTCGTCGTCGCGATAGCGCTGGTTGTGCCGGTAGACCATCAGCGTGTCCCACCTGAGCGCCTTGAACAGACCGATCAGGATAAACAGGCAGACCACGGCAAAGGGGAAACCGGCCACAACGGCCGCCGCCTGCAGCGCGTTGAGCCCGCCCGCCAGCAGCAGCACTGACGCCACGGCGCCCTCGGTGATCGCCCAGAACACCCGCTGGATGCGCGGCGGGTTGGTGTCGCCCCCGGCGGTCAGCATGTCGATGACGAAGGAGCCCGAGTCCGATGACGTGACGAACCACAGCACGATTAGGATCATCGCAAAGCCAGACATCAGCCCCGACGCTGGGAAATAGTCGAGCAATGCGAACATCGCGTCGCCATAGGCGTTCTGCGTGGCCTCGACCAGCGTGGAGTCGCCGCCCAGCGAAATGTTCAGCGCCGTGCCGCCAAAGGCGCAGAACCAGAAGAACATGATCGAGGTGGGCAGCAGCATCACCCCAAGCACGAACTCGCGGATGGTGCGGCCCTTGGAGATGCGCGCCACGAAAACGCCGACGAACGGCGACCACGAAATCCACCACGCCCAGTAGAAGATGGTCCACGAATTCTGCCACGAGCCATCGTCCTGCCATGCTTCGGTCCAGCTGGCCCAGCTGACAAAGCGCGCGACGTAATCGCCGTAGCTCTGCACGAACAGATCGAAAATGAACACCGTCGGGCCGACGATCAGCATGAAGACCAGAAACAGCAGGCTGAGCCCGATGTTGATGTTCGACAGCCGCTTGATGCCTGCGTCGAGCCCCGCGACCACCGAGACGGTCGCGGCGAGGGTGATCACCGCGATGATGAGGATCTGGATGGTGGTGCTGTTGGGAACGCCGAAAATCTCGCCAAGGCCAGAGTTGATCTGCATTGCGCCAAGGCCCAGCGAGGTGACGATGCCGAACATCGTGCCAAACACTGCAAGGATGTCGACGGCGCTGCCCCATGGCCCGAAGATCTTTTCGCCGAGGATGGGATAAAGCGCCGAGCGGATGGTCAGCGGCAGCCCCTTGCGAAAGTGGAAATAGGCCAGCGCCAGCGCGATGACCGCGTAGATCGCCCAGCCGTGGAAGCCCCAATGCAGGAAGGACAGGACGATCGCCTGCCGCGCCGCTTCCTGAGTTTCCGCCTCGCCGATGGGCGGCGCGAAGTAATGGTACATGGGTTCGGCAACGCCCCAGTAGATGAGCCCGATGCCGATGCCCGCCGAGAACAGCATCGAGGTCCATGAAATCAGGCTGTAGGCCGGTTTGTCGGTCATCCGGCCAAGGCGGATGTCGGCGAACGGCCCGAAGGCAAGATAGATCGTCGCCAGCACGAAAATATTGACCTCGATGATCATCGCCCAGCCCAGCGTGTCGGCAAACCAAGCCTGAATGCCGGAGAACAGGCTGTTTGCGGACTCGCTGAAGGTGGCGCCGAAGATGATGAACCCGACGATCAGCAACGCCGAGATAGCGAAGACGGTCCTGTGAACCCTCGGGAAGATGAACAGCCGCTGTTGCGGCATCTTGTCATGCATTTGGAGCTCCTGGGTGGAGGTTGTCGCTGTAGGATTGCGCAGCCAGCTAGCGCGCCAGGGCCAAAGGGCCAGTGCCCACCGCCCGCCGCAGGCAGCGTGGTCCCGTGGCGGCCCGCCCGATCCGAAATGCACCCCAACCGGTCCTGATCCGGTCCGGCGTACACCCTGAGGTGGCGGAAGATCATGCCCGCCGCATAGGAAAGGCGTGCGCGCTGTGTGGCTTACCCACCGCCCGGCCGCGTCGACAGGCCACCCAAGGTCCGGCAGACGCTTCAAACCCCGACGTCATTTCGCAGTTCCAAGTTCCCTTTATGTTCCAAATTCGTTAATCTCGCTTCAAAACGCATTGCCGCAAGGCAGGATCGGGCAGGACATGGCACAGGCAGACACTCTTCAGGACCCTCTCGCGGCGCTGAACGACACCCAGCGCGCCGCCGCCACCTTTGGAATCACTGCCGGCGATACCGCCCCTGCCGGGCCGCTGCTGGTGATCGCCGGCGCGGGCTCGGGCAAGACCAGCACGCTGGCGCACCGGGTGGCGCATCTGCTGATCAACGGCGCCGACCCGCAGCGCATCCTGCTGATGACCTTCTCTCGCCGCGCCGCCACCGAGTTGACCCGCCGGGTCGAGGCGATCACCACCCGCGCCATGGGCACGGGCATCGTCGCCGAGGCGCTGACATGGTCGGGCACCTTCCACGCCATCGGCGCGCGGCTGCTGCGCGAGCATGCCCCGGCGATCGGCCTGAACCCCGAGTTCTCGATCCACGACCGCGAGGACAGCGCCGACCTGATGAACCTGTGCCGCAACACGCTTGGGCTGTCGCAGGCCGAAAAGCGCTTTCCGGCCAAGGGCACTTGCCTGTCGATCTACTCGCGGGCGGTGAACGCGGGCGAGCCGCTGGACGAGGTGCTGCGCGATCACTTCCCGTGGTGCGCCATGTGGGAGGCGGAGCTGAAGCAGCTGTTCGGCGCCTACGTGCGCGCCAAGCAAGAGCAGAACGTGCTCGACTATGACGACCTGCTGCTGGCCTGGGCGCAGGTGATGTCGGACCCCGAATTCGCCGCCCATATCGGCAGCGCATGGGATCACGTGCTGATCGACGAGTATCAAGACACCAACCGATTGCAGGCCCGCATCCTCATGGCGCTGAAGCCGGACGGGCGCGGGCTGACCGTGGTCGGCGACGACGCGCAGTCAATCTATGCGTTCCGCGCCGCGACCGTGCGCAACATTCTCGATTTCCCGAGTGCCTTTCAGCCGCCCGCCGACATCATTACGCTCGACCGCAATTACCGCTCGACAATTCCCATTCTCGACGCCGCCAACGCGGTGATCGGGCAGGCGCGCGAGCGCTTCACCAAGAACCTCTGGACCACGCGCGCCTCTGCTGAAAAGCCCCGGCTTGTCACCGTCAACACCGAGGCCGATCAGGCGCGCTACATGGTCGACCGCATCCTCGAAGACCGCGAAACCGGCACCGCGCTGAAGCAGCAGGCGGTGCTCTTCCGCACCTCGAGCCATTCGGTGCAGCTCGAGGCCGAGCTGACCCGGCGCAACGTGCCTTACGTGAAATTCGGCGGGCTGAAGTTCCTCGACAGCGCCCATGTGAAGGATCTGCTGTCGTTGCTGCGGCTGGCGCGCAACCCGCGCGACCGGGTGGCGGGCTTTCGGGTGCTGCAATTGATCCCGGGCATCGGGCCGAAATCGGCGGCGAACATCCTTGGCGCGCTCGATCTGGCACCCGATCCCGCCGCCGCGCTGGCCGATGTGGCGCCCCCCGCCAAGGCCGAGGCGGACTGGCCTGCCTTCGTCGCGGCGATGACCACGCAGGCGCAGTGGCCCGCCGCCATTGGCCTTGCCCGCGCGTGGTACGAGCCGCATCTGGAGCGCATCCACGAGGACGCCGACACCCGCCGCAACGATCTGCTGCAGCTCGAACAGATCGCCGCGGGCTACCCGTCGGCCGAGGCGTTCCTGACCGAGCTTACTCTCGATCCGCCCGACGCCACCTCTGACCGGCCCGGCGTGCCGCTGAAGGACGAGGATTACCTGATCCTGTCGACCATCCATTCGGCCAAGGGGCAGGAGTGGAAATCGGTCTACCTGCTCAACGCGGTCGACGGCTGCATCCCGTCCGACCTCGGCACCGGTTCCACCCCCGAACTCGAAGAAGAGCGGCGCCTGCTCTACGTGGCGATGACCCGCGCCAAGGACCGGCTGACGCTGGGCCTGCCGCTGCGCTTTTACGTCACCCAGCAGAGCCGCGGTGGCGACAGGCATGTCTACGCCACCCGCACCCGCTTCATCCCGCGCGAGATGCTGGAGCATTTCGACAACAGTCATTGGTCGCCCGCGCCGCAGCCCGGCGCAGCGGCCCCGGCACCGGGCAAGATCGACGTCGCGGCGCAGATGCGCGACATGTGGGGCTGACGGCTGGGGCTAAAGGCGGCTCAGCCCGCCGCCACGATCGCCACGGGCCGCGGCCCGTCCTGCAGCATACGCTGCGCTGCGCGCCATGCCCGGACCCCGCTGGCGCAGACCAGCACCGTGCGGCCCTCGGGCGCGGCCAGAGCGGGCGTGATGGTCGCCGGTTCCATCCGCTCGGCCCATGGCACCGGCAGCACGGGCGCTTCGGCGGTGCCGCGCAGGTCAATCACCCGGTCAGCCTCGGTCAGGTCCGACAGCGACAGCACCTGCGGCAGCACCGCGTCAGGCTCTGGCGCGCCGTCAAAGCGAAAGCCGCCCGGCCGCCATGCCCCGGCATCCAGCGTCAGCATCTGCCCCAGCGGCGACGGGCTCTGCCGCAGCAGCACCGCAAGCACCATCTGCGCCTGCAGCGCGCCGAGCGTGGCCACCACCGGCCCCATCACCCCCGCGCCGGCGCAGCTTTGCAACTGCGCGGCGAGGTCGGGAAACACTGCGCGATAGCTTGGCGCCCCGCCGCAAAAGCCGCCCACGTAGCCCGACGTTCCGACCACCGACGCGCTGATCAGCGGCAACCCCGACGCAAGACAGAGGTCCGACAGCGCATAGCTCACCGCGACGCTGTCGGCGGCATCGATCACCACATCCGTCGCTTCGAGTTCCGGGCGCGCCAGCGCCGGGTCAAGCCGCGCCACGCGCGCCGTCGCCGCGCACTCGGGGTTGAGCGCCCGCAGTCGCGCCGCCGCCGCCTCGGCCTTGGGCCGCCCCAGATCGGCCATTGAATACAGCGTTTGCCGGTGAAGGTTGCTTTCTTCCACCACGTCGGGATCGACGATGCGGATCGCGCCCACGCCTGCCCCGGCCAGCAAAGGCAGAAGCGCCGAGCCAAGCCCCCCGGCCCCGACCACCAGCACCCGCGCCGCCGCAAGCCGCACCTGCCCCTGCGTGCCCACACCGGTCAGGCAGATCTGCCGCGCGTACCGGCTCATGCCGGCACCCGGCGCGTTGCATCGATCCATGCGCGGCAGCGCGCCTCGGGATCGGCGGCCTGCTGGATGTCGGTGACCACCGCGGCGCTGTCGGCCCCCGCCGCGAAAAGCTCCGGCAGCCGCTCGGGCGTCAGCCCGCCGATGCCCACAAGCGGCACCGATCCCACCCGTCGCTTCCAGTCGCGCACACGGTCCAACCCCTGCGGCCCCCATTTCATCTTCTTGAGCAGCGTCGGATAGACCGGCCCCAGCGCCACATAGGCCGGATCGAGTGCCAGCGCGCGCTCCAGTTCCGCCTCATCGTGGGTCGACAGGCCATAGCGCACGCCCGCGCGGCGCAGCGCTGCGAGGTCGGCGCTGTCCATGTCTTCCTGCCCGAGATGGACGAAGCGGCACCGCAGATCGAGGGCGATGCGCCAGTGGTCGTTGACCACCAGCTGCGCGCCATGCACCGCGCAGATGTCGCGCGCGCGGGCGATCTGCCGCCGCAGGTCCTTCTCGGGCAGGTCCTTGAGCCGCAATTGCACCAGCTTCACGCCATGCGGCACCAGCAGTTCAAGCCGGTTCACATGGCCGGTGATCAGGTAGAAACGATCGAGTGCCCTCATGCCAGCTCCGCCATGCCAAAGATCGGGGTGGAGGCCGCGGCCATGTCCCGCTGCGGCATCAGTCCGGCGTCATGCGCCAGCCGACCCGCCGCGACCGCCTGCCCGAAGGCCCGCGCCATGCCCACGGGATCGAGCGCCTTGGCGACGGCGGTGTTCAGCAAGACCGCGTCAAAGCCCATCTCCATCGCCTCCATCGCTTGGCTCGGGGCACCAATGCCGGCGTCGATGACCAGCGGCACACCCTTGAAATGCGCCCGCATGGTCCGCAGCGCCTCACGGTGACGCAGCCCTTGCCCCGATCCGATTGGCGCGCCCCACGGCATCAGCACCTCGCAGCCCGCCTCCAGCAGCTTCTCACCCACGATGAGATCCTCGGTCGTGTAGGGAAACACCTCAAAGCCCTCGGCCACGAGGATGCGCGCCGCCTCGACCAGCGCGAAGGGATCGGGCTGCAGCGTGTCGGCGTGGCCGATCACCTCCAGCTTGATCCAGCGCGTGCCGAAGATCTCGCGCGCCATCTGTGCCGTGGTCACCGCCTCGCGTACGCTGTGGCACCCGGCGGTGTTGGGCAGCAGACGGCATCCGGTTCGAGCCAGCAGGTCACGAAACGCCGCGCCCCCCTCGCCTTCACGCCGCAGCGAAACGGTGATCACCCCGGCGTCCGAGGCCGCCACTGCCTCGGCCAGCACTGCCGGAGAGGGATATTGCGCCGTGCCCAGCATCAGCCGCGACGGCAGGTCAACGCCATAGAACATCTCTCAGCCCCCCTGCATCGGCGACAGAACCTCGACCTTGGCGCCCTCGCCAAGCGCCGTCGCGGCGCGCAGGCCGCGCGGCACGAAGGCCCCGTCGAGCGCGGTGGCGACGCTGCCCGCGTCGAACCCCTGTTCTCGCAGCAACGCCTCGAGGGTCGCCGCCTTCGTCGCCAGCTTCCGGCCGTTGAGATCAATTTGCATGGGTCTCATGGGTCTCCTCCTTCTGTGCCATCAGTTCCTCTGCCAGTGTCTCCGCAAGCACCGGCGCCATGAGAAAGCCGTGGCGATACATGCCGTTGATGTGGGTGCGCCCGCCTGCGCGGCGCAGTGCGGGGATGTTGTCGGGGAAGGCTGGGCGCAGCCCTGCGGCGGCCTTGATCAGCGCCGCGTCGGCAAAGCCGGGGTGCACGGTGTAGGCCGCCGACAGCAGTTCCATCACCGCACGGGCGGTCACCGGGCCGTCGTCGGCGCTTTCGACCATGGTGGCGCCGATCATGTAGCGCCCATCGCCACGCGGCACGATGTAGCAGGGAAAGCGCGGGTGCAGCAGGCGGATGGTCCGGCCAAGGTGCACGTGGGGGGCGTGCAGTTCCAGCATCTCGCCGCGCACCGCGCGCAGATCGGGCAGGCGCGCGCCTGCGGCCATCCCGCGGCAATCGACAATCCGGCCCGATGGTGCGCCACCATGCATCCGCCCCCCCAATCCCGTCAGCGCGCCACGCAGATCGGCCATCGCGGCGCCCGGGTCCAGATGCGCCTCGCTGGCAAAGAACAGACCCGAGGCGAAGCGGCCTGCCAGTTCGGGCTCCAGCGCGCCGGGATCGACCGGGGCGTGCCCGGTGGTGGCTTGGGCGAAACGGGTCAGTTCGGCGCGGTCGCGCGGCGGCGCGAGCACCAGCGTGCCGCTCTGGCGAAAGCTCTGGGTCCGCGCGCGCCACCAGCCAAGCGCCGCCTGTCCGCGGCGGGTGATCTCGGGCGGTGCGCTCTCGCCCTCGCAGAACGGCGCCAGCATGCCGCCCGCCAGCCGCGAGGCCGGTTGCGGCGCGCCGTCAGGCACGATCAGTTCGACGCTGAAGCCGCGCTCCGCCAGCGTCAGCGCCGCGCACAGCCCCGCCACCCCGCCGCCAAGCACAGAGATCAACCCGCTCATCGCCGTCTCCTCCTACAGAGGACCCGAGCCGACGATGGGCGGAGAAAGGGGCCATGGGCCCCGCGCAAATGGATGCGCAAAAGGGCCCGATGGCCCGAAAGGACCACCCCGCGCACAGTGCTTCGGAGAAGATTGCCCTTCGGTCTTCCTACGCCAGCGTCAACTGGGTCAGGTTCAAAGGGTCGCGTCACCGGGACGCCGCGGCGTCCCTGTCAGCCTCTCAGTCCCCTCGGCGGGACTCCCCTGACTTTGGCCCGAGCATAGGCGCTCGTCGCAGCCGGTCAATCACCGAATTTTGCCCCGGGGCGATGCCCGGCCCCGGCACTTCCCGGCACTTTCTTGCCCCGCCGCCTTGTCCTTGGGGCAGCTTGCGTCTACTTCCAAACGTCGGCACATGACCCTGAGGAGGAGCGGGCTATGCTCGACCAGACCACCATCGCCGACACGCTCGGCCGTCACTACGACCTCGCGCCCTCGCTCGAGGCGGCAGAGCGGCTCGGTGACACCTACGCTGGCATGAGCCGCGTCGTGACGCCCGCCGACTGGGCCGTCCACGCCCCCTACGTCGAGGCGATCAACCGGCTGAAGGAAGAGCGCAACGCGGTCATTCTGGCGCATAACTACATGACGCCGCAGATTTATCACGGCATCGCCGATGTCGTGGGCGACAGCCTGCAGCTGGCGATCGAGGCGACCAAGGTGAAGGCCGACGTGATCGTGCAATGCGGCGTGCATTTCATGGCCGAGACCTCGAAGATCCTGAGCCCCGAAAAGACCGTTCTGATCCCCGACATGGAGGCTGGCTGCTCGCTGGCCGAAAGCATCACCCCGGCGGGAATCGCCGAGATGCGCCGCCGCCATCCCGGCGCGCCGGTGGTCACCTACGTCAACACCTCCGCCGAGGTGAAGGCCGCCTCGGACATCTGCTGCACCTCCTCGAACGCGGCGCAGATCGTCGCCGCGCTCGATGCCGAGACGGTCATCATGACCCCCGACAAATACCTCGCGCAGAACGTCGCCAAGCAGGTGCCGCAGAAGAACATCGTCTGGTACGACGGGTCGTGCATCGTGCATGAGCGCTTCACCGCCGCCGAACTGCGGGACTTCCGCAGCTGGCAGCCCGACACCCGGATCATCGCGCACCCCGAATGCCCGCCCGACGTGGTGGCCGAGGCGGATTTCTCCGGCTCCACCGCCGGGATCATCGACTACGTGAACCGCGAGCAGCCCGGCAAGGCCATGCTGGTCACCGAATGCTCGATGGCGTCGAACATCTCGGACGCGCTGCCGGGCGTGGAGTTCGTCGGGCCGTGCAACATGTGCCCCTATATGAAGATGATCACCCTCGAGAAGGTGCTGTGGTCGCTGCACAGCATGGAGGGCGCGGTCGAGGTCGACCCCAGCGTCGCCGAGGGCGCGCGACTGGCGGTGCAGCGGATGATCGATCTGTCGCAGCGCAGCGCCGCCTGAGCCCATGCAGGAGATGCGCACCGGCCGGGTGGTGATCGTCGGCGCCGGGCTGGCCGCGCTCTACGCGGCGCTGGCGCTGGCGCCGCGCCCGGTGCTGCTGGTCTCGCCCGACCCGCTGGGCACGGGCGCAAGCTCGGCTTGGGCGCAGGGCGGCGTCGCGGCGGCCATGGCGCAGTCCGACAGCCCCGAGGCCCATGCCGCCGACACGCTGCGCGCCGGGGCGGGAATCGTCGATGCAGCGGTCGCGCGGGCGGTCACCCTTGAAGCGCGGGATCACATCCTGTCGCTCAGCCGCCTTGGTGCGCCCTTCGACCGCGACGCAAATGGCGGCTACCTTCTGTCGCGCGAGGCGGCGCACGGCTTCGCGCGGGTGGTCCGGGTGCGCGGCGATCAGGCCGGGGCCGAGATCATGCGCGCGCTGGTCGCGCAGGTGCGGGCCGCGCCCTCGGTGCAGGTGCTCGAAGGCTGGATGGCCAGCGGCCTCTGCTGCGCAGCAGGCCGGGTCACCGGCGCGCAGCTGTCCCCCGCGTCAGGCGGCACCGCGGTCGCCGTCACCGCCCCGGCGCTGCTGCTGGCCGGCGGCGGTTCGGGCGGGCTTTTCGCCCTGACGACCAATCCCGCGCGCGTCCGTGGGCAGGTGGCCGGGCTGGCCGCCCGCGCCGGTGCGGTGATGGCCGACATGGAGTTCGTACAGTTTCACCCCACCGCCATGGACATCGGGCTCGACCCGGCGCCGCTGGCCACCGAAGCGCTGCGCGGCGAGGGCGCGGTTCTGATCAACCAGCGCAGCGAACGCTTCATGCAAGGCGTGCACCCGGACCTCGAGCTTGCGCCGCGCGACGTTGTCGCCCGCGCCGTCTACGCCCAAAGCCAAGCCGGGCTGCGGCCCATGCTCGACACCCGGCACGCGCTTGGCGTCCGTATCCGCGACGAGTTTCCCGCCGTGGCCGGGGCTTGCGACGCCGCTGGCATCGACCCGGTGGCCCAGCCCATCCCGGTGGCCGCAGCCGCGCATTATCACATGGGCGGGATCGACACCGACGCCGCCGGACGCAGCTCTCTGGCCGGGCTCTGGGCCTGTGGCGAGGTCGCCTCGACCGGGCTGCATGGCGCCAATCGGCTAGCCTCGAACGGGCTGCTGGAGGCGCTGGTCTACGCCCGCCGCTGCGCCGCCGATATTGCCGGTACGCTCGGCCCGGCGCAGGACGCGCCGCCGCTCGTTCCACCACAGGCCACAGCCGCCGACATGCCGGATCCGCAGTTGGTCACCCGGCTGCGCACCGCGATGACCGCCGGCGCCGGGGTGATCCGCGATGGCGCAGGCCTGCGCAGCTGCCTGCGCGAGATCGCCTCTGTCGAAGCCGCCCAGCCGGGCTGCCAACAGCTGTCGAATATGACCGCCACGGCGACCCTGATCGCCGCCGCCGCGCTGGCCCGCACCGAAAGCCGCGGCGCGCATTTCCGCGCCGATGCTGCCGCAGACACCACGCCCGCCGGCAGCCGCAGCCGCATGACTCTGACGGAGGCCCTGCGCCTTCGCGACACGCTCCAGAAGGAACCCGCCTGATGCCCCTGCCCCCTCTGCCCGACATGATCCTCGACCCGCTGGTGCGGGCCGCGCTGATGGAGGACCTTGGCACCTATGGCGATCTGACCACCCGCACGGTGATCCCCGAAGACACCCACTACAGCGCGCGGCTGCGCGCCCGCGAGCCCGGCGTGGTCTCGGGGATGCAGATCGCCCGGATGGCGTTTCACATGGTCGACCCGGCGCTGGATTTGCGCCAGCACAAGGCCGACGGCGACAGCATCGCCCCCGGCGACGTGCTGATGGAGATCACCGGCGCGGCCGCCTCGATCCTCTCTGCAGAGCGCGTGGCGCTGAATTTCGCTGGTCGCCTTTCGGGCATCGCCACGATGACCGCCGCCTTTGTCGCCGAGACCCGTGGCTCCGAGACGCGCATCACCTGCACCCGCAAAACCACCCCCGGCCTGCGCCTTGTGGAGAAACAGGCGGTGCTGCACGGCGGCGGCTTCAACCACCGCTTCTCGCTGTCCGACGCCATTTTGGTGAAAGACAACCACATTGCCGCGGCGGGCGGCATCCGCCCTGTGCTGCAGGCGATCAAAGGCCAAGCCTCGCATATGGTGCGCGTCGAGATCGAGGTGGACACGCTGGAGCAACTGGCCGAAGTGCTCGACGAGGGTGGCGCCGATGTGGTTCTGCTCGACAATATGGACACGCCGAGCCTGCGCGAAGCGGTGGCGATGACCGCCGGGCGGCTGGTGCTCGAGGCCTCGGGCAACATGAAGCTGGCGCGCATCGCCGAGGTCGCGGCGACCGGCGTCGACTACATCTCTTCCGGCGCGCTGACCCATTCGGTCTCGACCCTCGACCTCGGGCTCGACTTCTAGCGCTTCCTGCCGTGCCTGTTGCGGCAAACGCCGGAAGGCGCTCTACTCAAGTCTGAGCGGACTCACGCGGGTGGAGCGGCAGATGAGCGACAACCCCTACGACGTGCTGGGCGTTGGCAAGACCGCCAGCGCGGAGGAGATCAAGAAGGCCTATCGCAAGATCGCGAAGGACAGCCATCCCGATCTGCATCCCGGCGATGCGGCGGCGGAGGCGCGGTTCAAGGCGGCGGGCGCGGCCTTTGAGCTGCTGAAAGACCCCGAGAAACGTGCCCGCTTTGACCGTGGCGAGATCGACGCCAGTGGCCAGGAACGCCCGCAGCAACGCCAGTTCTACCGGGATTTCGCCGATCAAGCGAACAATCCCTACCGACAGGGCCCGCGCTACGAGGGCTTTGGCGACGAAGCCGACATCTTTGCCGAGTTCCTGCGCCGACAGCGCGGTCGCCCCGGCGAGGGCTATCACGAGTACAGCTTCCAAGCGCGCGGCGCCGATGCGCAATACGCGCTGGAGGTGCCCTTTCTCGACGCGGCGAACGGCGGCAGCCTGCGCATCACCCTGCCCGATGGCGGCAATCTGGAGGTGAAGATCCCCAAGGGCGTTGCCGATGGCACAACCCTGCGCCTGCGCGGCAAGGGCGGGCCGGGCCATGGCGGCGGCGCGCCCGGCGACGCCTATGTCACCCTGTCGGTCCAGCCGCACCCGGTCTTCACCCGCGACGGCGACGACATCACAATCACCCTGCCCATCACCCTCTATGAAGCGGTGCTGGGGGCCAAGGTCGAGGCCCCGACGATCTCTGGCCCGGTCAAGGTGACCGTCCCCAAGGGCGCCAGCAGCGGCCAGGTGCTGCGCCTGCGTGGTCGCGGCGTCGGGCGCGCCGGGCGCCCGGCGGGGGACCAGCGGATCGAGCTTCAGATCGCGATGCCAGCCACGGTGGATGACGAGCTTGCCAACTTCATGGAGGACTGGAGCCAGCGCCACGCCTACGATCCGCGCAAGGGAAGGAGAGCTTGAGAATGACCCGCATCTTCTATTCCGAAGACGAGGTGATCGCCGCTGTCACGCGGCTCGACAGCGCCCGGCTGCGCCGCTTTCTTCGCGCCGAGGTGATCCTTCCCGCCGAAGCCGAAGGCAGGCCGGTCTATCGCCAGATCGATGTGGCGCGGATCGAGCTGCTCTGCGATCTCTGCGATGATTTCGAGCTCAACGACGATGCGCTCGGTCTCGTGATGCATCTGGTCGACCAACTGCATGGGACGCGCAATGACTTGCGTGCGCTGATGCAGGCGCTCGGCGACGAACCCCGTGACGTCCAGACCCGAGTACAAGGCTGGATCACACGCTGACCGGACCCGCTTTGCTTACAAGAATTGACCGCATCCGCCGCGCAGAGGTCGCGGCGCGCGCTGCCTGAATCATCGCGGCGGCCTCCGCCGCCACGCGACCGCGCCCAAAAGCGCTGACGAGAAATTTGATTCATTCCGTCCAATTTTCGTCCCATACTGACCCAACACCGCCCAAATATTAGGCAGACCTTGTCTGAGGCAATCTTTCGACCGCTACCCTCTTCCTTACGGATACAGGTGGTATACTGAAATCTCCGCAGATCGCGATGAGCGGTCATCGTGAAAAACGCCAACAGGGGTTCTCAATATGAAACATGGATTCGGTATCGCAATCGCCGGCCTGAGCATGACGCTGGGCACGGCTGTCGCAGCACAGACCACGTGGGACATGTCGGTCGTCTGGCCGGAAGGCAACTTCCACACCCAGAACGCAATGACCTTCGCCGACCAAGTCAGCGAAGCCACCGACGGCGACGTGCAGATCACCGTGCACTCGGGCGGCGCGCTTGGCATCAAAGGCCCGGAAGGCATGGCCGCCGTGCGCGACGGTCTGGTGCCGATCGCTGACATCCTGATGAGCCAGCAGGTCGGCGAGAACCCGGCGCTGGGTGTTGAAACCCTGCCCTACCTCGCCCCGACGCTTCCCGACCTCGCGCTGCTGCACAAGTTCTACCGCCCGGTGATCGAAGAGATCGCCGAAGACATGAACCAAAAGCTGCTCTACATGACCCCGTGGCCCGGTCAGGCGGTCTATTCGCCCGAGCCGATCGAAACGCTCGAAGATCTCGAAGGTCTGACCATCCGCGTCGTCGACGCGAACGGCGACAGCTTCTTCAACGCGCTCGGCGCCGCACCGCTGCAGATGCCCTGGGGCGAAGTCGTTCCCTCGCTGGCCGCTGGCACCATCAAGGGCGTGACCACCTCGTCCTCGTCGGGCGTCGACGGCGCGTTCTGGGAGTTCATGGACAACATGAGCACCTTCAACTGGCAGGCTTCGTCGAACATCGTGACCGTCAACCTCGACGCATGGAACGCGCTCGACGCCGAGGACCAAGTCGCGATCGAAACCATCGCGGCGGAACTCGAAGGCGATTTCTGGCTGAACTCGGCCAATGAAGACGCCGCCAAGATCGCCACGCTCGAAGAAAACGGCATGACCGTCTCGGCCCCCTCGGCAGAGCTGCAGGCCGACCTGATCGACGCCGCACGCCCGCTTTGGGAAGAGTTCAAAGAGCGCGTACCGGAAGCCGCTCCGGTGATCGACAACTACCTCGCCGTTCGCGGAGAGTAATCTTTTCGGACCGGGCCCCGCCAGGCGCGCCAGCGCTTGGGGCCCGGTTTCGGTTTTGAACCACTCAAGAACGCCGCAAGGATGGTGACGCCCATGGACAACAGCCAGGACCAGAGCCCCGCTTCGACGCCCTCAGGACGGTTTGGCGCGATCATCGCACCGATTGACGCCCTGTCGCGCGCCGGCAATCTGGTCGCCGGACTCGCGCTTCTGGCGATCCTCGTGATGATCACCGCCGAGATCGTCTCTCGCAACCTCTTCAGCCGGTCGTTGGCGTTCTCTTGGGACTATTCAGCCTACGCGATGGGCACCGCCTTCATGATGGCCTCTGCCGACGCGCTGCGCCGCGGCGCGCATGTGCGCGTCACCGCAGTGCTGGACTCGGTCCCACGTCCGCTGTCGCGTCTGCTGGAATTCGTTGCCTGCCTCGCCGGCCTCGCCGCCTGCGGCACGCTGGCATGGGCGCTGATCGAAATGGCGTGGCTGTCGTTCCAGCGCGGCTCGACCTCCTCGACGATCATCCGCACGCCGCTGGTCTGGCCGCAGAGCCTTGTGGCCATCGGCGCCAGCATCCTGACGCTGCAATGCTTTGCGCAACTGCTGCGCCTGAGCCGCGGCGAACGCCTCGCCGAAGGCGCCGCGATCGAATGACCCCCAACACCGACGTCCCCGACACCGAATTCTTCCGAAAGGCGCCGCGATGACGCAAATTGCAACCTCCCTGGTGGGCATCATGGTCCTGCTGCTGGGCTCGGGCCTGTGGATCGGCCTCGGCCTCGTGGCGACCGGCGTGGCGATGATCGCGCTGTTCCGGCCGCAGATGCCCTTCGTCAAGCTGCTGTCGCAGCAATCGTGGAACGTGCTGTCCTCGCCGGAACTGCTGGCGCTGCCGCTGTTCATCCTGATGGCCGAGGTGCTGTTCCGCACCAATATCTCGGCCTCGCTGTTCACCGGCCTGACGCCGTGGCTGCGCCGCGTGCCGGGCCGTCTGACCCACATCAACGTGCTGGGCTGTACGCTCTTCGCCTCGGTCTGCGGCTCCTCGGCGGCGACCACCGTCACCGTGGGCCGGATCACCGCAGGTGAGCTGCTCAAGCGCGGCTACGACCGCAATCTGGTGATCGGCTCGCTGGCTGGCGCGGGCACGCTCGGCTTCCTGATCCCGCCTTCGACAATCATGATCATCTACGGCGTGATGGCCGAGGAATCGATCCTGCGCCTGTTCATGGCGGGTATCCTGCCCGGCGCACTGCTGGCGGTGGCCTACATGGGCTACATTGGCATCCGCGCCAAGCTCTCGCCCGAGGCGATCGGCGAAGCCCCGCCCTCTTCGAGCCTGATGCACAAACTGCGCGCGCTCTCCGATCTGGGCCCGCTGCTGCTGCTGATCCTCTTCGTCATCGGCTCGATGTACGGTGGCATTGCCTCGCCGACCGAAGCCGCCGCCGCCGGGGTCATCGGCGCCATGGTGATCGGTTTTGCGCAGCGCAAGCTGGACCTCAAGGGTCTGCTCGCCGCCTCCCGTCAGGCCGCCGAGAACAGCGCGATGATCGGCCTCATCATGGTCGGCGCGATGTTCCTGTCGACGGCCATCGGCTATCTTGGCCTGCCGCGCTACATTGCCGGCGTGATCAATGGCTGGGGCCTGTCGCCGCTGGCGCTGATCGCGGTGCTGCTGGTGTTCTACATCCTGCTCGGCATGGTGATGGAAGGCCTCGCGATCATCGTGATGACCCTGCCCATCACCCTGCCGCTGGTCGAGGCCGCGGGCTACGACAAGGTCTGGTTCGGCGTGTTCATCGTGATCGTGGTCGAGATGGCGCAAATCTCGCCGCCGGTGGGCTTCAACCTCACCGTGCTGCAGCGCCTCACCGGCGACAGCATCGGCAAGATCACCCGCGCGACCATGCCGTTCTTTTTGATCATGGCGGCCTTCGTCTTCCTGATCGCGCTCTTCCCGCAGATCGTCAGCATCGTGCCGGATCTCATGCGGGGCTAAGGCCTCGCCCACCACTCACGGGACATCCGCGCATGAAAAGCCCCCGGCCAGCTGGCCGGGGGCTTTGTCGTTTCGCAACCTTCGGGATGGGCCAAGACCCCGTCGTAGGGCCAGCGCCGCGCTTCGCCCCATCCCTGCGGCCCCGGTACGCCTGCGGCGCTGTGCCCGTCGCCTTTGCCTCCCTGCGCATGGCATGCCGCCCTGATGATCTCCGCCTCTGGGACGGCTGCGAGCGTGGTCACGCCCGCTCAACGCAAAAAGCCCCCGGCGTTGCGGCCGGGGGCTTTGCATTGGGGCAGGACCAGCGATCAGGCGGCGAAGAGGCCGTCGAAATCAGCGAAGCCCTTGATCTCGATCGGGTTGCCCGACGGATCGAAGAAGAACATCGTACGCTGCTCGCCCGGCTCGCCCTCGAAGCGGATGACCGGCGGGATGTCGAACGCGATGCCCTTCTCTTCGAGCCGGGCGGCCAGCGCCTTCCAGTCGTCGAGGCGCAGCACCGCGCCCATGTGCGGCATCATCACCATGTGCTCGCCGACCTTGCCGGTGCGGGTCACCGGGAACGGCTCGCCGAGGTGCATCGAAAGCTGGTGGCCGAAAAAGTCGAAATCGACCCAAGTGTCGGTCGACCGGCCTTCCTCGCAGCCGAGAACGTCGCCGTAGAAGGCGCGCGTCTCGTCGAGGTCTTTGACGTGAATCGCGAGGTGGAAGAGGGATTTCATAGTGCGTTCCATTGTCTTTTGAGGGTCAGCGAAGGGTGATCTGGCGCGGCAGCGACGACAGCGGCTCGGCGCCGGACTCGGTGACGATCACCGTTTCCGAGACACCGACCGTAAACTGGCCGTAGTCGCGCAGCGTGATGGGCAGGTGGAAGACCATGCCCGGCTCCAGCGGCGTCTCGACGCCGGTGAAGAGCGACAGGATCGCGCCCTCGCCCCAGTCCGGAGCAAAAGCCGCGCCCATCGAATAGCCCGCGCGCTTGCGGAAAGCGGCGGTGAACCCAGCGCCGTCGATGACCTGCTGCGCCGCTTCGTGCGGAGCGCTGCAAGGTACGCCGGGGCGCATCGCGTCCAGCGCCGCATCAAGGCCGCGCAGCGCGGTGTCCATCATGCGTTGTGCGGTGTCGGGCGGCGTGCCGATCCACACCGAGCGCATCAGCGCCGCGTGGTAACGGTCATGGCTGGCGGCCAGTTCGAGGAAGACGCCATCACCCTCTTGCAGCGTGCGCCGCCGCCATGTGGCGTGCGGAATGCCCGAGCGCGGACCGGAACTGACCAGCGGCTCCATCGCCATCGCCTCGGAGCCGGCACCGATGGCGGCGGCGGTCATCGCGGCGGCGACGGTGTTCTCGCTGGCCCCTGCGCGGCAGGCCTCGATCGCGGCGGCCATGCCCGCCTCGGCATAGCCCGCGGCCAGTCGCAGCGCCGCCAGTTCGCGCGGCGACTTCACCGCGCGCAGCGTTTCGGTCCAGCCCGAGCCATCAAGCAGCGCGACGCCCGAGAGCGCGGTCTCGATCCGGCCCATCATGTCGGGGCTGACGAACCAGCCAGAGCGCTCGACCGCCAGCCGCTCCACGCCCTGCGCGCGCACCAGTTCAGCCAGCGCCGCCGCCGGGTCCTGCCCGTCTTGCCACGTGTGGATATTGCTGAACCACGCATCGGCACGGGCACCGGTTTCCTCGAGTTGGCGCACCAGCAGCACAGGCTCGCCCTCGGCGGGCATGATCAGCGCCTGAAAGGCGAAATAGCCCGCGGTCTGGCGCCCGGCGGTCCAGAAGATGTTCTCGGGGCCGGTCAGCAGCAGCGCGTCGGCGCCCTCGGCGCGGATGCGCGCCTGCAGCGCCGCGGCGCGGGCACGGAATTCCTCGGCGGGGAAGACGGCGGCGCTGCCTGCAAAGGCGGTGGGGGTCTGAAGTATCTGGGTCATCGGGTCCTCAGGAAGCATTGAACGTGCCGAGGAAGCGGGCCCGGACGTGGTCGAAATGCCCGGCCATGAGGGCCGAGGCGCGTTTTGCGTCATGCGCGGCGATGGCGTCGATGATCTCGACATGCTCGCGCGCCTGATCGACGAAAGTGTCATAGGTGCGGGTCAGCGAGCAGCGCCGCGCGATGCCGCGCTGTTCCTCGAGGATTGCGGGCAGAAGGTCGAGCCGCGCCGCCCGCGCCACCGCGTGGTGAAAGGCACCGTCGGCCAGCCAGAACTCGTCAAAGCTGATCTCGGCGCCCTCGACGATGGCCTGCATCTGCGCGCGGATCGCCGTCAGTTCCGCGGTTACCCCAAAGCCGGCGGCCCGGCCCGCCGCAGCGCCTTCCAGCGTCTGCCGCAGTTGCACGATCTGCAGCAGCTGCTCGACGGTGACCGAGCGCACCAGCACCACGCCGTTGCTGAGCCGATCAACCATGCCTTCGCTTTCCAGCCGCGAGATCGCCGCGCGCAGCGGCGTGCGCGACACACCCAGCGTTTCGGTCAGCGCCCGTTCCGAGAGCACCGTCTCGGCCGGGATGCGGCCCGCCACGATGTCGTCGCGCAGCCGTCCATAGGCGGTTTCGGCCAGCGTTGCGCCGCTCATCCCACGCTCTCCTGCACGATGGCAAGGAACACCGCCGCGACGGCGCGGGAAAGATCGGCTTCGTCCATGGCTTCTTCGGGGCAATGGCTGCCGTTCCAATTGCGGATGAAGACCATCACGCTGTCCCAGCCAGCCGCACCGAAGGCCGCCGCATCGTGACCGCCGCCCGACAGCATGCGCCGCGGGCTGTCGCACTGCAGCGACGCGCCCTTGGCGACGAATTGCGCCATGCTCTCCGACAGCCGCGCCGGCGCGGAGCGGGTCTGCTCGCCCAGTTCAAAGCGGATGCCGGGGCGCGCGGCCTCGATGCGGGCGATCTCGTCCTGCAGCGCCGCGTCGGCCTGTTCCAGCGTCGCCACCTCGTCCGAGCGCAGATCGAGGCAGAAGCCCGCGTGGCCGGGCACCTTCGCCATCGCGTGCTGCGGCGAGGCGGCATCGAGTTTGCCGAAGGTGACGGTCAGATCGTGGCCCGCCTCGAGCAGCCGGGCCCAGACCGCATCCATCGCGAGGATCAGGTCGGCCATGGCCACCACCGCATCGGCGCGGCTGACGCGCGGCGCGCCACCCGAATGCGCCCAAGTGCCATGCACCTGCGCGTTGCGATAGCGCAGCCCGCCGCGCACCGCGTCGACGATGGCATAGGACTCGCCCGCCTCGTCCAGCACCGGCCCCTGCTCGATGTGGAACTCGAGGAAGCGCGCCGGAGCCGGGGGCGTGAGGCTGCGCACCGCCTCGGGATCGAAGCCTTCCATTTTCAGGTGCTCGGAGAGCGTCAGCCCGGTGTCAGAGCGCTTGGCGTCGAAATCCTCGGGGTTCAGCCGGGCCAGACCGGCGCGCGAGCCGGCATAGGAGACCGGGAACCAGACGCTTTCCTCGGCGCGGGTGACCGTCAGAACGATGTCGCTCGCGGGGGTGATCTCTTCGGCGCGCAGCGCCTTGATCACCGCCAGAGCGCCGATGACACCGGCCTGCCCGTCGTAGGCCCCGCCTTGGCTCACCGTGTCGAGATGCGAGCCGATGTAGAGCGGCGTCGCGCTGCGGTCACGGCCCGGCAGCGTGGCAAAGAGGTTGCCCGCCGCATCGCGGCGGATCTCGCAACCAAGGGCCTGCGCCTCTTCCTCGATCACCGCATGCGCGGCGCTTTCCAGCGGGCTGTAGGAGGGGCGGGTCCAGCCCGGGCCGTCCTCTGTGATCGCGTTCACGCGGCCGAGCACGCGCGAGATGGTTTCGGCGATGAGATCGCGCGGCGGGGAGGTCAGGGTCTTGGTCATGCGCTTGCCTCCGCAGTTGCCTGCGAGGGGACCGGTGTCAGCACCGTCTCGGGCACGCCGCCGGTCAGCGCAGTCACCACGTGGCCCGCCGACCCCAGCGCCACACGGCGCAGCGCCTCTTCGGTGGTGCCGCCAAGATGCGGCGTGAAGATCACGTTGGAAAACTCCGCCAGCGGGCCGGTGCCCGCGCCGTGGCTGTAGACGTCGAGCGCCGCGCCGCCGACGTGGCCGCTGGCCAGCGCCGCGGCCAGCGCCGCCTCGTCCACCAGTTCGGCGCGCGCCACGTTGACCAGCTGTGCGCCCGGCTTCATCGCCGCAAGACGCTCGGCATTGATCATGTGATGCGTCTCGGGGCGCAGCGGCGTGTGCAGGGTTACCAGATCGGCCTGCGCCAGCCCCTCTTCAAGACTGTCGACGCGCGTGAACTCGCCGATATCGCGGGCGCGCGGCGAATGCACCAGCACCTTCATGCCAAAGGCGGTGGCGGCCATCTGGCCAAAGCGGCTGCCGATGCTGCCCCAGCCGACGACGAGTACGGTCTTGCCGGTCAGTTCGCGAAAGCTGATCGACTCGCGAAAGCCCGGCTTGCCCGCGCGCTCCCAGCGATCGGCGCCGGTGACGCCGCGTGCCAGTGCCAGTGCCAGCCCGAGCGTCAGCTCGGCCACCGATTGCGCGTTTTCACCCGGCGTATTGGCAACCATCACGCCCCGCGCGATTGCCGCGTCCTTGTCGACAGCGTTGTGGCCGGTGCCGTGCACCACCACGGCGCGCAGCCGGTCGGCGGCCTCGAACGCTTCGCGCGGGAAGCCCGCGTCGCGGGTGATGGCGGCGTCGCAGCCCTGTACGGCGCTGGCGATGCTGGCGGCGTCGGTGCCGCTGCAGAATACCGGCTCGATGCCATTGCTGCGCAGAAGGGCGAGCCCGGCGTCATGCACGGGCTGAACGATAAGACATTTCATGTCCGAAGGACCTTTTCCGTAGTGTCGCTCTGCACCTTGCCGAGGTGCTCGAAGATGGCGTCGCGGGCGTGGTCGAGATGCGCGCCCATCAGGGTCGCGGCCTCATCCCGCTGTCCGATCCGCATCGCCGCCAGCATGGCGAGGTGTTCCTCGCAGCCGCGGATGAAACGCTCGGGCACGACGCGGTGGTCGAAGATGCAGGTGCGCATGTGCAGGTCCTGCACCACCTTGGCGGCGGCGGCATTGCCAGCGGCAATCGCAATCGTGGCGTGAAAGCTCTGATCCACGTGCCACTGCAGATCGCCCTGCCCCGGCCCCTGCCGCATAAGATCGCGCACCTCGGCTTCCAGCGCGTCGATCTGCGCATCGGTCAGCCGTCCGGTGGCGGCGCGCACCGCCGTCGGCTCCAGCGCGCGGCGCAGAAAGAAGATCTCGTCGATTTCTTCGGGGCTGATGCGGCGCACCCTCAGAAAGCGGCCCGATTGCTCGGCCAGCCCCTCGCTGCGGATGCGCGCGATGGCCTCGCGCACCGGCGTGCGCGACATGTCCAGCTCGGTGCACAGGCGCGATTCCTGCAGCGTGTCGCCGGGCTTCAGCTCACCCTCGAGAATGCGCCTGATCAGCTCCCGATACGCGGTCGCCGCAAGGTTCTTGCCGCTCATGCCGCAGTGTCCTCCGATAGTTCCAGATCCCGGCCCATCACGGCCTCGGGCTCGACAATACCGCCGGCAAGATTGCACGACAGCAGAAAGCCCGAACTGAGCATTGTCCCGGTGGCCGGCACCAGCGACGCCAGCACCTCGTGCAGCCGTGCCCGTTCGGCGAGCAGAATATCCTCGGCGGCGTCGCGGCTGACGATCTCGAAGCGCAGGTCTGCGCCGGTCGGCAGCTGTGCAAGGCGTGGCAGATCGGCCGAGATCACCGTGGCGATCTTGGGATAGCCGCCGGTGGTTTGCGAGTCGGCCATCAGCACCATCGGCTGACCCGAGGCGGGCACCTGAATCGCCCCCGACACGATGCCGTCCGAGACGATGTCATGGCCGCGCGCCGCGCTCAGCGCCGGGCCGTCCAGCACCATCGCCATGCGGTCGCGCTGTGGCGAGATGCGGAAGCGGGCGGTTTCCAGCTGCGCGATGACGTCGGGCGCGAAATAGTCGTCCTGCGGGCCAAGCACGATGCGGATCGGACGCTCGGGCGCGATCGGGCCGGGGCGCGGTGCGGGCTCGCGCGGGCGCAGGCAAAGGCCGCCCTCTTCGTCGTCTTCGCCCAGTGGCAGCAGGTCGCCCGCCTGCAGCGCGCGCCCTTCGACACCGCCGAGGGCGAAGCGCAGATGGGTGGCGCGGGCGCCCAGAACCTCGGGCACCGCGATGCCGCCAGACACTGCGATATAGCCCCAAGTGGCCCCCTTCAGCGCGCCGATCTTGATCACGTCGCCCGCCTCGACCGCATGGCTTTGCCCCGCGCCGAGCGCACGCTCGCCGATGCGGATGTCGCACTCGCCGCCGGTGACCGCGAGGCGCAGCGCGCGCCCCGCCCGGAAGCTGCCGCCGATGGCGGTGAACTCCAGCGCCGCGGCGTCGAGCGGGTTGCCGCACAGCGCGTTGGCCAGATCCATCGCCGGGCGATCCATCGCGCCGGCAGTGGGCACGCCGAAGCGCTTGCGCCCATGGCGGCCTTGGTCCTGCACCGAAAGCATCGGGCCAGTGCTGAGAATTTCCAATGTCATTGTGCGGCCTCCGGCGCTGGCGTCATCTCTCCGGCGGCAATCGCGGCCTCGATCTTTGCCCCTTCCGCGGCGCTGACCGGCACGAAGTTCAGGCGGTCGCCGGCGGCGAAGAGGAAGGGCTCGGCGCGGGACGGATCAAAGGCACGCCACGGCGTCCAGCCGACGAAGCGCCAGCCCGACGGACCGGTCACCGAGTTGATGCTGCCCTGCTGCCCGCCGATGCCGATGGCCCCCGCCGGGATCGACATGCGCGGTTTCGGCAGGCGCGGCGTGTGCAGCGCCTCGGGCAAGCCGCCAAGGTAGGCAAAGCCCGGCGCGAACCCGATCATATAGACGCGGTAATCGGCGGCGCTGTGCAACTGGATCAACTCGCCCGGCGTCAGTTCCTTTTCGCGCGCGAGGTCTTCAAGGTCGAGCCCGACCTCGCCGCCATAGACCACCGGCACATGCCAGCGGCGCGCGCTCTCGTCCGCCATTTTCAGCTGCGCCACCCGCTGGGTCAGCGCCGCCTCCAGCGCCGCACCGCGCAGCAGCGCGGGGTCATAGGTCACCAAGAGCGAGCGGTAGGTCGGCACGCATTCCAGCACGCCCTCGAGCGGAACATCGGTGAGGCTCTCGGCCAGCGCGATCACCCGGCGGTTGGTTTCGGGGTCAACGGACTCGCCAAATTGCACCGCGAGAGCAGAGTCGCCGACCGCCAGAAAGGCCGGGTCCGCCCCCGGATTGCCAGCGGGATCATGCGCTTGGATGCTCATTGAAAAACCTTTTCTGCCTTGCTTGCATTTTCAGTATACCAGCTGTATCCAGAATGCAATCAGGCAAACGAAAGACCTGCTCCGGTGTATCTTTTCCGCCGGACACCCAGACCCAACGATCAGATCCCAGGAGGGAGCGAATGACGGTCACCTTGGACCTCAACTGCGATATGGGCGAGAGCTTTGGCGCCTATACCATCGGCGACGATGCAACGATGCTCGAAACCGTGACAACCGCCAATGTCGCCTGCGGCTTTCACGCCGGCGACCCGGTGGTGATGCGCCGAACCCTCCAGCTTGCCAAGGCGGCCGGCGTGGCGGTGGGCGCGCATCCCTCGTTCATGGATCTCTTCGGCTTTGGCCGCCGGCGGATCTCGGGCGAGCGCCCCGAAGACGTCGAAGCGCAACTGATCTACCAGATCGCCGCGATGCAGGGCATGGCCGAGGCCGAGGGCCACCCGATGACCCATGTGAAGACCCATGGCGCGCTTGGCAACATGGCCGCGACCGACCCCGAACTGGCCGCCGTCTGCGCCCGCGCCGTCGCCGCAGTGGACCCGTCGCTGATCTACGTCTCGCTGCCCTATTCCGAGACCTATACCGCCGCCGAGAAAGCCGGCCTGCGCGTCGCCTGCGAGATCTACGCCGACCGCAGCTACACCGACGCCGGCGAACTGACCCCGCGCAGCCAGCCCGGCGCGGTGATCCAAGACATCGCCCAAAGCACCGAACAGGTGCTGGAAATGGTGCTGAACAAGCGCATCCCGACCACCGGCGGCAAGCGCCTGCCGGTCGACCCCGCGACGCTGTGCATCCACGGCGACACCGCCGGCGCGCCGCAGATCGCTGCCGCCCTGCGCAAGTCGCTCGAAGACAACGGCGTCACCATCGCCCCCTTTGCTGCCCCCGGAAGATCCTGATCCATGTCCAGAACTGTCTACCTCAACGGCCAGTGGCTGCCCGAAGAAGACGCCAAAGTGTCGATCTTCGACCGCGCGTTCCTCATGGGCGATGCCATCTACGAAGTGACCTGCGTGCTCGACGGCATGCTGCTCGACTATGCGGGCCACGCCGCGCGCCTGCGCCGCTCCGCCGCCGAACTGGGCCTCACGCTGCCGCTCGACGATGACGCGCTGCTGGCGGCGCACCACGAGATCGTCGCCCGCAATGACATGAAAAGCGGCATGATCTACCTGCAGCTCAGCCGCGGCGTCGCCGAGCGCGACTTTGCCTTCCCGCCCGAAGGCACCGAGCCGACGCTGGTGATGTTCACCCAGTCCAAGGACGTGCTGGTGAACCGCGCTGCCGAGACCGGCATCTCGGTCGCGCTGCTGCCGGACCTGCGCTGGGGCCGCCGCGACATCAAGACCGTGCAGCTGCTCTACCCGTCGATGGCGAAGATGGAAGCCAAGTCGCGCGGCGCCGATGACGCATGGCTTTACGAGGACGGGTGCGTCACCGAGGCCAGCGCCGCCACCGCGCATATCGTCAGCAAGGATGGCAAGCTGATCACCCGCGAGCTGTCGCATGCGCTGCTGCCCGGCGTGACCCGCGCCGCGGTGCTCGATCTGGCCGCGCGCCATGGCGTCGAGATCGAGGAACGCGCCTTCACCCCTGACGAGGCGCGCGACGCCCGCGAGGCGTTCATCACTTCGGCGACCAACTTCGTCGTACCGGTGGTGCGCATTGACGGCGAGGAGATCGGCGACGGCACCCCCGGCGCGCTGACCCGCGAGCTGCGCGAGCAGTATATCGCGTCGCGTCGCGCAACCGCGCTCGCCCCCGCCTGATCCCTCCCATTCAGCCCCGCGCCGTCCTCCCCGGCGCGGGGCTGTTTTTCAACGGCCCGCCGCGGCCACTTCAGGACCTCTACCATGACCCAGTACCTTGCCAGCCGCATGGCGGCCGTACGCCCCTCCCCGACCATCGAGCTTGCGCTGAAGCTGCAGCAGATGAAGGCCGAGGGCCATGACATCATCAGCCTCGGACAGGGCGAGCTCGACTTCGCCACACCCGACCACATCGCCGAGGCGGGCATCAAGGCGATCCGCGGCGGTCAGACCAAATACACCGCCAGCTCGGGCACGCCCGAGCTAAAGGCCGCCATCGCCACGAAGTTCGAGCGCGAGAACGGCCTGAGCTTCAAGCCGTCGCAGATCATCGCGGGCAATGGCGCCAAGCAGCTGGTGTTCAACGCGCTGATGGCGACGCTGGACGCGGGCGACGAGGTGATCATCCCCGCCCCCTACTGGGTCAGCTACCCCGACATGGTCAGCCTTGCCGGCGGCACCCCGGTGATCGCGCCCTGCACCGCCGAGAACGGCTGGAAGCTCACCCCCGAGACACTGGCAGGGGCGCTGACGCCGAAGACCAAATGGGTGATGCTGAACTCGCCGAACAACCCGACCGGCGCGCTCTACTCCGAGGCCGACATCGCCGCGCTCTGCAAGGTTCTGGCCGATCACCACACGCTGATCATGGCCGACGACATCTACGAGCTGGTGGTGCACGAAGGCAGCTTCGCCACGCCCGCCAAGGTCGCGCCCGAGCTTGCAGACCGCATCCTGACCGTCAACGGCGTGTCCAAGGGCTACGCGATGACCGGCTGGCGCCTCGGCTATGCCGCCGGGCCCGACTGGCTGGTGCGCGCGATGGATATCCTGCAGTCGCAGAGCACCTCGAACCCCTCGGCGATTTCGCAGGCCGCCACGGTCGCCGCGCTGACCGAACCGGCGGACTTCCTGCCCGAGCGCAACGCCCGACTGAAGGCGCGCCGCGACACGGTGATGGCCGCCATCGACAAGATGCCCGGCATCACCTGCGCGACCCCGCCCGCCAGCTTCTACGTCTTCCCGGACTGCACCGGCCTCTTCGGCGCGCGCACGCCCGAGGGCAAGGTGATCGAGACCGACATGGACGTGGCCGACTTCCTGCTCACCGCGGGCCGCATCGGCGTGGTCCCGGGCTCGGCCTTCGGCACCCCGGGCTACCTGCGTCTGGCGTATGCGCTCGACGACGCCCGCCTCGAGGAAGCCATGGCACGGGCGGTCGCCGCCCTCGAAACGCTCGAGATGCCGGTCACGGCCTAAGACCCCATGCCGCCGCGCCTTCGGGCGCGGCGGTTCCGCCCGTTCTTGCAAGAAGGATCCCCCATGACCCTGCTCACCTCGGACGCCAAGGGCGTCTACGTCATCTCCGTCACGCCCTTCACCGACAGCGGTGAGGTTGATTGGGACAGCCTCGACCGGGTTGTCGACTTCTACTTCGAGAACGGGGCAGACGGGCTCACCATCCTTGGCATGATGGGCGAGGCACCGAAGCTGACGCAGGCCGAGAGCCGCGCCGTCGCCGAGCGGGTGATCAAGCGCGCCGCCGGCAAGCCGATCGTGGTTGGCGTTTCGGCGCCGGGCCTTGCCGCCATCGGCGAACTGGGCAAGGCGGTGATGGACATGGGCGCCGCGGGCTGCATGGTGACCACCCCGGGCAGCCTGAAGACCGACCCGCAGATCCACGGCTATTTCGGGCAGGTCGCCCGCACGCTCGGGGATGACGTGCCGATCGTGCTGCAGGACTTCCCGCTGTCGACCGGCGTGAACATCTCGGACGAGGTGCTGGGCCGGATCATCGACGACGTGCCGCAGGTGGTGATGCTCAAGCACGAAGACTGGCCGGGACTCGCGAAGATCAGCAAGCTGCGCAAGGCCGAGGCCGAAGGCCGCCGCCGCATCTCGATCCTCTGCGGCAACGGCGGGGTCTTCCTGCCCGAAGAGATGGCCCGCGGTGCCGATGGCGCGATGACGGGTTTCGGCTTTCCCGAAATGCTGGCAGACGTTGTGCGGCTGGCCGGCAGCGGCGACATGGACCGTGCGCAGGATATCTTCGACGCCTACCTGCCGCTGGTGCGCTACGAGCAGCAGCCCGGCGCCGGGCTGGCGGTGCGCAAATACGTGCTGCAGAAACGCGGCGCCATCGCTTCGTCGGCGCTGCGCGCGCCGGGTGCGGGCCTGGCGCCCGAAGCCATTGCCGAGGTCGAGCGCCTGCTCGCCCGGCAGGACAAACGACTGAAGGAGCTGAACTGATGGATCTGGGACTGACCGGCAAGACCGCACTGGTGCTCGGCGCAAGCCGCGGCCTTGGCGCCGCGAGCGCGAAACTTCTGGCCAAGGAAGGCGCGCATGTGATCGCCGCATCGCGCAGCGGCGAAGCGCCCGCCGAGGGCATGGAAGGCGTCAAGCTAGACCTGTCCGATGCAGAGAGCGTCGCCGCGCTGATCGCGCGGCTTGCCTCGCAGCCGGTGGACATTCTGGTGAACAACTGCGGCGGCCCCGCCGCTGGCCCCGCCAAGGGTCAGAGCACCGCCGCATGGCAAGCCGCCTTCGAGGCGATGGCCGCGCCGATCTTTGCGATCACCGATGCCGCGCTGCCGGGGATGATCGAAAAGGGCTGGGGCCGCGTGGTCACCATCGGCTCGTCGGGCATCGTGCAGCCCATTCCCAACCTCGCGCTGTCGAACGGCGTGCGCGGCGCGGTGGCCGGCTGGTCGAAGACGCTGGCCGCCGAGGTCGCCGAAAGCGGCGTGACGGTGAACATGGTGCTGCCGGGCCGGATCGCCACAGACCGGCTGGCGCAGCTCGACGGCATCAAGGCCGAGAAATCCGGTGCCTCGCTGGACGCGGTGCAGGAAGCCAGCCGCAAGACCATCCCCGCGGGCCGCTACGGCAAGCCCGAGGAGTTTGCCGCCATGGTCACCTTCCTTTGCTCGGCCCAGGCCGCTTATATCACCGGCTCGATGATCCGCGTCGACGGCGGCATGATCCGCGGCATGTAAGCCGCGCCACCAAGCCGCGATGCGCGGCGCAGCAGGTCGGCACGCTGGCCGGAAAGCTGCGCCACCGCCGCAAACGAAAAAACGGGCCCGCAGGGGCCCGTTTTCTTTTGTCTCGCACTACGCGTGAGGCTTACGCCGCGGCCTCTGCCTTGGCCTGTGCCAGATACTCCAGCAGGTTTTCCGGGCTGGACACGCCATAGGGGTCTTCGCCGTGGTTGTCGCACAGGCCCGGCTCTTCGAACCATGCCTCGACAACACCGTCGTTGATGATCGCCGCATAGCGCCACGAGCGCATGCCGAAGCCGAGGTTGTCCTTATTCACCAGCATGCCGATGCGGCGGGTGAACTCGCCCGAGCCGTCGGGGATGACCGACACGTTCTCGAGGTTCTGCGACTTCGCCCACTGGTTCATCACGAAGCTGTCGTTCACCGACATGCAGTAGATCGCGTCGATGCCGTGCTCGCGGAAGGTCTCGGCGTTCTTTTCGAAGCCCGGCAGCTGATAGGTCGAGCAGGTGGGCGTGAAGGCGCCCGGCAGCGAAAACAGGATGACCCGCTTGCCCTTGAAGTAGTCGGCAGTGGTCATGTCCTGCCAGCGGAAGGGGTTCGGACCTTCGATGGAGTCGTCACGCACGCGGGTGCGGAAGGTCACGTTGGGAAGAGCGACACCGGCTTTCATGGCTATGGTCCTATCTGTTGCAAAGTCATTTGGAACATGCGGATAGGGACGAATGCCGCGGGCTGCAATCCCCGAAGCCACCCGCAGCGGCCAAATGTCTGGACATTTGGCATGACGCCCGGACATCAGCGCAGGGTGGGCGCAGCCGGGGTGTCTGAACACCGGGAAAGGCGCGGCGTCTTGGTCCGGGGTCGCACCCAGCGCTCGGAAATCGGGTTGCAGCGGCACGGTAATCTCCATAGTGTAATAGTATAACATTGCATGAAGCGAAGTGGAGCGCCCAATGTCAGCCAAGGACACACGCCTGCCCGTCACCGTCCTGTCGGGGTTTCTCGGGGCCGGAAAGACGACCCTGCTCAATGACGTGCTCAACAACCGCGAGGGCCGCCGCGTCGCGGTCATCGTCAACGACATGTCCGAAGTGAACATCGACGCCGATCTGGTGCGCGACGGCGGGGCCGACCTCAGCCACACCGAGGAAAAGCTGGTCGAGATGACCAACGGCTGCATCTGCTGCACCCTGCGCGACGACCTGCTGCTGGAGGTGCGGCGTCTCGCCGAAGAAGGGCGCTTTGACCACCTGCTGATCGAGAGCACCGGCATCGCCGAACCGCTGCCCGTGGCCGCCACCTTCGATTTCCGCGACGAACTCGGCGAGAGCCTGTCGGACATTGCCCGGCTCGACACGATGGTGACCGTGGTCGATACGGTGAACCTGCTGAACGACTATTCCAGCCACGACTTCATCCGCGACCGGGGCGAAAGCCTTGGTGACGAGGATGACCGCACATTGGTCGACCTGCTGGTCGACCAGATCGAGTTCGCCGATGTGGTGGTGCTCAACAAGGTCAGCGACGCGGGGCCCGAGCGGCTGGACGCGGCGCGCAAGATCGTCGCCGCGCTCAACCCCGATGCGCAGATCGTCGAGACCGATTTCGGCAAGGTCGCCTCTGATCGCATCATGGGCACCGGGCTCTTTGATTTCGACAAGGCGCATCTGCACCCGATGTGGGCCAAGGAGCTTTACGGCTTTGCCGACCATGTGCCCGAGACCGAGGAATACGGCGTCTCGTCCTTCGTCTACCGGGCGCGGCGACCGTTCCACCCGCAGAAGATCCACGACGTGCTCAACGGCGATCTGCCGGGGGTGATCCGCGCCAAGGGGCATTTCTGGATCGCCACCCGTCCCGACTGGCTGGCCGAATACTCGCTGGCCGGGGCGCTGAGCAGCGTCAAACCGATGGGCATGTGGTGGGCGACGGTGCCGCAGGAGCGCTGGCCCGATCACCCGCAGGCGGTGGCCTATCTCAAGCAGCACTGGCGCGAGCCCTTCGGCGACCGGCGGCAGGAACTGGTGTTCATCGGCGCGGGCATGGACAAGGCGGCCCTCACCGCCGCGCTGGATGCGGCACTGGTGGGCGACGAGACCAGCTTTGTGCCGCACCAATGGCAAGACCTGCCCGACCCCTTCCCCGGCTGGCGCCGCGCGCCGCAGGCGGCCTGATGCTGGACGCGCATAAAACCGGTGGCCCCGCCACTGACGTGCGTGAAGGCGGGTCGGTGGATGTCTTGCGCGAGGTCCACCGGCCCGGCTGCGCCGCAGCAATCTGGCAGCGCCGCCTGCCGCCGCTCTTCGAGCAATGGATCAAGGCTCTGCCGGACGAACGGTTGCCTGCGCTGCGTGCCGATGCGGCCCTTTGCGACGTGGCCGACCTGATCCTTGGCACCTGCCGCCGCGCCGGCAGTGGCTCTGCCGCAGGGCACGCCATGTTGGCCGAAGACGTCTCGCAGCTTGCTGCCGCGTTCGCGCGCATCACCGGGCAGAACCGGCTACAGATCCGTCTCGACGTGGTGCGCGGCAATGCCTGCAGCAAGTTCCATGTGGATTATGTGCCCGCCCGCCTGCTTTGCACCTATCGCGGCGCGGGCACCGAGTATGGCACAGCGGGGCCGCAGGGTGATCCGGAGGCGGTGCAGCAGATGCAGACCGGTTGGGCGGGGATCTTTCGCGGGCGACTCTGGCCTGACGTCGACCCCTGCGGGCTACGCCATCGCTCTCCGCCCATCGCGGGGCGCGGAGAAACACGGCTGCTGCTGGTGATCGACGCGGCACAAGGCGCGCTTTGAGATGAACATCCTACGCCGCCCGGACCGGCAAGACGCCGGGCGGCGCGATGGCAAAACTGCGGCTCTGCCCGCGGCATCCGCGAGGAAGATCAGGCAGAGCGCCGCCGCACCACCTCGAAGCCAAGATCGACGACCGAAGGTCCCCCCTTGTCGCCGTGCAGCCGCGCCAGCATGCTCTGCGCCGCCGCCCGCCCGAAGGCGGCCATGTCGACCCGGATGGTGGTGATCGGCGGCTCGACCGATTGCGCAAACTCCTGATCGCCGAAGCCGACGACGGCGATCTGTCCCGGCACGTCGTAACCCTGCGCCTGCGCCTCGACCAGCACGCCATGCGCCAGCAGGTCCGAGGAACACTGGATCAGCCCGCCTGTGAATCCCTGCTCGAGCAACATCCGCAGCGCGGCGCGGCCATTGGCCAGCGACGCCTGCGCGTCGAACAGGGCGCGCGGCACCTCGCCGGGCACGCGCTTTTGCCATTCGTGCACGAATGCTTCGCTGCGCCGACGGGCGCGCTCGTCACCGGCAGAGACCGTGCCAACCTGCCGATAGCCCGCCTCCCACGCGAACTCGGCCACCGCGCGGCCGGTCTCCACGTGATTGAAGCCGACGCAGAAATCGATCGGGCTGTCGGTGATGTCCCAGACCTCGACCACCGGTATCTCGGCCCCCAGCAGCATGCGCCGCGCCTGGACCGAATGGTGAATGCCGGTGAGGAACATCGCGTCGGGCCGTCGCGACAGGTGGGTCGAGATCAGCTTTTCCTCGTCCTCGGGGCCAAAGCCGGTCTCCGAAAGCAGGATCTGATAGCCCTCCTCGCGCATCTCTTCAGAGAAGGCCTTCACCATCGAGGAGTAGACGATATTGGTGATCGACGGCACAAGCGCCGAGATCAGCATCGATTTGCTGGTCGCCAGAGCGCCGGCCAGCGCATTGGGCACGAAGCCGGTTTGGGCAATGGCCTCCTTGATCTTGGCAAGGGTGGCGGGCGAGACCTTCGACGGGTCCGACAACGCCCGAGAGACGGTGACCTGACTGACCCCCGCCAGCCGGCCCACCGCCTCCATGGTCACACCGCGGCCCTGACCTTTCCGGCTGGCCCGCGGTTTCTTTTCTTGCTCCTCGCCCATCGCGCGCAACTTTCTGTCAGCGGCGGTCCGGGCGCAAGCCTCAGACCGCCTCGTCTGCAATCTCTTTCTTCTTTTTCGCCATCAGCGCGGCGCCTGCAACCGATCCGGCGATGAGGATCCACAGAACAATGGCGATCCAGCTCTTGGTGAAGAAGATCGTCACGTCACCGAAGCTCTCCAGGCTTTTGACGAAGTAGATCTCTGCCGACGGTCCAAGGATGAAGCCGATGATGAAAGGCGCCACCTCCAGCCGCAGTTTGGTGAAGAGCCAGCCCGCCACGCCGAAGATCAGCAGCGTCCAGACGTCGAACATGATGCCATAGTTGATCGTATAGGCCCCGATCACGCACATCATCAGGATGACCGGGAAGAGGATGTGCTTGGGGATCGTCACCACCAGCGCGAAGTAGCGGATGGCAAAGTACATCATGGCAAACATCGCGATATTGGCGATCAGCATGGCGATGATCATCGCGTCCCATGTGCCGGGGTTGTTGCCGATGAACAGCGGGCCGACCTGAATGCCCTGCAGGGTGAAGGCCCCGATCAGCAGCGCGGTGGTCGAATCCCCGGGAATGCCCAGCGACAGCAGCGGCACCAGCGCACCGCCGGTGAGACCGTTGTTGCCCGCCTCCGACGCCATGATGCCCGCCGGCTCGCCCTTGCCGAAGTTTTCGGGACGCTTCGAAAAGGTCTTGGCGTTGGTGTAGCTGATGATCGACGCCGCCGAACCGCCGACGCCGGGCAGGATGCCGACGAAGGTGCCGATCAGCGACGAGCGCACGAGGTTTACGCTCTGGCCTCTGAACACCCCGAAGGAAAAGCCCGACTTCTTGCCGACGTCGATATCCTTGGACGAATGGCCCTTGGGCACGCCGATCTCGGCTTGCTCGAGGATCGCCGCGAGACCGAAGAGACCGATCAGCACCGGCAGCAGCGAGAAGCCGCTTTCCAGCCAGTACTCGGTGCCCGGCGGCACGAGGCGCAGCTCGCCATTGCCCCCGCGCGAGATGTCGTAGGTGCCAATCAGGCTGATGAAGATGCCCAGCACGCCCGAGAAGATGCCCATCAGCATGTCCGAAGACAGCGCCGCCATGACGGTGAGCGCAAAGAAGATGATCAGGAACTTCTCGACGTAAGAGAACTTGATGGCGAAATCGGCCAGCGTCGGCGCAAACAGGTCCAGCACCAGCAACGACACGAGCCCGCCGACGAAGGAGGCGAAGATGCCGATGCGCAGTGCCTTTTCGCCCTCGCCCCGCTTGGCCATCGGATAGCCGTCGAAGGTGGTGGTGATGGAACTTGGCGTGCCGGGAATGCCCAGCAGAATGGCTGGCACGAGGCCACCCGAAATGCCGCCGACATAAAGGCCGAGCAGCAGCGCCAGACCGTTCTCAAGGCCCAGCGAATATGTCAGCGGCAGGCTCACGGCGACCGCCATGGTGGCGGTCATGCCGGGGATCGCGCCAAAGATGATGCCGATCAATGTGCCGCCGACGATCAGCGACACGAACAGAGGCGTGATGATCTCGAACATGGGCTGGTCCTCAGGGCAGTGTCAGGAAGAGGGGATAGGTGAACAGCCACCACACGAAAGTGGGGCCGACCAGCGCGACGATGAGCAGCGGCAGCACCTGCCGAAAGCCACGCTCGTGCATGAACAGCAACCCGGTGGCCAGCACGTAGGGGATCGAGCACAGCAAGAAGCCCATGCCGGTGTTGGGCCAGATGCCCCCCACCGGCACCATCAGCGAGAAATACAGCAGCGTCAGCGCCAGCGCGCCAAGAAAGCGCGGCTTGTCCATCGCCGACCACGTCTCGCGCCAGTAGCCGCCCGCCGCCGCGATGCGCTTGTGATCGCGGATCACGATGGCAAGGCCGAGCACGCCAAGGACGATCGCGATGATGGTGGGGAAAATCAGGTGCGACGTCTCGAAATCGATGGTCACACGGGTAAGGTCGCCCATTGGGTCCTCCCTATGGGTATAGCTTGAGTCAGTGGTCCGGCCGGGCACAGGCCCGGCCGGACCGAATGTCAGCTGGCTATCAGGACCCGGAAGAAATGTCTTCGATCACCGACTGATAGGTGTCGCGCTTCTCGTTAAGATGCGCGCGGGCGTCTTCGGTCGAGAGGTAGTTGGGAATGAAGAAGGCCGCCTTCTGGCGCTCCTGAATGTTGCCTTCCTCAAAGATCTCGGCCAGCGCACCGTCGATGGTCTCGATCACCTCCGGATCCATCTCCTTGTTGAACAGGAAGAAGAATTCCTTGTCGAAGGTGAAGTCTTGGCTGTCGCTCACCGGCACCGAGGTTTCGGGGCTGGCGAAGCTCAGCATGTCATCGCGGGTGGTGCCGCCCATGCCGGCCTCGGGCGCCTGCTCGAGCGTGCCGGGCCGCGCGGTGATCCACACGAAACGCATCGCCTTCTCGTCCGACGGGTCAAGCTGGGTGAACTGTTCGTTGGCCTGGATCGAGCCGTTGATCACATCGGCCAGATCATCCCACATCGCTTGGTTCTTGTCCGACTGCGAGCCGGTGTTCACCGCCACGATGTTCTCCTCCGACCCCGGTGCGCGCAGCTTGGCGGCGTTCTTCATCGCGGAAAAGCCAATCTCCGACACGCCGCCCGGCTGGATGGCGACCCGCACGCGGGTGCCGGCCTCGGCCGCCGCGAGGATGTCGTCCATCGACTGGTAGGGGCTGTCGGCGGGCACGAGGTAGGCGTTGCCCGGGTTGATCGCCACGGTCGGGCCGACCGCGTAGTTGGCGAAAGGATCGTCGTAGCCGGTCACGCCATAGAGATTGCCCAGATAGCTCTGGTCGTGGAAGATCATGATCGTGGTGCCGCGCGTGTCACGGCCAAGCGCCTTGAACGCTTCGGACGCGCCGACAGCGTCGACCTTGATGTTGATTCCCAGCTTTTCCGACAGCGCCTCGGCGACGATGGCCGAGTTCTGATAGGTGTCACCGCCGGTCGACTTCGAGCCGATCACCATGCGCATGTTGCGCGGCAGGTTCTGCGCCTCGGCGACAAGCGGGGCTGCAACCATGGCCGCGGCCGAAGCGGCGGCAAGAAGAGTTCTGCGGGTAAATTTCATCGTTTCCTCCCGATGGGCCGTCATGCGGCCGGCTTCTACTGACCGGGCGGTCTCCTGTCTCGCACCCGGGTGTCGTGGCCATGCACTATGTAAGCGCATACATAGCTCAAGACCACATCCGCGGCCCACCTGTCAAGGAATTCTGTTGGTGTTTATTTTCACACTTAAATCACCGTGATTTGCTTGACGTTCATTTATGTATGCGCATACATCATCAGCAAGTGACCGCGATGAGACGGAGGAGAATCATGTCGCAAAAGCACCGCAAGACCCCGGAGCAGCTGCGCAGCGCGCGTTGGTTTGCCCCTGACGATCTGCGCAGCTTCGGACACCGTTCGCGGATGATGCAGCTCGGCTATTCCGAGGAGGAATTCCGCGACAAGCCAATCATCGGCATCCTGAACACTTGGTCGGAACTGAACTCCTGCCACAGCCACTTCCCCGAGCGGATCAAGGACGTGAAGCGCGGCGTGCTGCAAGCGGGCGGCCTGCCGGTCGAACTGCCCGCCCTGTCGGTCGACGAAAGCTTCAACAAGCCGACCTCCATGCTCTACCGCAACATGCTGGCGATGGAGACCGAGGAGCAGATCCGCGCCCACCCGCTCGACGGCGTGGTGCTGATGGGCGGCTGCGACAAGACCACCCCGGGCCTTGTCATGGGGGCGATCTCGGCCGGCGTGCCGTTCATCTACATGCCCGCGGGCCCGATGCTGCGCGGCCACTTCGCGGGCAAGATCCTCGGGTCTGGCTCGGACGCGTGGAAATACTGGGACGAGCGCCGCGCCGGCAACATCACCGACGAAGAGTGGCTTGGCATTCAAGGCGGCATCGCGCGCTCGGCGGGCACCTGCATGACCATGGGCACCGCCTCGACGATGACCGCCATCACCGATGCCATGGGCCTCACCCTGCCCGGGGCCTCGTCGATCCCGGCGGTCGACTCGGGCCATCAGCGCATGGGCGCCGACTGCGGGCGCCGTGTGGTAGAAATGGTCTGGGAAGACCTGACGCCCGAACGGATCATCACCCCCGCCTCGGTACAGAACGCCGCCAAGGTCGCCATGGCCACCGGCTGCTCGACCAACGCCGTCGTCCACCTCATCGCCATGGCCCGCCGCGCCGGGGTCGACCTGACGCTTGACCATCTCGACGCGCTTGGCCGGGTCACCCCGCTGATCGCCAACGTCCGCCCCTCGGGCAAAGACTACCTGATGGAAGACTTCTTCTATGCGGGCGGCCTGCGCGCGCTGATGAAGCAGATGGAAGAGATGCTCGACACCTCCTGCGTCACCGTCACCGGGCGCACGCTGGGCGAAGAGATCGAGACCGCGCAGGTCTACAATGACGACGTGATCCGCCCGCTGTCGAACCCGGTTTACCACGAGGGCTCTCTGGCGCTGCTGCGCGGCAACCTCTGCCCCGACGGGGCGGTGATCAAGCCCGCTGCCTGCGACCCCAAGTACCACGTGCACGAAGGCCCGGCGCTGGTCTTCGACAGCTACCCCGAGATGAAAAAGGCGGTGGACGACGAAAATCTCGACGTCACCCCCGACACGGTGATGGTGCTGCGCAATGCAGGTCCGCTCGGCGGGCCGGGCTTTCCCGAGTGGGGCATGCTGCCGATCCCCAAGGCGCTGATCAACCAGGGCCACCGCGACATGCTGCGTATCTCGGACGCGCGGATGTCGGGCACCTCCTATGGCGCCTGCGTGCTTCACGTCGCCCCCGAAAGCTTTGTCGGCGGCCCGCTGGCGCTGCTGCAGACCGGCGACATCGTGCGCCTCGACCTGCCCAACCGCCGGCTCGACATGATGGTGGACGAGCAGGAGATCGCACGCCGCAAAGCCGCTTGGACACCGCCAGAGCCGCGGTTTGAGCGGGGCTGGGGCTATATGTTCTCGCGCCACGTGACGCAGGCCGACAAGGGCTGCGACTTCGACTACCTCGAACGCGAATTCGGCCGCGCCGCGGGCGAGCCCGACATTTTCTGAGCCCGAAAGTTTCTGAAGAGGACCGACATGCTCGATCTAGATACCGCCCTCGCCGGCATCTCCGGCATCCTTGTCACGCCTTATGACGAGGCTGGCGAAATTGCCCCCGGCAAGCTCACCCCGATCGTCGACCGCGCGCTTGGCGCCGGGCTGCACATGCCCGTGGTCAACGGCAACACCGGCGAGTTCTATGCGCTGACCACCGACGAGGCGATCACCATGGCCCGCGAGGTCTGTGCCATGGTGGACGGACGCGCGCCGGTGCTGGCGGGCATCGGCCGCGGCATCCGCGACGCCTGTGCCTTGGCCAAGGCCAGCGCCGAGGCCGGCGCCACCGCGCTGATGATCCATCAGCCGCCCGATCCCTTCGTGGCGCCGCGCGGCACGGTGGATTACGTCAAGGCCATCGCCGACGCCTCGGGCGGGCTGCCGATGATGCTGTACCTGCGCAACGACGCCATCGGCACCGGCGCGATCGCCGACCTTTGCGCCGTACCGGGGGTGAAGGGCGTGAAATGGGCCACGCCCAACCCGCAGAAGCTCGCCGCCGCCAAGGCCGCCTGCGATCCCTCGATCACCTGGGTCGGCGGTCTGGCCGAGGTCTGGGCACCGACCTTCTACGCGGTGGGCGCGCGCGGCTTCACCTCGGGGCTGATCAACATCTGGCCCGAGCGGTCGCTGGCGATCCACGCCGCGCTGGAGGCGTCGGACTACACCGAGGCGAACCGCCTGATTGGCGAGATGCAGGCCTTTGAGGACATCCGTGCCGAAGAACTCAACGGCACCAATGTCACCGGCGTGAAGGCCGCGCTGCAGGCCACCGGCTTTGACTGCGGCGCCACCCGGCCGCCGTCGGCGTGGCCACTGACCGACGCGCAGCAGAAAAAGATGCAGGCGTTCCTCGAGACCAACGGCCTCGTCTGAGTCACATCGGGGCGCCGCAACGGCGCCCCGCCCCCCGAATTTCCCTCTGCCCCCGAAAGGACATTTCCCCATGGACGGCACGACCCCGATCTTCACCCCGCACGGCAAACACCTCATCGCAGGCGCATGGATCGCCACCGAGGCGCAATTTGCCTCCGAGCCCGCCAGCGGCCCGGTGCACCAGTTCTCCGTCGGCACACCTGATCTGGTCGACCGGGCCTGCCAGGCCGCCGAAGACGCCTTCTGGGCCTACGGCTACGCCAGCCGCGAGACCCGCGCCAAATTCCTCGAAGCCATCGCCGATGAGATCGAGGCGCGCGGCGAGGCCATCACCGAGATCGGCAGTCAGGAAACCGGCCTGCCCGAAGCCCGCCTGCAGGGCGAACGCGGCCGCACCACCGGCCAGCTGCGTCTTTTCGCGGCGCACATCCGCAAAGGCGACTACCTCGACGTGCGCGTCGACGAAGCGCTGCCCGACCGCCAGCCGCTGCCGCGCCCCGAGCTGCGCATGGTGCAGCGCCCGATCGGGCCGGTCGCCGTGTTTGGTGCGTCGAACTTCCCGCTGGCCTTCTCCACCGCGGGCGGTGACACCGCCGCGGCGCTGGCCGCCGGCTGCCCGGTCGTGGTCAAGGGCCACTCCGCCCACCCCGGCACCGGCGAGATCGTCGCCGAGGCGATCGCCGCCGCCATTGAAAGCTGCGGCATGCCCAAGGGCGTCTTCTCGCTGATCCAGGGCGGCAACCGTCAGGTGGGTCAGGCGCTGGTGCAGCACCCGCTGATCAACGCCGTGGGCTTCACCGGCTCGCTCGGCGGCGGGCGTGCGCTGTTCGATCTGTGCGCCCAACGTGAGGTGCCGATCCCCTTCTTTGGTGAGCTGGGTTCGGTGAACCCGATGTTCGTGCTGCCCGAGGCCACCAAGGCGCGCGGCGCCGAGATCGGCACCGGCTGGGCCGGATCGCTGACCATGGGCGCGGGCCAGTTCTGCACCAACCCCGGCATCGCCGTGGTCGGCACCGGCGCCGACGGAGACGCTTTCGTCGAGGCCGCCCGCGCCGCGCTGGAGAAAGCCGCGCCGCAGACCATGCTCACCGAGGGCATCGCCAGCGCCTATCGCGCCGGCAAGGACCGTTTCGACGGCCGCAACGCGGTGCGCCCGCTGCTGACCACCGAAAGCGGCCCGCGCGAGGCGGCCCCGAACCTCTACGAGACCGATGCCGAAAGCTACCTGCAGGATCACGCGCTTGGCGAAGAGGTCTTCGGGCCGCTCGGCCTCGTGGTGCGGGTCTCGGGGCTCGACGAGATGGTGACGCTCGCCAAGGGCTTCGAAGGCCAGCTGACCGCGACGCTACACATGGATGACGCCGATGCCGACGCCGCGCGAAAGCTGCTGCCGGTGCTCGAGCGCAAGGCCGGGCGGGTGCTGGCCAACGGCTTCCCCACCGGCGTCGAGGTCTGTGACGCGATGGTGCACGGCGGCCCCTACCCCGCCTCGACCAACTTTGGCGCCACCTCGGTCGGCACGTTGTCGATCCGCCGCTTCCTGCGGCCGGTGAGCTACCAGAACATTCCCGGTGCCGTGCTGCCCGAGGACCTCGCCTGACGCGACCCTTCGCCCGGTCCGCCCCTTGCACCCGCGGACCGGGCACCCGATTGACTTGGAGGAGACCCCGATGAACCCCGAAACCCGTGACATCCTGATGGAGGTGTCTGTCGCCACGCTGGCCACCGCGCTTTTCAAGCGGGGCTTGCGCCATCAGGTCATTCAGGGCGTGCACCCGGTCGGCTGGAAGGGCAAGAACATGGTCGGCCCCGCCTTCACCCTGCGCTACATGCCCGCCCGCGAGGACCGCAACCCGCTGACCGAGTTCCGCAACCCCGAGCACCCGCAGCGCGTCGCGATCGAAACCTGCCCCGAGGGCCATGTGCTGGTGATGGACAGCCGCAAGCAGGCCGATGCTGCCTCGTCGGGCGATATCCTGATCACCCGGCTGATGATGCGCGGCGGTGCCGGCGTGGTCACCGACGGTGGCTTTCGGGACGCGGCGGTGATCGCCGAGTTGGACATCCCGGCCTATCACACCCGCCCGTCGAGTCCGACCAACCTGACCAACAACGAAGCCATCGCGATCAACGAGCCGATCGGCTGCGGCGACGCGCCGGTGTTCCCCGGCGACATCATCGTGGGCGACGCAGACTGCGTGATCGTGATCCCGGCGCATATGGCCGATGAGGTCGCCGCCGAAGCCAAGGAGATGACCGCCTACGAGGATTTCGTGGTCGAGCAGGTCAAGTCGGGCGAGCCGATCATTGGCCTCTACCCGCGGGTCAACGAAGAGAAATACGGTCCTCTCTTCGAGGCGTGGCGCGCCAAGAACGGCCGCTGAGCTTCCCCCTCCTCCCCCGGCGCGGACCTCCCCCGCGCCGGACAACCGGGGCCGGTCTTTGCCAGCGTGCAGGGGCCGGCCCCGCCAGCATGTCCCGTCCGGCGAGCGCACCGGTCATTGTCCCCCCCCCCGACATTGACCCCAGACATTGCCCCTGACATTCCCCAGCGTCAGCGATAAGGTGGCCGCTCACGCATAACGGGAGCGCTTCGCATGACGATCACTCAAGAAGGCGAACTCGATGGGCTGAAAGACATCGGCCGGATCGTCGCCAACACGCTGCGCGCCATGGCCAAGGCGATGGAGCCGGGCATGACCACGCGCGAGCTTGACGAGATCGGCCGCGCCTATCTGGAACGCCATGGCGCTGAATCCGCACCACAGTCGGCCTATGATTTCCCCGGCGCCACCTGCATCAGCGTGAACGAAGAGATCGCCCATGGCATCCCCGGCGAGCGCATCATCGCACCCGGCGATCTGGTGAACATCGACGTCTCGGCCTCGAAGGATGGCTTTTTCGCCGACACCGGTGCCACCTACCGCGTCACGCCGGTGCGCCCCTCGCTCGACAAGCTGTGCCGCGATGGCAAGCGGGCCATGAAAATCGGCATCGGTCAGGTGGCAGAAGGTCGGCCTCTGGCCGGGATCGGCAACGCCATCGGCAAATTCGCCAACGATCGGGGCTACACATTGATCCGCAACCTTGCCAGCCACGGCGTTGGCCGCTCGCTGCACGAATACCCCGAGGAAATCGCCACTTGGCCGACGCGCAGCGACCGTCGGCGGATCGATAAGGGGCTGGTGCTGACGGTCGAGCCTTTCCTGTCGATGGGCGGGCTCTGGGCCAGCGACGGCGACGACGGCTGGACGCTTTATGCCGAGCCGAGCGCCCCGGTCGTGCAATATGAGCACACGGTCGTCGCCACCGAGCGCGGCGCGATCATCCTCACCCAGCCGGGCTGACGCGGCTTTGGGCGCGCATCCGCCCACAGAAAAAGCGCCGGCCTGCATTCGTAGGCCGGCGCTTTCATTGTCGGGCGCGCCTGTGATCAGCTCGCCTCGGCCATCCCTTCATGCCCCGACGAGCGCAGCGCGCTGTCGAGCAGGTGGCGGGTATAGGGGTGCTCGGCCTGCAGGTTGCGCATCGCCTCCACCTGCAGCGTCTCGACGATCTCGCCCTTCTGCATCACTGCCACCCTGTCGCACATGTGTCCGATAACGCCGAGATCGTGGCTGACCATCAGATAGGTCAAACCGAACTCGCCGCGCAGGTCCGACAGCAGGTTGAGGATCTCGGCCTGCACCGACACGTCGAGCGCCGATGTCGGCTCGTCGAGCAGCAGCACCTTGGGTTCAGGCGCCAGCGCCCGCGCGATGGCCACGCGCTGCCGCTGCCCGCCCGACAGCTGGTGCGGGTAGCGGAAGCGGAAGCCGCCGCCCAATCCCACCTGTTCCAGCAGCCGGTCAATGCGCGCATCCACCCCGTCCTTGATGCCGTGCAGGGCCAAGGTCTCGCTCAGCACCCTGTCGATGGTCTGGCGTGGATGCAGCGAGGCGTAGGGGTCCTGAAACACCATCTGCACGGTGCGGTAGAACGATTTCGATCGCTTCGCCCCCGAAAGGGCCTCGCCGCTGACGTGCATGGCGCCGTGCCAGTCGGTGACCAGCCCAACCAGCGCGCGCAACACCGTCGACTTGCCCGAGCCGGACTCGCCGACGAGCCCGTAACTCTCGCCCTGCGCCACGCTCAGGTCGATGCCGTGCACCACGCGGTTGCGCTCGTGCCCCTCGCCAAAGAAGACCTCGAGCCCTTCGATCTGGATTTCCGGCTGGCTCATAGCATTGCACTCACAGACGGGGCCACGCGCCAGTCCGGGTCGCGCTCCAGCGCTTCCAGCCGCGGACGCGGGCGTTCAAGATCGGGGACCGAGTTCAGCAGTCCCAGCGTGTAGGGGTGTTTCGCCTCATGCAGCTTGCCCGCCTCGCAGACCTCGACGATCCGCCCGGCGTACATCACCGCCACCCGGTCGCAGAAGCCCGCGACGAGGTTGAGATCGTGGCTGATGAAGATCAGGCCCATGCCGCGCTCGCGCACCAGCTTGTCCATGATCTCCAGCACCTGAAGCTGCACCGACACGTCGAGCGCCGAGGTCGGCTCGTCGGCGATCAGGATCTCGGGGTTGGGGATCAGCATCATGGCGATCATGATGCGCTGGCCCATACCCCCCGAAACCTCGTGCGGGTAAAGCTTCATCACCCGCTCGGGCTCGCGGATCGCCACGGCGTCGAGCATCTCCAGCGCACGCTTGTAGGCCTCGGCCTTGCCCACCTTCTCATGGGTGCGCAGCGCCTCGATGATCTGGTCGCCGACGCTCATCACCGGGTTCAGCGAGTACTTCGGGTCCTGCATGATCATCGAGATATGCTTGCCGCGGATCGCCCGCATCCGTTTCGGCGAAGCATCCAGCAGGCTCTCACCCTGCATATCCATGCGGTCCGCCGTGACCTCGCCCGGCTTGCGGATCAGGCCAAGGATCGCCCGGCCGGTCATCGACTTGCCAGAGCCGGACTCGCCGACGATCCCCAGACGCTCTTTGCCCAGCGAGAGCGAGATTCCCCGCACCGCCTCGAAGGTGCCGGAGCGCGTGGGAAAGCGCACCGACAGGTTTTCGATATCCAGAAGATTGCTCATTTGCCGCCCTCCTTCGGGTCGAGCACGTCGCGCAGACCGTCGCCGATCAGGTTGAAGGCGAGCGAGATGGCGAAGATGGCAAGACCGGGGATGGTGGCCACCCACCAGTAGTCGAGGATGTACTTCCGCCCTTCCGAGATCATCGCGCCCCATTCCGGGCTCGGCGGCTGCGCCCCGAGGCCGAGGAAGCCGAGGCCCGCGGCGGTGAGGATGATCCCCGCCATGTCCAGCGTCACCCGGATCACGAGGCTTGAGATGCACAGCGGCCAGACGTGGCGCGTGATGATGCGCAGCGGCCCGGCGCCCTGCAGGCGGATGGCGTGGATGTAGTCGGCACCGCGAATGGTCAGCGTCTCGGCCCGGGCGATCCGGGCGTAGGGCGGCCATGCGGTCAGCGAGATCGCCAGCACCGCGTTCTCGATCCCCGCCCCCAGCGCCGCGACGAAGGCCAGCGCAAGGATAAGCCGCGGGAAGGCGAGGAAGATGTCGGTGATGCGCATCAGCACGGTGTCGATCCAGCCACCGAAATAGCCCGCGCAGGTGCCGATGATCAGGCCCAAGAGCGGCGCCACCAGCGCCACCAGCAGCACGATGTAGATCGAGATCCGCGCGCCGTAGAGCAGCCGCGAGTAGATGTCGCGGCCAAGGCTGTCGGTGCCGAAGATATGCCCCTCCCAGCCCGGCGGTTTGAGGCGCGCGCCGAGGTCCTGAACGAAGGGATCGTTGGTGGCCAGAAGCGGCGCGAAGATCGCCGCCAGCACAAGGATGGCCAGCACGATCAGGCCAAGCGACGTCAGCTTGTTCGAGGTCAGCTTCAGCCAGCCCTGATACCACGCGGCGGCGCGCGCCTGCCCACGGGACTGCGGCGTATCGCTCAGCAGCCAGGCCTTCAGGCCCGGCTTGGCGTCGATGTTTGTGTTCTGCGAGGTCATTTGGCCCTCGGATCGAAGAAGCGGTAAAGAAGGTCCGAGAAGATGTTGAGGCAGACGAAGATCGTGCCGATCACGACGGTGCCTCCAAGGACCGAGGCCATGTCATTGGCCAGCAGCGAGGTGGTGATGTAGCTGCCAATGCCGGGCCATGCGAAGATGATCTCGGTCAGCACCGAGCCTTCAAGCAGGTTGGCATAGGCCAGCGCGATCACCGTGATCAGCTGGATGGCGATATTGCGGAAGGCATGACGCCAGACCACGTGCCATTCGCTCAGCCCCTTCACCCGCGCGGTGATGACATATTCGGAATTGAGTTGTTCGAGCATGAAGCTGCGGGTCATCCGGCTGATGTAGGCAAGGCTGAAATAGCCCAGCAGACAGGCCGGCAGGATGATGTGAGACAGCGCGTTCTTGAACACGTCCCAGTCGCCCGCGATGATCGAGTCGACCAGCAAGAGCCCCGTGCGCGTCGGCACCAGCCCCTCGTAGAACACCCCAAGCCGCCCGGGCCCGGCCACCCATCCAAGGATGCCGTAGAAGATCAAGAGCCCCATCAGGCCGAGCCAGAAGATCGGCATCGAATAGCCCACGAGGCCGACGAGCCGGGCGATCTGGTCGATCCAACTGCCGCGGTAGACCGCCGCCAGAACCCCCAGCGGCACGCCAAGAACCACCCCGAGGATGGTACCGATGGTCGCCAGTTCAAGCGTCGCGGGGAACACGCGGGCAATGTCCTCGGCCACCGGCTTGCCGGTGCGGATCGAGGTGCCGAAATCGCCCTGCAAGACGTCGCCCACATAGATGGCGAACTGCGAGATCAGCGGCTTGTCCAGCCCCAGTTCCTGATAGACCTGATCATACTGCGCTTGGCTCGCGCGCTCGCCGATCACCGCGAGCACCGGGTCGATCGGCATCACGCGGCCGATCATGAAGGTGACGAACAGCAGCCCCAGCAGGGTGATCGCCACGGTGAAGGCAAGGCTGACGGTTTTCTTCAGCCATTTCGGCGGAAAGGAGGACGCCGCGCGCCCTCCTCCGTTTGTCGTTGTCTCAGCCACGGGATTACTTCGTCACAACCCAGTAGGAGACCGCGGTGGTCGCGCCACCGGCCACGAAGTGCTCGACGCCCGACTGCATGGCGTTCTGCTCGATCTGCTGGAACATGATGCCGAAGGGGCTGACCTCCATGTGCTCGCGCTGCAGCTCTTGGTACATCTCGGCGCGCTTGGCGCTGTCCTGCTCGACGACGGCGGCGAGGGTCTCTTCGCTCATCTCCGGCAGTTCCCACGCGTTGCGCCATGCCAGCAGGCCGGTCGCGCCCGCCTCATCCGAGTTGTCGGGGTTGTAGGCGAAGGTGCCGGCGTTGGTGTTGGGGTCGGGATAGTCCGGGCCCCATGCGCCAAGGTAGATGTCATGCTCGCGCGCGCGGTAGGTGTCGAGCGTCTGCGCGCCGGTGCCCACGATCATCTCGACGTTGATGCCGATCTGGCCCCAGGTGTTCTGCAGCGACTGACCGATGTCGATCCGCTCCTGCGCGTCGCGCACGTTGATGGTGATGTCGAAGCCATCGCCATAGCCCGCCTCGTCGAGCAGCGACTTGGCCTTCTCGACGTCGAAGCTGTAGGGCGTGTCGCTGATCGCACCCATGAAGGTCTGCGGCAGGAACGACTGGTGGGTGATGTACTGACCCTTCAGGAAGCTGTCCTGCATGCCGGTGTAATCGGTGGCGTACTTCATCGCCTCGATCACCTGCGGATCGGACAGGATCTCGTGCTTCTGGTTGGCCGCCCAATACATCAGACGCCCGCGCAGTTCGTCGACAACCTTGACGCTGTCGACGCCTTCAAGACCGGCCACATCCTCGGGCGAGAGGTTGCGCGCGATATCCACGTCGCCGCGTTCCAGCTGCAGACGCTGGGTGGCGCTTTCCTGAATGTGCTGCACGATCACGCGCTTCATCTCGGGCGCTTCACCGGCGTACTCGGGGTTCAGGTCCAGCGTGTAGCTTTCATCCGGCTTCCACGAAGCCAGCTTGTACGGGCCCGAGCCGGCGGTGTTGTCGCGCAGCCATGCGTTGCCCATGTCGCCGTCGACCTCGTTGGCCATCACGGTTTCCATGTCGACGATGCCGCCGATGGTCGCCGCAAGGCAGTTGAGCACGAACGAGACGGCGTAGGCCTTGTCGAGCTTCAGCACGAGGGTCTTTTCGTCAGGCGCGACGATGGTTTCCTCAGCGTTTTCGGGAGTGAAGCCGAACTGGGTGAGGATGAACGACGGCGTCTTGTTCAGGATCACCGCGCGGCGCAGCGAGAACTCGGCGTCCTTCGCGGTCACCGGGTTGCCCGAGGCGAACACGTGCCCGTCGGCCATGGTGAAGGTGATCTCGGTGCCGTCCTCTGACACTTCCCAGCTTTCCGCCAGCGCCGGCTGGAAGCCCGCGTCGAGGTTCATCGGGTCGAAATCGACCAGCGACTCATAGACGTTGCGGCTGATGTCGCTGCCGGTGAACTCGAAGCTCTCGGCCGGGTCCATCGTCTTGATGTCGTCGATGCGCTGCGCGATCACCAGCATGTTCGGCGGCGTCTCGGCCTGCGCGGTCAGCGCCGTGCTGCTGAGCAGCGCCGCCGTCAGCAGTGCCGCGCCGATGCGCATGGTCCGCGCCGGGGTATGTCGGGTCATGGTCGTCTCCCTGATGTTTTTTGGTCTGTGCTGCGCTCCCGCGCCGCTGCGGCCAATCTCGACATCTCCGGGATGGAGCACATAGCCGTCGCGACGTCATACGGGGCGCTGGCCGGAGGTTCGGCGAGAAATTGGGCCGTGTCGATGGTTTTTTGATCAAATGTTAAAATCCAGTAGTGGTACCGTCGCGTCACAATTCTTGCTCTGATTGATTGTTCGCACAACCGCTATCGCACTGTGGCACCTCGTGCATGTGTATCAGCGCACTGAGTCGCTCTGTTGGAGCCGACGGCGACCCGACGTCACCGTCCTGCCCGTGGCCGCGGCTCTGCGGTCTTGGCACCCATCGCCCCGGATCGCCTGCGGTTCGCCCCGCCCCTGCACGCCCAACCAGAGCCGCGCGCTCTTGCCGCCGCCACCTGCCGCAGTCTAACTGGCCGCGGGCGCATCTCGCGCCCGCGCATTTCCCGCCCCCGCACAGCCTCCGGGGCGCACACGAAAGGACATCCCATGAGCATCACCCGCATTCAGCCCGGCCCCCGCATGAGCCAGGCCGTGGTCCACAACGGCATCGTGCATCTGGCCGGTCAGGTCGGCCATGGCGCCGATGTCACCGCGCAGAGCCGTGACGCGCTGGCCTCGGTCGAGAAGCTGCTGGCCGAGGTCGGCTCGGACAAGTCCCGCATCCTGTCGACAACGATCTGGCTGGCCGACATGGCCGATTTCGCCGCGATGAACGCCGTGTGGGACGCCTGGGTCGACCCCGAAAACCCGCCCGCCCGCGCCTGCGGCGAGGCCAAGCTGGCCACGCCCGACTATCTGGTGGAATTCCTCGTGGTGGCGGCGGTCGACTGATCCGCGCCATCCAAACGCGCCCGGCGCGCCGCCCCGCGGCGCGTCATCCGCGCTTGCGGCGGCGGGTCATGCCGTGCGCCGGATCGTAGCCCAGCAGCGCCAGTCCGAAGAATACCGCGAAGGCCAGCGCCACCCACAGCAGCGCCCAGCCGTTGATCTGCCGGTAGAGCGCGAAGCGGATCAGTTCGACCGCATGGGTGAACGGGTTCACCGCGCAGATGTCGCGCAGCAGGGTCGAGCTTTCGGCCATTTTCCACAGCGGGTAGAGCGCGGTCGACAGAAAGAACATCGGGAAGATGACAAAGTTCATCACCCCGGCGAAATTCTCCAACTGCTTGATGGTCGACGAGATCAGCAGCCCCAGCGCCCCTAGCATCAGCCCCGACAGCACCAGCGCCGGCAACGCCAGCACATAGCCCCAGCCGGGCAGCGTGATGCCAAAACCCGCGGCGATGGCGAGGAAGACATAGACCTGCAGGATCGACACCGCGACCCCGGCCAGCAGCTTTGACAGCAGCAGCCACCAGCGCGGCAGCGGCGAGGTCAGCAGCAGCCGCATCGAGCCCATTTCCTGATCGTAGACAAGGCTCAGCGAGCTTTGCATGCCGTTGAACAGCTGGATCATCCCGCACAGCCCCGGCACGATATAGACCTCATAGGTGATGTAGGTCTCGTAGGGCGGGATGATCGACAGGCCAAGCGCGGCGCGGAAGCCCGCGGCAAAGACCACCAGCCAGACCAGCGGGCGCACCAGCGCGGCCAGAAACCGCGAGCGCTGGTGCACGAAGCGCAGCGCCTCGCGCCGGATGATCGCCAGCATCGCGACGAGCCAGAGCGTCATGCGCGCGCCTCGCGCACGGGCGCGCCCGTCATCTCGATGAACACATCTGCCAGCGGGCGGCCCGCGCGCAGCGCCGCGGCGCGCGCATGCGTCAGCACCCGGCCGCGATGCAGCACCACCACGTCGTCGCCGTCGTCGATCTCATCCACCAGATGCGTGGCCCAAAGCACGGTTAGCCCGCCTTGCGCCAGCGCATGCACATGCGCGGTGATCGCGCGGCGGCTTTCGAAATCGAGCCCCACCGTCGGCTCATCCAGCAGCAGCACCTGCGGGCGATGAACGAGCGCGCGGGCGATCTCCATCCGCCGCCGGTGCCCGCCGTTTAGGTTGCGCACCTTCTCCCCCGCCCGCTCCTGCATGCCCAGCTGCGCCAGCGCCGTCTCGGCCCGCGCCGCCGCCTCGCGCCCGGCGATGCCGTGCAGCGCCGCAAAATAGCGCATATTGCTGGCCACGCTCATGTCCAGATCCAGCGTCGGCTGCTGGAACACCACGCCGATCTTCGACAGCGCCGCCCGCGGCTGGCGCGCAATGTCATGCCCGGCGACGCGAATATGCCCCTCGCGGCTGACGAAAAGCCGGGTGAGCAGCGCAAACAGCGTCGACTTGCCCGCGCCATTGGGCCCCAGAAGCGCGGTAAAGCCGGGCCGCAGCGCAAAGCTCACCCCGTCCAGCGCGCGCTTCGGCCCGTAGCTGTAGCCGAGGTCAGTGATCTCCAGCGCAGTCATAGAGGTCCTTCCGTCATCGCCGCGGCACGCTATCCGCGCCAGCGGCGCGCGCGCCGTTCCCACGGTTGCAGCACCAGCCATTCCACCGCCAGCATCACCGCGATGAAGGAAAACGCGTAGACCAGCACCATGGCCACGTCGAAGAGTTGGAAATAGAGGTGTATCTGAAAGCCCACCCCATCCGAGCGGCCAAGGAACTCGACCACCAGCACGATCTTCCAGATCACCGCAATGCCAGAGCGCGCGGCAGCGGTGATGAATGGGGTGAGCTGCGGCAGCACCACGTGGCGGAGCCGCGCCAGCCGCGGCATCCGATAGACCCGTCCCATCGCCTCCAGCCCCGGATCGAGCGCCCGCGCGCCTTCGCGGATCACCGTGGTCACATTGGGGATCTTGTTGAGCGTCACCGCCACGATCGCCGCCGTCTCGGTGAGACCGATCCACAGGTAGCACAGCACGATCAGCACCAGCGCCGGCAGGTTGAGGAACACCACCAGCCAAGGGTCGAGCCAGCGATCAATCCGCGGATACCGCCCCATCACCAGCCCCAACGCGATGCCGAAGGCCATCGCCAGCGCAAAGGCCCAAAGCACCCGGATCAGCGTTCGCCCAAGGTGATAGGGCAACTCGCCCGATCGCAGCGCCTCGGCAAAGGACGGCAGCAGCGCCCATGGTTGCGGCAACACCTGCGGATCGGCGGTCAGCGCGGCGGCCAAGATCCAAAGACCCAGCAGCCCGGCCAGCGACGCAAGCGCCGTTCCCGAGCGCCGCGCGGGCGCCGGGTGAGCCTCGGCGCCGCTATGGCAGACGCCGGTGAAACGCGCTGCGGTGTCGTTGCCCTGCACGTGATCCTCCCTCGTCGGCAGAGGGTCTGCACGGGCATCGGCCGCGTCAATTGCTCCTTTAGGAGCGGTTCGGCCAGAAAGAAAGGACTGCTAAAAAAAGATCAACGAATGGATACGAAAGGCCGCCACCGCGCCTCAGGCTTCAAGATCGCCCTCGCCGACATACCGGCAGCGCCAGCCGTGGACGGTGAAGGCAGGGTGTTCTTCGGCCCATCTTGCAAGTTCGGGCTGCGCGCCCATCATGCAGGCCATGGGGGTGACATCGGTGTAAATGAGGCTGCGCTCCGAGCATTGATCGGGCGCAGTCTGCAAACATGCCACAAAGAGAAGCTCAATCATGGGTGCCTCGCTTGGTTGAACGTGATGCCCCGCCATTATCGCGCGCTCCCCTTAATATTCAGGGGGGCCGATTTGTGTCAGCCTCGCAACCGCGCAGCGCTGCACAGGAAACGCACAGACCTGCCGCCAAATTAGGCGACTTCTGGGCGATCCCGGCGAAAATCCGGCGCATTTTTGGGCAAGGGCGCATGTCGCTCAAGGCCCGCCTTGGGCTGGGCGCAGCGATTTTGGGCCTCGTCACGCTGTTCACCGCGCTGATCGTCGTCTCCGGACTGGCCCGGGTGTCCGACCGTCTCGAAGAGGCGCTGGCCGCCGAACAGCGACTCGAGGACTACGCCGCGCTCTCGACGCAGGTTTCCACCTATATCCTCGTCGCCGCCGAGATGACCCAAACCGGGCAGCCCGCCGAGGTGCGCGCCGCGCGCACCCGCCAAATCGTCGAGACGCTGCAGGGCACATTCGCACGGCTGCGCGACAGGCTGGATGTGGAGGTGAGCGGCGTGCGCGGCCTCGACGCGCAAAGCCGCCGCGCCACGCTGTCTCTGGCCATCGCCCGGATGGAGGCGCAGTTGCGCGCCGCCCAAGCCGGGTTCCTCACCGGTGGCCCCTCCAGCGGCCAGTTGCGCGCGCATATCGATGCCTTCGCCTCGGCGGTGGAGCCGTTGCTGGCCGAGGCGGTGAACGAGGAACGCCGCCTGCGCCGGGAAATTCTGACCGGCATCGACCTCCTGCGCCACCGGCTGACGCTGTCTGCGGCGCTTATGGCGGCCATCGCGCTGCTGCTCTCGGCGGGCTTCTACCTGCGCCTGCTGCGCCCGCAGTTTCAGCGGCTCGATGCCCTGCAGGGTGCCGCCCGGCGCATCGGGCAAGAGGATTTCTCCGTCACCCTGCCCGGCACCCGGCAGGACGAGATCGGGCAGCTCTACACCGAGACCAACCGCATGGCGCAGGCCCTCGCCGCACGCGCCGCCACCGTGGCGCAGGACCGCGCGCAGCTCGAAGACACCATCGCCGAGCGCACCGAGGCGCTGCGCGCCGCCAACAGCCGGCTCGAACGCACAGATGAAGACCGCCGCCGCTTCTTTGCCGACATCAGCCACGAGCTGCGCACCCCGCTGACGGTGATCTTGATGGAGGCGCAACTGGGCCGTCAGGGCGCACCGCAGCCACAGCAGGCCTTCGCCACCATCGAAAACCGCGCCACACGGCTCGGTCGTCGCATCGACGATCTGCTGCGCGTCGCCCGCTCGGAAACCGGGCAACTGGCGCTCGATCCCGAGCCGGTGGCGCTTGCGCAAGTGGCCGATGAGGCAATCGCCGAAACCGCTGCCGAGCTTGCCAACGCCGGGATGACCCTGACCCGCGCCCCCGAGCCATCCGTACCATCTGGGCCGCTGACCGTGCTGGCGGACCGCAACTGGCTGCGGCAGGTGGTCTCCGGGCTGATCCGCAACGCCATCCGGCACGCCCGCGACGGCGGCGCGCTGCGCATCGAGATGCGCGCGCCGCCGGGCCGCGCCGAGATCGCCATCGCCGACAACGGGCCCGGCATCCCCGCCGCCGCGCAGGCGCGGGTCTTCGACCGGTTCGGGCAATCCGGCACGCAGGCCGCGCAGGGCTTTGGCCTCGGCCTGCCGCTTGCCCGGTGGGTGGTCGAACAGCAGGGCGGCGCGCTCGAGGTGCAAAGCCCCCTGCCCCGCACCGCCGCGCTTGGCGCGGCGCCGGGCACCGAACTTACCATCCGCCTGCCATTGGCAGACCCTGACGCGACCACCGCAGGATGACAGCCATGCCCCAGCCCGCCCGTCTCCTCGTCGTCGATGACGACCCCGAGATCTGCTCTGCGCTGGCGCGCGGTCTGGCGCTGCACGGCTACGCGGTCGAAACCCGCAACCGCGCCGCCACCGCCCTGCCCGAACTGACCGGCCCGGCCAGCCAGCGTTTCGACGCGGCGGTGATCGACGTCATGCTCGGCGCCGACAGCGGCCTCGCGCTGGTCCGCGCCGCGCGCGAGGCGGGCGCGCAGTTGCCCGTCGTCATGCTCTCGGCGCTCTGCGAGGTCGAGCACCGGGCTGCCGGGCTCGAGGCCGGGGCGGATGACTACGTGGTCAAACCCTTCTCCTTCGACGAGCTGGTCGCGCGGCTGCAGGTGCAGCAGCGCCGCGTCGCCGCGACCCGCCCCGCCCCGGCGCGGCTCGACGCCACCGACCGCCGCATCACCGCCGGCAGCCGCGACGCGCAACTGACAGAGCGCGAGTTCGCGCTGCTCTCGCTGCTCGCCGCCCATGCCGGCACACCGCTCACCCGAGGCGAGATCTTCGACCGGCTCTGGGCCGGCGAGAGCCGCTCGGAAAACGTGGTCGACGTCTATATCGGTTATCTGCGCAAGAAACTGCGCCCAGCCACCGACTTCGGCTTCGAGATCGCCACGCAGCGCCAGCGCGGCTTTTGCCTCACCGGCGTGGCACCGCTGCGCAGTGGCACCGACCTTGGTCTAGGCGGCTCTTAGATTATAAGACTCGCCCGCCGCCGGTCCGGCTTGCCACAGTGATCCCATCGCAACCCGCGAATGGAGGAGATTGAGATGGCCTGGACGAAGCCGGTGATCCGCGAAATCGAATGCGGCATGGAAATCAACATGTACGGACCCGATCACGACGACGGCGTGTTGTTCTGATCGGCCGCGCGCGGAGAACGTGATGCAAGGGATCCGCGCGCACATCCTTGGCGCTGCTGCCGGGGGCGGCCTGCCGCAATGGAATTGCGGCTGCGAAAACTGCCGGATGGCCCGTGCAGGCGACATCCCCGCCCAGACCCAAAGTTCGCTGGCCGTCTCGGCGAACGGAACGGACTGGGCGATCCTCAACGCCTCGCCGGACATCCGCGCACAGCTGGCCGCCACCCCGGCGCTGCACCCCACCGGTCTGCGCGATCTGCCGCTGCGTTCGGTGCTACTGACCAATGGCGACATCGACCATGTGGCTGGCCTGCTGACCCTGCGCGAGATGCAGCCCTTCACGCTCTACGCCACGCCCGGCATCCATGAGGTGATCGCCGCGAACCCGGTGTTCTCGGCGCTCAACCCGAAAGTGGTGACCCGCGCCACGCTGGCGCTGGAACAGCGCGCCGAAATCGCCCCCGGTCTTCACGCCACGCTCTTTGCCGTGCCGGGCAAGGTGCCGCTCTACATGGAGGGCGGCGCGATGGCGGGCGGCGAGCTGCAGACCGACCTGATGGGCGAGCAGACCGTCGGCGTCGAACTGACCTCCGGCGAAACCCGCGCCTATTACATCCCCGGCTGCGCCCGGCTCGACGCGCCGCTGCGCGCGCGCCTCAGCGGCGCCGCTCTGGTGCTCTTTGACGGCACGCTCTGGCGCGACGACGAGATGGTCGCCGCCGGGCTCGGGGCCAAGACCGGCCGCCGCATGGGCCATATGTCGATGAGTGGCGCGGCGGGCTCGATCGCCGCCTTCGAGGGGCTCGATGTCACCGCCAAGGTCTTTGTGCATATGAACAACACCAACCCGGTGCTGCGCCCCGGCGCGCCCGAACGGGCCGAGGCCGAAGCGGCGGGCTGGATCATCGGACAAGATGGAACGGAGCTGACCGCATGACACACGCCGCCCCCCTTTCCCGCGCCGAGTTCGAAGCCCGGCTGCGCCACATCGGCGCGACGCGGTACCACGATCTGCACCCGTTCCACGCCCGGCTGCACGGCGGCGGCTGCAGCCCCGACGAGGTCCGGGCCTGGGTAATCAACCGCTACTACTACCAGCAAGCGATCCCGATGAAAGACGCCGCCTTCATGTCGCGCGTCACCGATCCGGATCTGCGCCGCGCCTGGCGCGCGCGGATCGAAGATCACGACGGCACTGACACCAACGAGGGCGGCATCCGCCGCTGGCTGCGGCTGGCCGATGCGGTGGGGCTCGACCGCGACTATGTCGCCTCCTGCGCGGGCGTGCTGCCTGCCACCCGTTTTGCCGTCGACGCCTATGTGCGCTTCGTGCGCGACAAGAGCCTGCTCGAAGCGGTCGCCGCCTCGCTCACCGAACTGTTCGCGCCGAAAATCCACGCCACACGTATCGAGGGGCTCCTGCAGAATTACGCCTTCGCCGATGACGCGGCGCTGAGCTATTTCCGCAACCGGCTGACAGAAGCCCCGAAAGACGTCGCCTTCGGCCTCGCCTGGGTGCTGGGCAACGCCGACACCGCCGAAAAGCAGGAACAGGCGGCGCAGGCGCTGATCTTCAAGACCGATGTACTGTGGTCCCAGCTCGACGCGCTCTGGGGCGCCTATGTCGCCCCCGCCCGCATCCCGCCCGGCGCCTGGCGCCCCGGCGAGGGGCTGGCGCCCGGCGCGGCGGCGGCGTGATGGAGCCTTGCGCCGTTCCCGCCCTGCCCCGCGGCGTACGGCTGCACCACGACCGGGTGCGCGGCGGCTGGGTGCTGCTCGCCCCCGAGCGCGCGGTCACCCTCGACCCGATCGCCCACGCGATCCTGTCGGAAATCGATGGCATCCGCAGCTTCGCCGAGATCACCGCCACCCTCGCCGCGCGCTACGCCGCCCCGCCCGAACAAATCGCCACCGATGCCGCGGGCTTCCTCCAAGCCCTGCACGCCCGCCGCTTCCTCGACCTCTCCCCATGAGCCGCTTCTTCTCTTTCCAAATACGCACGGCCCGGCGCCGACCACGGGCCTTCCGCAGATCAAAGGCCCGCCATGACCCAAGACGCCCCGCCGAAAACCACGCCCGCCGCCCCCATCGCCATGCTGGCCGAGCTCACCCACCGCTGCCCGCTGTCGTGCCCCTATTGTTCGAACCCGGTCGAACTGACGCGACAGGACAGCGAGCTGGACACCGCCACATGGGCGCGGGTGTTCCGCGAGGCGGCGGATCTCGGCGTGCTGCAACTCCATCTTTCGGGCGGCGAGCCCGCCACCCGCCGCGATCTCGAGGAGCTGGTGCGCGCCGCGCGGGAGGCAGGGCTCTACACCAACCTCATCACCTCGGGCATTGGCCTGACCGAGCGGCGGCTGCGCGCGCTCGACGCGGTCGGGCTCGATCACATCCAGCTCAGCCTGCAGGGCGCCACCCCCGAGATGGCCGACGAGATCGGCGGCTATCGCGGCGGCTTTGCCCGCAAGCTGCAGGTCGCCGGGTGGATCGGGCAGATCGGCGTTCCGCTGACGCTCAACGCGGTGCTGCACCGGCGCAACCTGCACCAATTGCCGCGCGCGCTGGAGATGGCGCTGGAGATGGGCGCGCGGCGCATCGAGGTGGCGACGGTGCAGTTCCACGGCTGGGCCCTGAAGAACCGCGACGCGCTGATGCCGACCCGCGCGCAGGCCGAAGCGGCGACGCGCATCGTCGCCGAGGCGCGCAACCGTCTCAAAGGGCGGCTGGTGATCGACTATGTGCCCGCCGACTACCATTCGCAGTATCCCAAGCGGTGCATGGGCGGCTGGGGCTCCACCGGGCTCAACGTCGCGCCCGATGGTCAGGTGCTGCCCTGCCACGCGGCACAGAGCATCCCGCATCTGACCTTCGACACTGTGCGGGACCGTCCGCTGGCCGAGATCTGGACCGGCAGCGCGGCCTTCAACGCCTATCGCGGGACAGATTGGATGCAGGAGCCATGCCGCTCGTGCGCGCGCAAAACGGTCGATTTCGGGGGCTGCCGGTGTCAGGCGATGGCGCTTGCGGGCGATCCGGCGGCCACGGATCCGGTCTGCGTCAAATCTCCGCATCATGTCGACCTTCAGGCCCGCGCCGAAGCCCATGCCAGCGCCGCCGCGGCGCCGATGATCCACCGCAGTGCCCCCGGCAAGCCGCTCCCCGAACCCGCCGAGTGAGTCTGGCTGCGCGGAATCATCCCCGATTAGAGCCTGTTAGGCTCCGAGTCGCCCGCCCTCACGATTCGACACGCTGCGTCGTCTTTGCGCCGATCCCTGCGGTTCGCCTTGAAATTGCGCAACACCGCCCCTACGCCCACATGAATTCGCCTTTTACTTTAATTTCAAACTGTTAACGAGCCTCTTGCGCGCATTGCCTGAAGCTCCGCAAGATATCGCAGACACCCCCCTGCCCCGGAGCCGCAGGAATCTGTGGACAACTACGCCCTCTCTTGCGTAAAGAAACGGTAATAAAAGCGCTGGCGGAAAACAGCGTTACCGAAAATGAGGGCAGCAGTGGCGGAACCGATTCACATCAACGCCCGCGTGCGGGAGAACGCCGAAGCGATCAGCGCGGCGCTCGAAGACCATATGCTCAAGGTCTTCGCCCCCGATGCGCGAAAGGAATTGCGCCGTTTCTCCGCCGGAGAAGCGGCCGAACTGCTTGGCATCTCTCCGAGCTTTCTGCGCAAGCTGCATTTCGAAGGCCGCGTGCCCGAGGTGCATACCACGCCGGGCGGAAGAAGACACTATTCCGGGGATGATCTGCTCGAGATCCGCAAGATTCTCGACAGCACCGCCAAGACCAAGGGCACATATCTGCGCGGGCGCCGCGAGGGCGACAAGGTGCAGGTGCTGTCCTTCCTGAACTTCAAGGGCGGCTCGGGCAAGACCACCAGCTCGATCCACACCGCGCAGCGGCTGGCGCTGAAGGGCTATCGCGTGCTGGCGGTCGATATCGACCCGCAGGCCTCGCTGACGACCCTGTTCGGCTACCGCCCCGAGTATGATTTCCTGCATTCCGGCACGATCTATGACGCGATCCGCTACGACGACCCTGTGCCGCTCTCGCAGATCGTGCAGAAAACCTATTTCACCGGCATCGATCTGGCGCCGGCGGGGCTGATCCTGCAGGAGTTTGAGCATGAGACGCCGCAGGCGCTGATGAACAACATGCAGCCGCCGTTCTTTGCCCGGATGGCCGCCGCGCTGCAGGAGGTCGAAGCCGATTACGACGTGATCATCTTCGACTGCCCGCCGCAGCTTGGCTATCTGACGATGTCGGCGCTTTGCGCCTCGACCGGGGTGCTGATCACCATCGTGCCCAACATGCTGGATATCGCCTCGATGGCGCAATTCCTGCAGATGAGTGCCGATCTGCTCGACGTCGTGTCGAACGCCGGGGCAAGCATGGAGTTCGATTTCCTGCGCTTCCTGATCAACCGCTACGAGCCCAACGACGGCCCGCAGCAGCAGGTGGTGGCCTTCCTGCGACAGCTGTTCGGCGAAGAGGTCATGGTCTCGGCGATGCTGAAATCGACCGCGATTTCAGACGCCGGCCTGACCACGCAGACGCTCTACGAGGTCGACCGCTCGCAGTTCCACCGCAACACCTACGACCGGGCGGTGGATTCACTCAATCAGGTCAACGATGAGGTCGAGTCTCTCATTCAGAAAGCATGGGGACGCTGATGGCACGCAAGGGCATTTTGGAACCACGGATCTCGACACTGGGCGGCGGCACAGAGCGAAAACCGACGGCGGCTGAATCGCGGATGATGCCGCGCGGTGCGGTCGGCGCGCTGCAAAGCTCGCTGTCGAAGCTGCAGGAAAACGCGGTTCAGGAGATCGACGCCGAGCTTATCGATGACGCCGGTTTCGAAGACCGCCTCGGGCTCGATCCCGAGGCGCAGGGCCAGTTGAAAGAGAGCCTGCAGACCTACGGTCAGCAGGTTCCGGTGCTTTTGCGCCCGCATCCCACGCAGAACGGCCGCTTCGAGATCGTTTACGGTCGCCGCCGCCTTGGCGCCCTGCGCGAGCTGGGCATGAAGGTCAAGGCGATGGTCCGCCAGCTTGACGACCACGCGCTGGTCATGGCGCAGGGGCAGGAAAACACCTCTCGGCAAGACCTTAGCTTCATCGAAAAGGCCAGTTTCGCGGCGCAGCTGCAGGACTCGGGCTATGAACGGCAGACAATCGCGGCGGCGCTGTCGATCGATCTGCCGATGGTCAGCCGTATGCTGAAGGTGGGCACGGCGTTCTCGCTGCCCTTCCTGCGCCGCATCGGTTCGGCCCCCGGCATCGGGCGCGACCGCTGGATGGCGCTGGCGAAAATTCTACAGGACGAGGCGGCAAGCGCCCGCGCCGAAGAGGCGATGCGCGAGCCCGGCTTCGACGGGCTCGATTCCGACGCCCGTTTCGATGCGGTCTATGGTGCCACGCAGCGCAAGACCACCGTCGCCAAGCCCCCTGCCCCGCGTCCGCGCAGCCTGCGCGCCACCGATGGCACGGCGCTGGCCGAAATTCGCAGCACCGCGCGGGGCCTGACCCTGACGGTGCCGTCAAAAACAGCTGATGGTTTCGATCGCTGGCTCGACGCCCGCGCCGAAGAAATCATCCAAGACCTTCACGACCGCTGGCAAAGCACCCGGTCGGAAGACTGAGAGCAGTAGAAAAACAACGGAGGCACGAGAGGACAGGCGACAGAAAAAAGAAAAGCCCCCCAGGACGGATCCCGGAAGGCCCTTCTCGAAAGTAGCAATTTGAGTTAGCCGCCAGAGCCGTTCCCTGTCAACTCCGCATCACGGTGTGGGGCAGGAATTTTGTTGTCTTTCGTGAAAAATATATGCTGGAGACGTCCCGACAGCCTGTCGGGCGGCCAATCTCGGCTTGCCTGACGGCGCAGGCCGGCACCCATGACAAGTGGGCGCTGCTGCGCGACCTTACACTTGCGTCCGAAGACTTCGGTCTCGGACACCGCCCGCTTTCGGTGCTGAAGGCGCTTCTGACCTTCTGGCCCGACCGCGAGCTGCCCTGCGAGGGCGCGATCGTCTTTCCCTCAAACCGGGTGCTGTCCGAGCGGCTTTCCGGGATGCCCGAAAGCACCCTGCGCCGGCATCTGGCAAAGCTTGTCGAAAGCGGTATTGTCAGCCGTCACGACAGCCCCAACGGCAAGCGCTATGCCCGGCGCTGCGGCGCGCAGATCGGCATCGCCTTTGGCTTCGATCTTTCCCCCCTCGCCCGCCACGCCGACACCATCAGCCGCGCGGTGGCAGATGCCGAAGCGCGCCGCGAACGCGTCGCGGTCCTGCGCGCCCGGCTTGGCCTGTTGCGCCAGCGTCTGTGCGACCTTGGGCCGGATGGCGACACACCGCTGCTGGAAGAGGCCCGTCTGCTGCTGCGCCGCAAGGTCTCGGAGGACACGCTGGCCGGGATGATCGCCCGTCTCGACGCGGCGCAACCGGTCGACACGCCCTGCCCCGAGGCTCTGGAAGCCAGTCCCACGACACCGCAAATGAGCGGCAGCAACAGCCAAAATGAGCGGCACATACAAGAAACAGATAGATCCTTTTCTGACTCTGTAAGCGCCCAGCCTTCACAGGTGGCGCCAGCGGATCAGGATCGCATTGCTGAGAAAGACGAGATCAGCCTTCCGCAGATCACCGACACCTGCCGCGAGTACCAAGCCTTCTTCCCTGAAAAGCCGCGCAGCTGGCACGAGTTGATCGCGATGACCCAGAGGCTTGCGCCGATGATGGGGATCGACCCGCCAGTGTTGCACGAAGCGCAGCGCATCATGGGCGCGGAACGCGCTGCGGCGGTGCTGCTGTGTCTGCTCGACCGGCACGCGGAGATCCGCAAGCCCGGAGCCTACCTCAGACGGCTGACACAAATCGCCCGAAACGGGGTCTTTTCGGTCTCCAGCATGCTCGGCGCGCTGTCGCGGAAGGGTTCAGCGGAAAATTGTCAGCTGACAATTTGAAAATCGGCGTGTTTTCAGTTGGTTGCAAAATGCGGCCCTGACACGTCCGGCTGACAACGCTGACCTGCGACCTTGGGCTGTGTTTCAGCCCCCTGTCAGCAGGCCTAGACTGCTGTCCACCACCCACGACACGACACAAGCGCAGAGACCCCTGATGCATCCGGCCACCCCCCGTCCGAGGATTTTGCGATGACAGCTTCCCTGCACATCCCCGGCGCAAGCCTGCAGGCCACCGAACTCGCTGCGCTGCGCCGCACCGCGCAGGACGCATTTGGACCTTGGCACCCCGGCACTCTACCCGGCGCCGTATTGGTGGCGGATTTCCGGCCTTCGATGCTACGCGGCCAACTGCGGGCCTTCCGGTCTGTGGCCGCTGCCGAAGCGCTGGCGCTGATCGGATGGCGGGTTTGCCTCGATGGCGGCTGGGTCGCGCTGCTGGCCCTTGGCGCCGGTGCGCCGGTGCTGATCTCCCCCGCCTATGGCGCCGAGGGCATGGCGCGGGTGATCGACGGGCTGGTGCAGGCGCATGACCTCGCCGAAGGGCTGGCGCTGGCCGGGCAGTTCGAAGACCCGCCGCTGACGCAGGCACTTTGCGCGCTCGACGGCTTTGCCTCTCCCGGTGCCGCGCTGGTCATCGCCTCGGGGTTCGAGATACCCGGCAAGGGCCTTTCGGCGCGGATCGAGGCGCTGTCGCGGGCACATCTTCTGCGGCTGCTGCATGTGACCGACGGTGCCGATCCCGAGTGTCCGCCAGCGCGCGGCCTGCTGGCGCTGGACGCCAATCTGCCGCCCGAGCACACGGCGGCCTACCTGTCGCGCGCCCTGCAGTCGGTGCCCGGAGGCCGCTGTATCTGAGCCGGACGGCTGACAATCCGGTCCGTTCAGGCCGTGCCGTTTCAATCCCGAAGCCGATACCAATGGTGCAATTGCCAGCCCGCTGTCGCGGTCGCACCCTTGATACAGGCGCGTCAGACCGCTGCGCCCGCTTGGGAGGAGCAAAAAGAATGGGAATTCTCGACAAGATATTCGGTGGTGACGAGGACGCGGCAGAGCCGCGCTATACGCATGTGAAAATTCACCCGCAGGTCGACAATGGCATCTCGCCTGCGAACCCGGGGTTCGCGGGCGGCACGCTCAAGTGTCGCTGCGCCAGTGATCCGGTGGTGGTGAAGGTCGGCGCGCAGACCGCCCACAACCATGTCTGCGGCTGCACCAAATGCTGGAAACCCGATGGCGCGGTGTTCAGTCAGATCGCCGTTGTCAGCCGTGATCAGGTCGCGGTGACCGAGAACGAGGACAAGCTGCAGGTGGTCGATCCCTCGGCGGCGATCCAGCGCCACGCGTGCAGCGGCTGTGGCGTGCACATGTATGGGCGGATCGAGGACACCGGTCATCCGTTCCACGGGCTGGACTTCGTGCATACCGAGCTTTCCTCCGATGGCGGTTGGGCCCCGGCCGAGTTCGCCGCCTTCGTCTCGTCGATCATCGAGTCGGGGGTCGATCCGGCGCGGATGGATGACATCCGCGGACGGCTGCGCGAACTGGGGCTGGAGCCCTATGACTGCCTGTCGCCACCGCTGATGGATGCGATCGCCACCCATGTGGCCAAGCAGAATGGGGCGCTGGCATAACGCCGTTTGCAACGCTGATCCGGCTGGCACCGCCGCGGCAGACCGCGGGGGTGCCGCGCGTGTTCTATCAGGTGCCATTTTCCGGGGTGCGGCTTTCCGCCCGTCGCGGCGGGCCGCGCTGACGCCGGGGAATTACACCATTGCGCGAAAGAAATTTCATGCGCTAACGTCAAAGCGGGAGGAGAGTTCAATGAAAGACATGCAAGATGCGGCTGCATCGGGCACGATCGGTTCTGTCCTGATCGTCGATGATCACCCGCTGTACAGCGACGCGCTGGCTACGGCGCTTCGGATGGCGTTTCCCGATTGTCAGCCGTCACAGGCGCCAACGCTGGGCGCCGCGCTTGATCTGCTGGCGCAGGGGGTCGCGCCCGATCTGGTGATGTTCGATCTCAAGCTGCCGGATGTGTGCGGCATCTCGGGCTTTCAGAAACTGCGCGAGGCGCTGCCGGAAACCCCGGTGCTGGTCATCTCGTCGCTGACCTCGGCGCAGGTGGTGCAGGCGCTGATGGAGGAGGGCGCGGCGGGCTTTCTTCCCAAGGACGCGCCGACGGCGGTGCTGCGACAGGCGCTGCGCGAGATCGCGTCGGGCCGGACCTATGTGCATTCGGGCTACGCCGGGCGCGCGGTGATCGACCCCGCCGAAGAGACGCCGTTCGAAGCGATGCATCCAAAGCTGGCCGAACTGACGCCGCAGCAGAAACGCATCATGAAGCTGATCTGCGCGGGCAAGCCGAACAAGCAGATCGCCTATGAGCTTGATCTGGCCGAGGCCACGGTGAAGGCGCATATCACCGCGCTGTTGCGGCGGCTCGGGGTGCAGAACCGGACGCAGGCGGCGGTGCTGGTGGAAAGCTCGCAGCCGGCCACGGCGATCGGCGCGGCGGATGCCGACGCGCAGGCCTTCCTGAGCCGCTGAGCCGCCGACCGGAATGGCGCCCGACGGCCAGCTGCCCCGCTTCATCCGCATCGCCGTTTCGCACAAGTCCGAGGCCGCCGCCGCCGTGACCGAGGCGCTGGCGGCGCTCGATCTCAGCGAGACCTGCTTCATCCTTGCGTTTCTGCCCGATGGGCTGGCGCCGGACGCGGTGGCCGCTGCGCTTGATGCGGGCTCGGGCGGGGTGCCGGTGTTCGGCTGCACCACCGCCGGGACGATCACCACCGAAGGCTACGAGACCGGCGCGCTGCTGTTGCTGGCGTTCCCGCGCGAGCACTTCCGCTGCGCCTCGATGCTGATCTCGCCGCTGAAACCGCTGGAGATGAAATCCATCGCCGCCGAGGTGCGCAATCACGCCGCCCGGTTCCGCCGCACCGCCGGGTGGAACCGGCTGGCACTGATTTTTGCTGACGGGCTGGCCAAGCAAGAGGAGATGCTGGTCGCCACGCTGGAGGCGGCGCTTGGCGAGGTGCCGGTGTTTGGCGGCTCGGCGGGGGACAATCTGGCCTTCGAAGAGACCTTCGTACTGCATGAGGGGCGGTTCCACAGCAATTCCGCGATTCTCCTTATGGTTGAAACCGACCTCGAGTTCCAAGGCCTCGGCTTTGACCATTTCCTGCCCACCGACCGGCAGGTGGTGGTCACCCACGCGCTGCCCGAAGAGCGGCTGGTGTTCGAAATCAACGGCGCCCCGGCGGCGCTGGAATACGCGCGCATCGTCGGTTGTCCGGTCGAGCGGCTGTCGCCGCAGGTGTTTGCCGAGAACCCGATGCTGGTGCGGCAGAACATGAACTACCATGTGCGCGCGATCCACAGCGTTCCGGGCAGTCACGCGCTGTCTTTTCTGGGGGCGATCGACGACGGTCTTATCCTGACGCTGGGGCGCGGCAAGGAGATCATCGAGACGCTGGAGGCCGAGCTTGATACGCGCGGGCCTGAAGGCGGGCCGCCGGATTTCGTGCTCGGGTTTGATTGCGTGCTGCGCAAGCTGGAGATCGAGCAGAAACAATTGGCCCCGGCGGTCAGCGAGATTTTCCGCCGCCGCCGGGTGCTGGGCTTCAACACCTACGGCGAGCAGCACTGCGGCGTGCATGTGAACCAGACCTTCGTTGGCGTGGCGTTTTTCGATCCCGGGAGGCGTGAGCTGGCATGATCGACCCCGAAGAGCCGATGGAGACGCAGCTTGCCCGGCAGGGCCGGATCATCGACGCGCTGATGCGCCGTGCCAACCGTCAGCACGAGGTCGGCAGCAGCGCCTATGGGGCGTTCCAGTCAGCCATCGCGCTGCAGGCGCAGGTCTGGGCCAAGACCCGCGATCTGGAGCGCACCACCGACGAACTGCGCCACGCCCGCGACGACACCCAGCGCATGCGCAAGAACCTCGCCGATGCGCTTTCGGCGATGGACGGCGGGGTGGCGCTGTTCACCGGCGGACGGCTGGAGGTATGCAACGACATCTTCCAGACGCTGCTGCCCGATATCTCTGAACGTCTGCAGCCCGGGCTGCGCATCGATGCCTGTCTGGGGGCCATGGCCGAGAGCCGCCATCTGGTGACGGTGGAGGTCAGCTTCGACACCGCGCTGGCGCAGGCCCGGCGGGGCAGGGGGGCCGCGGTGGTCACTCTGGTGATCGAACTGACCGGTGATCGCTGGTATCAGGTCAACCTGCAGCGCACCAGCGACGAGAACCTCGTGCTGCTGCTCACCGAGATGACGCCGATCGTGCGGCGCAATCGCTCGGAAAAGGAAAGCCTGATCGACCGCCACGCCGACTACCTGCAGGCGGTGTTCGAGAATATGACCTCGGGGGTGTGCACCTTCTCGCCGCAGGGCGAGGTGATGATGTACAACCAGCAGTTCCGCCAGCTTCTGGGGCTGCCCTACACGATCTTGCAAAAGGGCACCGAGCTTGGCCGCCTGCTGGATTTCGTCGCGCAGCACGGGCTGATCTCGGAGGCCGCCGAGCATGACATCGCCCATTGGCTCGACCGGCTGGAACGGCAGGGCCGGCTGCGGCGGCGGCTGCGGCATGCCTCGGGGCGGATGCTGGATTTGCACGCGCACCGGCTGCCTGATGGCGGCGTGCTGCTGGAGCTGAAGGACGTGACGCTGGAAACCCGCGCCACGGTGATGCTGGAGAACCGGGTGATCGAACGCACCGCCGAGCTGACCCGCGCCAACGCGCAGCTGCGCGAGCAGTTCGAACAGAAGGCGCGGGTGGAAGAGGAATTGCGGCTGGCCAAGGAGCGCGCCGAGGCGGCGGTCTCGTCGAAGACCCGTTTCCTTGCCGCCGCCAGCCACGATCTGCTGCAGCCGATCAACGCCGCCAAGCTGCTGATCGCCACGCTGCTCGACTCCGCCTCGGGCACCCGCTTTGCGCCCACCGTCGAACGGCTCGAGGGGTCGTTCAATTCGATCGAGCAGCTGCTGCACTCGCTGCTCGACATCTCGCGGCTGGAAAGCGCCGACCGTTCGCTCACCCCGTCCGAACTGTGTCTGGGCACCTTGATGCGCAGCGTCTGGGAGGATCAGACCCCGGTGGCACAGCGCCGCGGCGTGCGGCTCGACGTTGTGCCCAGCATGGTTTTCGTGCGCTCCGATCCGGTCTACCTGCTGCGCTCGATCCAGAACCTCGTGGTCAACGCGCTGCAATACACGCCCGACGGCGGGCGCGTGCTGGTCGGGTGCCGTCGTCGCGGATCGCGTGTCGAACTGCAGGTCTGGGACACCGGCATCGGCATCAACCGCAAGGATCAGAAGCGCATCTTCGAAGAGTTCGCCCGCGCCGACAATGTGCCCTTGGGATCGGGCGTGGGCTTGGGTCTGTCGATCGTCGACCGCACCTGTCGGCAATTGGGGCATCACGTGCGGGTGCGCTCGAAGCCCGGCGTCGGGTCGGTGTTCAGCATCGAGATGGAGGTGGTCGAAGGGCGGCAGGCGGCGCCGGAGGACTCGCGCGGCAGCGACAGCGTGGCACCGCAGGAGATGGATCACATCGTGCTGCTGATCGAGAACGACCCCGATGTGCTCTACGCCTTCAGCCAGAAACTCGAACAATGGGGCGCCAGCGTTCTGGCGGCGCGCGGCATCGACGAGGCGTTGCAGCACGTGCGCGACATGGGCATGCCGCCTGACATCATCCTCGCCGATTACCAACTCGACGGCGACGAGACCGGCGATCACGCCATCGCGGCGATCCGCCGGGCCTGCGGCGTGCAGGTGCCGGCGATCATGATCACCGCCAACCGTGGCAACAGCCTTCTTAAGAAAGGCGCGGCGCAGGGGTTCTCGATCCTGACCAAGCCGGTGCAGCTGGCGCGGCTGCGCGCGCTGATCGAATGGAAGACCCGCTGGCAGGCGCCGGAGGGGTAGGGGGCTGGCCGCAGCAAGGCGCCCCGTGCGGCCAATGCGCCCTGTGCGCCGCCCGACTGCGTCGGCGCGGGCACCGACAAAAGTCGGCAATGACAGGCGGGGCAGGGGGGGTAGGCTGCGCAATAGCAGACCATGCGGGAGGAGATGCGCCATGCACAGGAAACTGGCCCTGATCGCCGTGCTGGGGGCGCTCGCGCTGCCCGCCGGGGCAGCCACCACCGAGGCCGAGCAGACCTACGAGCTGCTGTTCAAGCAAGGCACGCTCGACGATGTCAGCGCCGACGCCGAACTGCAGTACACCCGCGCGGTCAGCAACCGTGCCGCGCCCGAGACGGCGGCGCGCGACAGCGGCGAGATTGCGCTGTCGTTCGATGAAAGCGGGCAGGCGCCGATCGCGCATCTGCAGTTTCGGCAGGACGGCAAGCATCGCAACCTCGGCACGTTTCCGGCCAGCGTCGGCAACCCGATGATCATGTATTTCTACGAGACGGTGATCCGCGACATGGCCGAAACCGCCGGCGGCTCGCCCTACTACATTCGCAACCGGGTCAAGGAGGCGCTGGTGGAGCCGGCGCAGATCGAAACCGGCGCGGCGCAGGTCGGCGGTGAGACCGTCGAGACCCGCACCGTCACTCTGCGCCCCTTCGAAGGCGACCCAAACGCCGCCCGCATGCAGGGCTTTGGCGATCTGGAACTGCGGGTGACCATGTCGGAGGCGGTGCCCGGCTGGTACCTGAGCTTCGTGGCCGAGGCCCCGGACGCCGAAGGCGCGGCGGGCGGCTACCTGTCCGAACTGCGCTTTGCCGGGACGGTGGCAGAATGATCGGCCGCGTCGCCCGCGCGCTGGCGCTCTGCACTGTGGTCTGCGCGCCCGGTGTCGCAGCGGCGCAAAGCATGGCCGAGCGGCTCAATGACTACCCCACCGAGGCGCGCGCCGATTACGTCTTTGGCTGTATGGCCAGCAATGGCCAGAGCCGGCAGGTGCTGCGGCAATGCGCCTGTTCGATCGACGAGATTGCCGCGATCCTGCCCTACGAGCGCTACGTCGAGGCCGAGACGGTGCTGTCGATGCGCCTCACCGGCGGCGAGCGCATGGCGGTGTTCAACAGCGCCGTCGCCGCCAACACCATCGTCGCCGACCTGCGCCGTGCACAGGCCGAGGCCGAGGTGGTCTGCTTCTTCTGAGCCGGCTGTTTCATGCTGCGCGACACGGCTCGAAGCGCCCCCCGCTGCCGCCCCTCCGGCGGCGGGGGCTGGGCGCGCGGCATCGCCTCAGCCACCGGCCTTCGGCAGCACCTTCTCGAATGTGTTGCCTTCGGTGTCCTGCGCCTTCACCGTCAGCGCTGCGGCGCCATTGTCGGCATAGGTGAAGCGAAACGCCGGGTTTTCCGAGATCGAAATGCCACCCTGCATGGAGAACAGCCGCTCTTCGCCTTGCCAGACCTCCAGCCAGTCGATGAAATGCGCCGGGATGAACAGCTGGGTGATCTGGTCGCGCTGCAGCCCCGAGTAATTGGGATGGCGGATCTGGATCTGCGCCTCGCGCCGGGCTGTCGACTGCACCTGCTCCGCCGCCCCGAACAGCCGCAGCTTCATCTGCCCCATCCCCGCCAGCGCCGCCTCCGGGTCCTTGGTGGCCGGGGCAGAGCAGCCGCCCGAGGCCTTCACAAAGCGCCCGTCCATGTGCAGGCCGTCCTCCGTCTCGGCGATCACCCGGACGTTGGAATATTGGTTCACCCGCAGCCGCAGTTCGAAATCCAGCGGTGCCATCGCAGGGCCGAAGGCGAAGGTGCCGGCAACCGGCGCGGGGTTTTCGTCGACCACCACGGTGGCCCCGGTGATCGTCGCGGCGGGATCGGTCTGCACGATATGCACGGGCACGGTGGCGGCATCTTCGGCGCGGTAGGGGGCCGCGACGGTGAACAGGCCTTCCGCTGGGTAAAGCTCTGCGCCGCCGATAATGTCGCCGCGCAGGTCCTGCCACGTGGCGCTCTGCTGCATCGGGTTCGGCACATCCGCCGCCATCGCCGCGCTGGTGATGAGCGCCGCCAGCAGCGGGGTCACAAGCGTCTTGGGCACCATGCTCTTCTCCCTGTTGCGATGCGGCGAGTGTGCCCCGGGCGGGCCGCCGGGGGGAACCGAGCGCATGGTCGGTATGGATCGCACGGCGCGGTGGCGCGAGGTTTGCGGCAGGAGATCCTGTCGATGGATTCCGCCGGAACGCGGTCGACGATGTCCACCTCGCCGGTTTCCAGCAGCGCCATGCGCGAGCCGTCCTCGGGCACC